>NZ_LT906479.1:1532345-1838814 GCF_900187015.1 Serratia ficaria | reverse complement strand
GCTTTACTTCCCCGCCTTATGATCCAAATCAAATTTTACCCTATACTGCTTTGCTAGTATCTCATTGCGTTGTTTTAACCCTTAAGAGCGAGAGTTAGTGTGAAAACTGACAACCCCTTCGATCTGATACTACCTGCGGCAACGGCGAAAATCGCCGAAGATGCAGGTGTTTATAAAGCCACCAAGCATCCGCTGAAAACTTTTTATTTGGCGATCACCGCCGGTGTCTTCATTTCTATCGCGTTTGTCTTTTACATCACCGCGACTACCGGCACCGCCGGCGTGCCTTTCGGCCTGGCTAAACTGGTCGGCGGCATCTGCTTCTCTCTGGGGTTAATGCTGGTGGTGGTCTCGGGCGCAGACCTGTTCACCTCCACCGTGCTGATCGTGATCGCCAAGGCCAGCGGCCGCATCAGCTGGTGCCAGCTGGGGGTTAACTGGCTGAACGTGTATATCGGCAACCTGGTCGGCGCGCTGTTCTTCGTGGCGCTGATTTGGTTCTCCGGCGAATACATGGTCGATAACGGCCTGTGGGGCCTGAACGTGCTGCAAACGGCGGATCACAAACTGCACCACACCTTTATCGAAGCCGTCTGCCTGGGCATTCTGGCTAACCTGATGGTCTGTCTGGCGGTATGGATGAGCTACTCCGGCCGCAGCCTGATGGACAAAATGTTCGCCATGATCCTGCCGGTCGGCATGTTTGTCGCCAGCGGTTTCGAACACAGCATCGCCAACATGTTTATGATCCCTATGGGTATCGTGGTTAAACACTTCGCCACGCCGGAATTCTGGCAAGCCGTAGGGGCAACACCCGAGCAATTTGCTCATCTGACCGTAAGCAACTTCATCATCGACAACCTGATCCCGGTGACCATTGGCAACATCATTGGCGGCGGCCTGCTGGTTGGGTTGACTTACTGGGTAATTTATCTGCGCGGTGGTGAGCAACAGCACTAAGCTGTTAGTTACCGCGCGCCGGGTTTACAAAGAAATCCACATTAGAAGGTAGGTGTACAATGACCGAACTTAACGAAAAGTTAGCCAAAGCTTGGGAAGGTTTCAGCAAAGGTGACTGGCAGAATGAAGTCAACGTTCGTGACTTTATCCAGAAAAACTACACTCCTTACGAGGGTGATGAATCCTTCCTGGCGGGCGCGACTGAAGCCACCACCACCTTGTGGGACAAGGTTATGGAAGGGATCAAACTGGAGAACCGCACCCATGCGCCAGTTGATTTCGACACCAACGTCGCCGCGACCATCACTTCTCACGACGCAGGCTACATCGCCAAAGAGCTGGAAACCATCGTCGGCCTGCAAACCGACGCACCGCTGAAACGCGCCCTGATCCCCTTCGGCGGCATCAAGATGGTGGAAGGTTCCTGTAAAGTCTACGGCCGCGAGCTGGATCCGCAGCTGAAGAAAGTGTTCACCGAGTACCGTAAAACCCACAACCAGGGCGTATTCGACGTTTACACCAAAGACATCCTGAACTGCCGTAAATCCGGCGTGCTGACCGGTCTGCCGGATGCCTACGGCCGCGGCCGCATCATCGGCGACTACCGCCGCGTCGCGCTGTACGGCATCGATTTCCTGATGGCCGACAAGCTGAACCAGTTCAAATCGCTGCAGACCAAGCTGGAAAACGGCGAAGACCTGGAAATGACCATCCAGCTGCGCGAAGAAATCGCCGAACAGCACCGCGCTCTGGGCCAGATCAAAGAAATGGCCGCCAAATACGGCTACGACATCTCCGGCCCGGCCACCAACGCGCAAGAAGCGGTGCAGTGGACCTACTTCGGCTACCTGGCCGCGGTGAAATCCCAGAACGGCGCCGCCATGTCCTTCGGCCGCGTTTCCACCTTCCTGGACGTGTTCATCGAGCGCGACATCAAAGAAGGCAAACTGACGGAAGAGCAGGCGCAAGAGCTGATTGACCACCTGGTGATGAAGCTGCGCATGGTGCGCTTCCTGCGTACCCCGGAGTACGACGAGCTGTTCTCCGGCGACCCAATCTGGGCGACCGAATCCCTGGCGGGCATGGGCGTTGACGGCCGTACCCTGGTGACCAAAAACAGTTTCCGTTTCCTGAACACCCTGTACACCATGGGTCCGTCGCCGGAACCGAACATGACCATCCTGTGGTCTGAAAAACTGCCGTTGAACTTCAAAAAATACGCCGCGAAAGTGTCTATCGACACCTCCTCCGTACAGTATGAAAACGACGACCTGATGCGCCCTGACTTCAACAACGACGATTACGCCATCGCCTGTTGCGTCAGCCCGATGATCGTCGGCAAACAGATGCAGTTCTTCGGCGCGCGCGCCAACCTGGCGAAAACCATGCTGTACGCCATCAACGGCGGCGTGGATGAAAAACTGAAAATGCAGGTTGGCCCGAAAGAAGCGCCAATGATGGACGAAGTGCTGGACTATGACAAAGTCATGGAACGCATGGACCACTTTATGGACTGGCTGGCCAAGCAGTACGTGACCGCGCTGAACATCATTCACTACATGCACGACAAGTACAGCTACGAAGCCGCGCTGATGGCGCTGCACGACCGCGACGTTTACCGCACCATGGCCTGCGGCATCGCCGGTCTGTCGGTCGCGGCAGACTCCCTGTCCGCCATCAAGTACGCCAAAGTCACCACCATCCGTGACGAAGACGGCCTGGCGACCGACTTCAAAATCGAAGGCGAATATCCGCAGTTCGGTAACAACGATGCCCGCGTCGATGACATCGCCTGTGACCTGGTGGAACGTTTCATGAAGAAAATTCAGAAACTGCGCACCTACCGCAATGCGGTGCCGACCCAGTCGGTGCTGACCATCACTTCCAACGTGGTGTACGGCAAGAAAACCGGTAATACCCCAGATGGTCGCCGCGCAGGCGCTCCATTCGGTCCGGGCGCCAACCCGATGCACGGCCGTGACCAGAAAGGCGCAGTAGCCTCCCTGACTTCCGTAGCCAAACTGCCGTTTGCCTACGCCAAAGACGGGATCTCCTACACCTTCTCCATCGTGCCGAACGCCCTGGGCAAAGACGACGACGTGCGCAAAGCCAACCTGGCGGGCCTGATGGACGGTTACTTCCACCATGAAGCCGCCATCGAAGGCGGTCAGCACCTGAACGTCAACGTGATGAACCGCGAAATGCTGCTGGAGGCGATGGAAAACCCTGAGAAATACCCTCAGCTGACCATCCGCGTATCCGGTTACGCCGTGCGCTTCAACTCGCTGACCAAAGAGCAACAGCAGGACGTAATTACCCGTACTTTCACCCAGTCGATGTAATTGCCCCTCCCGGGCGGGATTTCCCGCCCGGCACCAACGTCGGGGCCGGTTCTTCCGGCCCTTTTATTCAACCGCACTCCCCTCTGACTCTCCGCGAGTCTGTTTTGCCGGACATCTATACTGAATGGATATCCGGCAAAACAGTTATCCGGCTACTGGCCGGCCGACAGGCATCGTTCCACCCCGGCGGCGGGTTCTTCTCCCACCGCTGCATCGCAGATACCTGGCCGGCGGCTACGCGCCTATTTTTAGACTGCGTTTGACAGTCAATATTGGAGAAAACCCCGCAATGTCAGTGAAAGGTCGCATCCACTCTTTCGAATCCTGCGGCACCGTCGATGGTCCCGGGATCCGTTTTATCGTCTTCTTCCAGGGCTGCCTGATGCGCTGCCTGTATTGCCATAACCGCGACACCTGGGATACGCACGGCGGCAAAGAAGTCACCGTGGAAGAGCTGATGAAAGACACCGTCTCTTACCGTCACTTTATGAACGCTTCCGGCGGCGGCGTTACCGCCTCCGGCGGCGAAGCCATTCTGCAGGCCGAGTTCGTGCGCGACTGGTTCCGCGCCTGCCATCAAGAAGGCATCAACACCTGCCTGGACACCAACGGCTTTGTCCGCCGTTACGATCCGGTGATCGATGAGCTGCTGGACACCACCGATCTGGTGATGCTGGATTTGAAACAGATGAACGACGACATTCATCAAAACCTGGTCGGCGTTTCCAACCACCGCACGCTGGAGTTCGCCCGCTACCTGGCGAAGCGCAATCAGCGCACCTGGATCCGCTATGTGGTGGTGCCGGGCTGGTCGGACGACGACCAGTCGGCGCACATGCTGGGCGAATTCACCAAGGATATGACCAACATCGAGAAAATCGAGCTGCTGCCTTATCACGAACTGGGCAAGCACAAATGGGTGGCGATGGGGGAAGAGTACCGGCTGGACGGCGTTCATCCGCCGAAGGCCGAGACCATGGATCGCGTCAAAGGCATCCTGGAGAGCTACGGCCACAAGGTGATGTACTGATCGACCTCAGCACGATAAAAAACCGGCGCGATTGGCCGGTTTTTTTTATCGTCAGGCTGCGGCGAACGGCGTGTGGTGGCGGTCCGGCTTTTGCTTTTTCAGCAGCATCACCAGATACACCATGGCCACGGCGGCAATCATCACGAACAGCACGCGATCGGAATAGTTCTGCATCAGCAGCGCCGTCATCGACGGGCCGAGCAGGCTGCCGATAGTGTAGCTCATCAGCAGCGCCTGGTTCATCGCCACCAGCTCGTGCGGCAGCGCCTTTTCGCAGGCCCAGGACATCGCCACCGGGTACAGCGTAAAGCCGGCGCAGCCGAGGATAAACAGCGACGGCGCCATGGCGTAGTTGCCCAGCATCGCCACGCTGGCGAGGATCACCACGAACACCTGGATGCGCAGCACCAGCAGCCGGCCATAGCGATCCGCCAGCCGCCCGACCGGCCACTGGCCGACGATGCCGGAACTCACCAGCAGCGCCATCCAGTAACCGACGTTGGCGTCGCTCATGCCCTGATGGGACAAATACAGCGGCATCAGGCCGTACAACGATCCCAGCACGATGCCGGAGATAATGCAGCCGTTGATGCCCAGCCGCGCGCTGCGGCGTTTCAGCATCGGCCATACCGCCGCCTGCTGGGGTTCGTCATGCTGGCTGTTTACCCGGGCGAACAGCATCGGCAGCATGGCGCAGATCACGACGCTGGTTACCCAGGGCACCACGTTCAGCAGTTCGGTAGACACCATGCTCAACAGCAGCTGGCCGGTTACCGTGCCTAGGTAATAGACCATCATGTAGGCCGCCAACAGCTGGCCGCGATTGCTGAGGTTGCCGCTGCGCAACAGCGCGCTTTCCACGATCACCCAGATCCAGGCGCAGCCGACGCCGGCGAAGAAACGCCAGCCCAGCCAGCTCCAGAAATCGAGCGACAGCGCCATGCCGGCGGTCGCCGCGGCGAACACCACGCAGGAGAGATGGTAGCTGCGGGTAAAGCCGATGCGCTGGATCAGTTTTCCCGCAATCAGCGTGCCCGCCAGGTTGCCGGTAAAGTAAGAGGAACTTACCATTCCCACCTGCCAGGTTGACAGCTGAGCATGGCTTAACCACAGCGGGACCAACGTATTCAATACGGCGATGGAGACCGTAAGCAACAACAAGCCGCAGAGCAACAGGAGCACTGGGCGGGAGTATGCGGACATAGTGAAATTGAAACCGAACGCGCAAGAGAGAGTGCGCGCATCATGCCACTGGCGATAAAAAAGTCAATCGGCACTTATCGATGGATAGCACGATTTGTTGGCCGGCCATCGCAGAGCCCGTATCGAGGCAAAAAAAAAGCGCCCGCGGGCGCTTTTTTCAACGTTTGTCCGTTCAGCCGATGTATTCCAGGCCGCCCATATAAGGACGCAGCGCCTCAGGCACCTGAATGCGGCCGTCGGCCTGTTGATAGTTTTCCAGCACCGCCACCAGCGTGCGGCCAACCGCCAGCCCGGAACCGTTCAGCGTATGCACCAGGCGCGGCTTCTTCTCGGTTTTGCTGCGGCAGCGCGCCTGCATGCGACGCGCCTGGAAATCCCACATGTTGGAGCAGGAGGAGATTTCACGGTAGGTGTTCTGCGCCGGCAGCCACACCTCCAGATCGTAGGTTTTGCAAGCGCCGAAGCCCATGTCGCCGGTGCACAGCAGCACTTTGCGGTAAGGCAGCGCCAGCAACTGCAGCACTTTTTCCGCGTGGCCGGTCAGTTCTTCCAGCGCCGCCATGGAATCTTCCGGGCGAACGATCTGCACCATTTCAACCTTGTCGAACTGGTGCATGCGGATCAAACCGCGGGTGTCGCGGCCATAAGAGCCGGCTTCCGCACGGAAGCATGGCGTATGCGCGGTCATCTTCAGCGGCAGGGATTCTTCTTCCAGGATCTCGTCGCGCACCAGGTTGGTCAGCGGCACTTCCGCCGTTGGGATCAACGCGTAGTTGCTGCTGTCGGATTCCTCTTCCAGCGGCTTGGTATGGAACAGATCTTCACCGAACTTCGGCAACTGACCGGTGCCGTACAGCGTAGCGTGGTTGACCAGGTAAGGTACGTAGGCTTCCAGGTAGCCGTGCTGTTCGGTGTGCAGGTCCAGCATGAACTGAGACAGCGCGCGGTGCATGCGGGCGATCTGCCCTTTCATCACCACAAAACGCGAACCGGTCAGTTTGACCGCCGCGGCGAAATCCAGGCCGCCGGCCATTTCACCGAGATCGACGTGATCGCGCACCGCGAAATCGTACTGGCGCGGTTCGCCCCAGCGGCTGATTTCCTGGTTTTCGCTGTCGTCTTTACCGTTCGGCACAGAATCGTCAGGCAGGTTCGGCAACGCCAGCGCGTAGTCGCGGATTTGCGCCTGCAGCGCGTCCAGCTCGGCCTTGGCGGCGTCCAGCTTGTCACCCAGCTCATTCACTTCGCGGCGCAGTGGCTCGATGTCTTCCCCGCGCGCTTTGGCCGCACCGATGGATTTCGATCGGGAGTTGCGTTCTGCCTGCAGCGTTTCAGTTTCTACCTGCAGAACTTTGCGGCGCTCTTCTTGCGAACGCAGCAGATCCAGATCGAGTTTAAAGCCTCGGCGAGCCAGTTTGACGGCGACTGCGTCTAGCTCATTACGCAGCAGATTGGGATCGAGCATGCTAATCCTGTGCTTGTTGTTATTGAAAGAATATTTGTTGTCTTATGCGGCTGATTTATAGCCGTATAAAAGGAAGAGTGATACCCGCTAACCTTACCGCAACGGCAACGCTAGCGGTAGCGTTTTGTCTGGCTATTTTGATCCTGCTCAGCCAGCCATGCCAACTTTTCGCCGATTTTGCCTTCCAGCCCGCGCGAGGTGGGCTGATAGTAACGCGTATTGGCCATTTCAGGCGGGAAGTACTGCTCGCCGGCGGCGTAGGCGTTGGGTTCGTCGTGCGCGTAGCGGTATTCCGCCCCCAGCCCCATTTCCTTCATCAGCTTGGTCGGCGCGTTGCGCAGGTGTTCCGGCACGTCGTAATCGGCCCGCTCTCTGGCGTCGCGCATCGCCGCTTTGAAAGCGGTATACACCGCATTGCTCTTCGGCGCGCAGGCCAGATAAACGATCGCCTGCGCGATGGCGCGCTCGCCCTCCGCCGGCCCCACGCGGGTAAAACAGTCCCAGGCGGCAATCGCCACCTGCATGCCGCGCGGATCGGCGTTGCCGACGTCTTCCGAGGCGATCGCCAACAGGCGGCGCGCCACGTACAGCGGATCGCCGCCGGCGGTGATGATACGGGCATACCAGTACAGCGCGGCGTCCGGCGCCGAGCCGCGCACCGATTTATGCAGGGCGGAAATCAGATCGTAATAGCGGTCGCCCTTGTTGTCGAAGCGCGCGCTGCGCTCGCCCGACACCTCTTTCAGCAGCTCCGGCGTCAATACCCGCACGCCTTTGGCGTCGATTTCGGCCATGTCCGCCATCATTTCCAGGCTGTTCAGCGCCCGGCGCGCGTCGCCGCCCACCAGTTCCGACAACATGCGGCGCGTCTCTTCCGGCAGCTCGATGTTCTGGCCGCCGAAACCGCGGCCGCTGTCGTTCATCGCCTGGTCCAGCACCTGGCTGATGTCTTCGGCGGTCAGCGCCTTCAGCAAATAGACCCGGGCGCGGGACAGCAACGCCGAGTTGAGCTCAAACGAAGGGTTCTCGGTGGTGGCGCCGATAAAGGTGATGGTGCCGTCTTCGATATGCGGCAGAAAGGCGTCCTGCTGGCTTTTATTGAAGCGGTGCACCTCATCGACGAACAGGATGGTGCGCCGGCCGGCGTCGCGGTTTTGCCGCGCGCGCTCGATAGCCTCGCGGATCTCTTTGATGCCGGAGGTCACCGCCGAAATGCGCTCCACGTCCGCCTGGCCGTAACGGCCGATCAATTCTGCCAGCGTCGTCTTCCCGGTGCCCGGCGGCCCCCATAAAATCATCGAGTGCAGTTGCCCGGCCTCTATGGCGCGCGGCAACGGCTTGCCGGCGGCCAGCAGATGCTGCTGGCCGATGTACTGCGCCAGCGTGGTCGGCCGCATACGCGCGGCCAACGGCTGGAACTCGTTCTGGGAAAAATCGAGCGACATATTACTCACGGGTACCTCACTGGCGCTGGTCGTCCAGCGTCACCCCCTTCGGCGGGGTAAATTTGAATTTGGCGGGATCGGCAGCGACGTTCTGCTGGCTTTTCAGCGCATACGAGCTGCGTTGGCCGTCCTGCTCTACCGCGGCGAAGCTGCGGATGGTGCCGCTGTTGGTCACGGTAATGGCGAACTGTTTCAGGTTGCCGCTGGCGGATTTTGGCGTCAGCTCAAAATCGTCGCCCTTCTGCTTGACGTTGTACTGTTTCCAGTCGCTGGCGTTGTTGCGGGTGATCAGCATGAACGGCGTATTGCCGGTGGCGTTCTTCAGCCAGGTCGCCGTCACCTGCTCAACGAACGGGTTGTAGAACCACAGGGTCTGGCCGTCGGAAACCAGCACGCTCTCATCCGGGGAAGTCATGTGCCAGTTGAACAGGTTCGGACGCTTGACCCACAGCTCGCCTTCACCCTGCTGCACCGCAGCGCCGTCGCCGCTGGTGACGGTCTGAGAGAAGCTGGCGTGGAAACTGTTCACTTTCGCCAGACGACTTTGCAAATCCTGCGCGGCGTCGGCCAGCACCGAGGTGGACGCGAATCCCGAAAGCAGACAACAGGCAACTAACAGTTTTTTCATTATTCCAGATACCTTATGAAATGCGTTAACCGCAAGGCGGCGCCGTGCGGGTCAAATTAACCCTTAACAACCGTTACTCTACCCGAAGGCGACGGCCGTCAGATAGGCCAATGTTCCGAGAAGAAACGGCTTTACGCTTCTTTGCACAAGGGCCGCTAAGCGGCCCTTTATGAGTGAATAACAGCGGTTAAACCAACGTCAATCATGCCGCGGCGGCGCCAGCACCTCACGGTTGCCGTTGTGCCCCTGCTCGCTGACGATGCCCTGCGCTTCCATCTGTTCGATGATGCGCGCGGCGCGGTTATAGCCGATGCGGAACTGACGCTGAACGCCGGAGATAGAGGCGCGGCGTTTATCCACCACGAACTCCACCGCCTGGTCAAACAGCGGATCCAGCTCTTCATCGCCTTCCATGCCGCCGCCTGCACCGCCCTCGCCGTCTTCTCCGCCGCTGAGGATCCCCTCTTTATATTGGGGCCGTTCGCGCGCTTTCCAATCCTTGACCACCGCGTGCACTTCCTGATCGCGCACAAAGGCGCCATGCACACGCACCGGGATCGAAGAGTTCGGCGCCAGATACAGCATGTCGCCCATCCCCAGCAGCGATTCCGCGCCGCCCTGATCGAGGATGGTACGCGAGTCAATCTTGCTGGATACGGTAAAGGCGATCCGGGTCGGGATGTTGGCCTTGATCAGGCCGGTGATCACATCCACCGACGGACGCTGGGTCGCCAGCACCAGGTGAATACCCGCCGCACGCGCTTTTTGCGCCAGACGGGCGATCAGCTCTTCGACCTTTTTGCCGACCGTCATGATCAGGTCGGCGAACTCGTCGACCATCACCACGATATACGGCTCTTTCTCCAGCACCGGCGGCGTGATGTCCATGCTGTCGGTCGGTTTCCAGAACGGATCCGGGATCGGTCGGCCCATGGCTTCAGCCTGATCGACGCGCTCGTTGTAGCCGGCCAGGTTACGCACGCCCAATGCAGACATCAGCTTGTAGCGGCGCTCCATCTCGCCCACGCACCAACGCAGCGCGTTGGCGGCGTCTTTCATGTCGGTCACCACGTCGGTCAACAGGTGCGGAATGCCCTCGTAGACCGAGAGCTCCAGCATTTTCGGGTCGATCATGATAAAGCGCACTTCTTTCGGCGTGGCCTTATACAGGATGCTCAGGATCATGGCGTTGACCCCGACCGACTTACCGGAACCGGTAGTACCGGCGACCAGCAGGTGCGGCATTTTGCCCAAATCGGCCACCACCGGCTCGCCGGAGATGTCTTTACCCAACACGATCGACAGCGGCGACGGATTGTCGCGGAAGGCCGGGCAATCCAGCACTTCGCGCAGGTACACCGTTTGGCGTTTGACGTTCGGCAATTCCAGCCCGACGTAAGGCTTGCCGGGGATCACTTCCACCACGCGCACCGCCGAGGTCGACAATGAACGCGCCAGATCGCGCGACAGGTTGGAAATGCGCGCCGCCTTGACGCCCGGCGCCAGATCCAGCTCGAAGCGGGTGATCACCGGCCCCGGCAGAATATCCACCACGTCGGCTTTAACCCGATAATCGGCCAGGCTGGCCTCCACCAGACGCGCCTTTTGCTCCAGCGCGAAGGTATCCACCGGCTCCACCTCTTTCGGGGCTTCGGTCAGCAGATCCAGCGTCGGCAGCGGCGTGGTCGGCTTCTGCAGCGGCTGATCGTTACGCATCAGGAACGGGTGGATCAGGCTGTCCATCGCCGGCTGCTGCGGTGCGGCCGGGGCCGGTTGCGCTGCAGGCTGCTGATAGGATGGCGGCTGAGCCGGCTGCTGAGGCTGTTGATACGGTTGCTGCTGCGGCTGAGCCGGTTGTTGATAGGCTTGCTGTGCCGGCGGCGTTTGAGGCTGCGGCGGCTGATAGGCCGGCGCTGCGGGTTCAAACTGGCCGAACGGCACGTCGTCTTCCCGTTCGCTTTGCTGCTCGATGCGCTCTTCCAGCTGCGGCGACAGCGTGAACAGCGGCTCGCCAGGGCCGTCGTCCACCAGGTCGTCCATCGGCGAGAAGCTGAACGCATTGCGGGTGTCTACCGAGCTGGCCGCCGGGGTCTGAACCCGGGGTTCAGGCTCGGGCTGCTGGCCGTAACGCGCCTGCTGCTGTTCGGCGAACGCCTGACGCAGCGCGGCTTCCTGCAGCGCCTCTTCATCGTCCTGCTGGTAATCCTCACCGTAGCGCTGATTTTGCTGCTCGGCGAACGCCTGGCGCAGCGCCGCTTCCTGCATGGCTTCTTCATCCTGCGGATTTGCGCCGATCGGCGGCTGCGGTTCTGCCTCGACCTGACGTTGATCCTGCTCGGCGGCGCGCTGCGAAGGCAGTTTGATGCCGTAGGAAGCCAGCTCGCGTCGGGTAGGAATGCGCACCGGATTCGGCCGCGGCAATTCAGGGCCAATACCCTGTTTCACCTGCGGGTTGCCGTCGCTGGTGGCGGTAAAGGCCGGCATAAAGGTAGTGGCTGCGGCGCCGGCAGCAGCGGCCGCCGCGGCGGTGTCCAGCTGAGGCCTGGCGTTGCCGAACGGCGTTGCCGCGGCATCGGCGGCGTCGAAACCGGACGAACCGCTGACGTCGACCTGGTCGCTCTGGGCGGCAGAGAAGTCAAACGGCGAATGGTCGCGCGGCTGCGGCGCGGCAGGCGCCTGCCAGTTGCCGAGCCGCGGTTCATCGTCGTCCTGATAAGGGTCTACCGGGCGCGTTACCTTCGGCGCCGGCGTTTCTTCAGGGATCTCGAACGAATACAACGGCGGCGCGGCGTTTTCCGCCGGCGCGCTCATCGGATGCTGGCTGACCTTGGCCGGGGCCGCGGGCGCCACGGTGACCGACGGCGCCTGGGCGACAACGGGCGCCGCGGTGACAGCTTCGTTAACCGGCGCAGGCGCAGGGGCCGGCGTTGCCGCAGCCGCGTCAATATCGTCGTCATCGCTGGCGCGCAGCCCGCTGAGCAGCGGGTCTTCGGCGTCTTCCGCCGCCGATTTGGCGGTTTCGGCTACCGAAGGCGCGGAGAACAGCACGTCGTCATCCGCTGCAGCGGCGGTCGCTGCGGTAGCGGCAACCGCCGTCGCGCCCTTCTCTGCCAATCCCGGTTCGTCGTCGAGGTAGCGCTCGTCGTCGTGATAGCGGTCTTCGCGGCGCGAACGGTTGGTCATAAAGGTCGCCACGCCCAGCACCGCGCCGCCGATCTTCTCGGCGATCACCAGCCAGGACCAGCCGGTGAACAGCGTCAACCCCGCAGCCCAAACGCACAGCAGCGCCAACGTGGCGCCAATGCCGTTGAACCACGGCAGCATGGCGTTGCTCAGCAGGCTGCCGATCACGCCGCCGGAGGCGAAGTAATAGAGATCGTCGACGTTCAGCGCAGCCAGGCCACAGGAGGTGAGCACCAGCGCCAACGTGCCGATCAGGCGCAGCGACAGCGCAAAATAGTCGATATATTCGCCGCTGCCGCGCTGGCGGTAGGCCGCCCAGCACAGCACCAGCATGATCGGCGGTATCGCGTAAGCGAGCACCCCGAAGGTGAAGAACAGCGTATCGGCCATCCAGGCGCCGACGCCACCGCCAAGGTTATGAATAGGC
The DNA here is from genome assembly GCF_900187015.1 of Serratia ficaria. Classification (NCBI taxonomy): domain Bacteria; kingdom Pseudomonadati; phylum Pseudomonadota; class Gammaproteobacteria; order Enterobacterales; family Yersiniaceae; genus Serratia; species Serratia ficaria. The sequence continues at coordinate 1,826,131 of NZ_LT906479.1, read as the reverse complement.
TCATGCCACGCGGTCTGCGACCAGCTGGGGTCAGATGGATTGAAACTGACCAGCGCAGCCATGAGGTAAACGGCAAAAATCGCCACCACGATCAACACAGCCTCCAGCAAACGCCGGCCACTGCTGAGTTTTCTCAGGGTAACTTCTTTATCTTCTGTATATTCCTGGCTCAAGAAAGGCTCTCCAGGTTCCTGTTAGCTGACATAGCAACAGCGCCGAGAAGCTTCCCCGGCGCCGAAACTGTATGAATAAACAGGAGTGTAACCAATTTAATCAGGTTTTGCACCTGCACCTTACCGTGTTTTGATAACCAGACGGTTACTCTGTTTTACTTCTTCCATGACTACGTAGGTACGGGTGTCGTTAACCCCCGGCAAACGCAGCAGGGTTTCGCCCAGCAGCTTGCGGTAAGCCGACATGTCCGGCACGCGGGTTTTCAACAGGTAGTCGAAATCACCGGAAACCAGATGACACTCCTGAATTTCTTCGAGCTTCTGAACTGCCGAGTTGAATTGCTCAAACACATCCGGCGCGCCGCGGTTCAGCGTGATTTCCACGAAAACCAGCAGGGATGCATCCAGATAATGCGGGTTAAGCAATGCGGTATAGCCATGAATGAAACCCTGGCGCTCCAAGCGGCGCACGCGTTCCAAACACGGAGTTGGGGATAACCCCACGCGCTTCGAAAGCTCAACGTTCGAAATACGCCCATCCTTCTGTAACTCGTTCAGGATATTGCGGTCGATACGGTCGAGATCTTTACCCGGGCGTTTCTTGTTGTCTGCCATTATTATTGTCTCTCTTATGTTCTTCCTTGCACTTGCCACACCCTAGCCAACGTCAATGTGTAAGGGTTCGTTCCAAGCGAAGACCCGATGCCTGTCATGTGCTTCTTCACTACCATCATTCGACGTTGCGCAGTCTGTCTGTCCAACCCTGCGCACCGCGTGCAATGACGTTAAGGTGAAGAAAAAATCTGCAAACGCTTGCGCGCCGCTCCCCTCACCCGCCGCGCGACGTTGCCGCCGCGGCGCGAATACGTACGATTTGCTGGCGTTGCGGGGATAATTTCTTCTTCCTATGATGTTTTCGCAAATGCGCAGCGGATTGTCAAAGTAAAAGAAGCAAAATCAGAAGAACGTACCGTCATGAAAAGTCAGCACCCCATTTTTAGTTATGAATCGCTGGCTGGAAAACCCTGTCGCCATGGGCTAAAGACGGCAAGCGCGCGGTTTTCGACCGCCCCCGCTTTGCGGGCGGCAATCAGGCTTCCATAAGTTAAATTGCTGTATCCGGCGCTCACTTTATCCGCAGGCGGCGCATTAATAGGCGCCAACTATCATACAAATCGTTAACAACGTCGCCTGACGCTTTTTTTACTGCGCCGTTTTCCCTACAATCGGTTTCATTGTCCGCCATTGTGGGAAAAGAGGTTATTCATGGGCACGGCTAAACATAGCAAATTATTGATCCTGGGTTCCGGCCCGGCCGGCTACACCGCCGCCGTTTACGCGGCGCGCGCCAACCTGAGCCCGGTGCTGATTACCGGTATGGAACAAGGCGGTCAATTGACCACCACCACCGAAGTGGAAAACTGGCCGGGCGACGCCGAAGACCTGACCGGCCCGGCGCTGATGGAACGCATGCGTCAGCACGCGGAAAAGTTCGATACCGAGATCGTTTTCGATCACGTCAACAGCGTCGATCTGCAGCAGCGCCCGTTCCGCCTGTTCGGCGACAGCGCTGAATACACCTGCGACGCGCTGATCATCGCCACCGGCGCCTCCGCCCGTTATCTGGGCCTGCCTTCCGAAGAGGCCTTCAAGGGCAAAGGCGTTTCCGCCTGCGCGACCTGCGACGGTTTCTTCTACCGCAACCAGAAAGTCGCCGTGGTCGGCGGCGGCAACACCGCGGTGGAAGAAGCGCTGTACCTGTCCAACATCGCCTCCGAAGTTCACCTGATCCACCGCCGCGACAGCTTCCGCTCAGAGAAGATCCTGATCAACCGGCTGATGGAAAAAGTGAAAAGCGGCAACATAGTGCTGCACACCGACCATACCCTGGACGAAGTGCTGGGCGATGAAATGGGCGTCACCGGCGTGCGCATCCGCAGCACCAAGGCCGAGAACGAGACCCGCGAACTGGAACTGGCCGGCGTGTTCATCGCCATCGGCCACAGCCCGAACACCGGCATCTTCGGCGGCCAGCTGGAGCTGGAAAACGGCTACATCAAGGTGCAGTCCGGCATTCACGGCAACGCCACCCAGACCACCATCCCCGGCGTATTTGCCGCCGGCGACGTGATGGACCACATCTACCGCCAGGCGATCACCTCGGCCGGCACCGGCTGCATGGCGGCGCTGGACGCGGAACGCTATCTGGACGGCATCGCCGACGCGGAAGTCTGCTAACCCGGTCTTGTCCCCTCACGACGAAAAGCGGCTGCCACAGCCGCTTTTTTTATCCCCCACGCTCGGCGGACGAACGCCCGACGCAGAATCTTCTTCACTGGCGGCCAGGGCGGACAGTCCGGCGGTAAAATAACCTCGTTGAATGTCTGTTATAGCAAGATTTGGCCGCTTTATTATTTTCAGTCTGCCGGGTGACGAGGTAACATTAGCCTTCGCTTGTTCGCCTCAGATTGAGGCAAACACTTTTTTTAACAGTACGTTAACCTTGCCTGTAACAAACAGGCGCCGGCGACGCAGACGTAAATCTGATGAAAAAAACCAGACAGCAACAGTTAACCCGTTGGCTCAAAACCCAGAGCTCGTTGGCGCAGCGTTGGCTGCGCCTTTCCATGCTGTTGGGGCTGATAAGCGGCATGTTGATCGTCGCGCAGGCCTGGCTGCTGGCCGCCCTGCTGCACGCACTGATTATCGAACATACCCCGCGTGAACAGCTGATCCCGAGCTTCGTCGGGCTGGCCGCCACCTTCGCGCTGCGCGCCGTGCTGAGCTGGCTGCGGGAGCGCGTCGGTTTCCTCTGCGGCCAGGTGATCCGCCAACGCATGCGCCAACGGGTGCTGGACAAGCTGCAGCAGCTCGGCCCGGCCTGGATCCAGGGCAAACCGGCGGGCAGCTGGGCCAGCGTCATCGTCGAGCAGATTGAAGACATGCAGGATTATTACTCCCGCTACCTGCCGCAAATGTACCTGGCGGTGTTTATTCCGCTGCTGATCCTGATCACTATCTTCCCGATCAACTGGGCCGCCGGCATTATTCTGCTGGCCACCGCCCCGCTGATCCCGCTGTTTATGGCGCTGGTCGGCATGGGCGCCGCCGACGCCAACCGCCGCAACTTCGTGGCGCTGGCGCGGCTGAGCGGCAACTTCCTCGACCGCCTGCGCGGGCTGGACACGCTGCGGCTGTTCCATCGCGCGGAAGCGGAAACCGCGCAGATCGCCGACTCCTCCGAAGACTTCCGCAGCCGCACCATGGAAGTGCTGCGCCTGGCCTTCCTGTCTTCGGCGGTGCTGGAATTTTTCGCCTCGATTTCCATCGCCGTGGTGGCGGTCTACTTTGGTTTCTCCTATTTGGGTGAACTCAACTTCGGCAGCTACGGCCTCGGCGTCACGCTGTTTTCCGGCTTCCTGGTGCTGATCCTGGCGCCGGAATTCTTCCAGCCGCTGCGCGATCTCGGCGCCTTCTACCATGCCAAGGCGCAGGCGGTCGGCGCGGCGGAAGCGCTGGAAACCTTCCTCGACGCCGAAGGCGAACAAATGGGCCACGGCGCGCAGACGCTGCCCGCCGATGCGCCGCTGGCGCTGCAGGCGCGCGATCTGGAGATCCTGTCGCCCAACGGCGCGCTGCTGGCCGGCCCGCTGAGCTTTAGGCTGCAACCCGGCCAACGCATCGCGCTGGTCGGGTTGAGCGGCGCCGGTAAAAGCTCGTTGCTGAACCTGTTGCTCGGCTTCCTGCCCTATCGCGGCTCGCTGCAGATAAACGGCATCGAACTGCGCGAGCTGGCCGCCGAAGACTGGCGCCGCCAGCTGAGCTGGGTCGGGCAAAATCCGCACCTGCCGGCGCAAACGCTGCGCGCCAATATTCTGCTGGGCCACCCGCAGGCCAGCGAAGCGCAGCTGCAACAGGCGGTGGAACAGTCTTACGTCAGCGAACTGCTGCCGCTCCTGCCGCAGGGGCTGGAGACCGAGATCGGCGACAACGCCGCGCGCCTGTCGGTCGGCCAGGCGCAGCGCGTGGCGGTGGCGCGCGCGCTGATCGGCCCGCGCCGGCTGCTGTTGCTCGATGAGCCGGCCGCCAGCCTGGACGCCCACAGCGAACGGCGGGTGATGCAGGCGCTGAACGCCGCCTCGCACCGGCAAACCACCCTGCTGGTGACGCATCAGCTGGAAGATACCGAAGACTACGACCAGATTTGGGTGATGGACGGCGGGCGCATCGTGCAGCAGGGCGATTACGCCTCGCTCAGCGGCCAGCCGGGCCTGTTCGCCAACCTGATCGCCCACCGCCGCGGGGAGCTCTGATCATGCGCGTTTTGCTGCCGTTCCTGGCGTTGTATCGCCGCCACAGCCTGTTGATCTGCCTGGGCATCATTCTGGCGATCGTCACCCTGCTGGCCAGCATCGGCCTGCTGGCGCTGTCCGGTTGGTTCCTGGCCGCCTCGGCGCTGGCCGGGCTGGCGGGCCTGTTTACCTTCAACTACATGCTGCCGGCCGCCGGCGTGCGCGGCGCGGCGATTTTCCGCACCGCCGGGCGCTACGCCGAACGCGTGGTCAGCCACGACGCCACCTTCCGCGTGCTGTCCCATCTGCGGGTGTTCACCTTCAGCAAGATCCTGCCGCTGACGCCGGGCGGCATCGCCCGCTTTCGCCAGGCCGAACTGCTCAACCGACTAGTGGCGGACGTCGACACGCTGGATCACCTGTATCTGCGGGTGATCTCGCCGCTGGTCAGCGCGGCGGTGGTGATCCTGGCAGTCACCTACGGCCTGAGCTGGCTGGATCCCGCGCTCGCCCTGACGCTGGGCGCCATTCTGTTGGCGCTGTTACTGCTGGTGCCGCCGGTGTTCTACCGCGCCGGCAAACCGATCGGCGGCCAGCTGACCGCCCTGCGCGGCCAGTACCGCACCGATCTGACCGCCTGGCTGCAGGGCCAGGCGGAGCTGGTGGTGTTCGGCGCGGTCGAAGAATTCCGCGCCGGCCTCAATGCCGTCGAGCGGCGGTGGCAGCGCCGCCAATGGCAACAGGCCTCGCTGGGCGGCATGGCGCAGGCGCTGATGATCCTCGCCAGCGGCCTGACGGTCACCCTGTTGCTGTGGCTGACCGCCGCCGGCATCGGCGGCGACAGCCGGCCCGGCGCGCTGATTGCGCTGTTCGTCTTCGCGGCGCTGGCGGCTTTTGAAGCGATGATGCCGGTTGCCGGCGCCTTCCAGCACCTCGGCCAGGTCATCGCCTCCGCGACGCGGGTCAAGCAAATCATCGATCGGCAGCCGGAGGTCAGCTTCCCCGCCGCCGGCCCGGCCGCCGCCGAACGCGCGGCGCTGAGCCTGCAGCAGCTGGCCTTCACCTACCCGGGCCAACCGCTGCCGGTGCTGCGCGGCATATCGCTGGAGGTGGCGGCCGGTGAACATATCGCCCTGCTGGGCCGCACCGGCTGCGGCAAATCCACCCTGCTGCAGCTGCTGACCCGCGCCTGGAACGCCGACCACGGCAAAATACTGCTCAACGGCCAGCCGCTGCAGGCCTATGATGAAGCCACGCTGCGCCAGATGACCACGGTGGTGAGCCAACGGGTGCATGTCTTCAGCAATACGCTGCGGGAAAACCTGCGCCTCGCCGCGCCTGACGCCGGCGACGCGCGGCTGAGCGAGGTGCTGCAGCAGGTCGGGCTGGCCAGGCTGCTGGAGAACGAAGGATTGAACGCCTGGCTGGGCGACGGCGGCCGGCAGCTTTCCGGCGGCGAACAGCGCCGCCTGGGCATCGCCCGCGCGCTGCTGCACCCGGCGCCGCTGCTGCTGCTGGATGAGCCGACCGAAGGGCTGGACGCCGAAACCGAGCGGCAGATCCTGGCGCTGCTGCGCCGCCACGGCCAGGGCAAGACGCTGATTATGGTGACGCACCGTCTGTACGGGCTGGAGCATCTGGATCGCATCTGCGTGATGGACGACGGCCAGATTGTCGAGCAGGGCGACCACGCCACCCTGATGCGCCGGCAGGGGCGGTACGCCCGTTTCCATCGCCGCATCGGCGGCATAGCGCCGTAAATGGCCTGTAGAGGACGCTGAGACCTTATATGCGCATTGTTAAGCTGTCACCGCAGTCGCTGGCCTTCCCCTCGCCTGAGAGCGCCCTGCGCGATCCTAACGGGCTGCTGGCGATTGGCGGCGACCTGACGGCGCCGCGTTTGCTGGCGGCCTATGAACGCGGCATCTTCCCCTGGTATTCGCCCGGCGAAGCCATTCTGTGGTGGTCACCCGATCCGCGGGCGGTGCTGTTTCCGGCCGAATACCACCTCAGTCGCAGCCTGAAACGCTTTCTGCGCGACGAGCCGTTCCGCATCACCCTCAACCATGACTTCGCCGCGGTCATCGCCGCCTGCGCCGACCGGCCGCAAGAAGGCACCTGGATAGGCCCGGAGGTACAGCGCGCCTATTTGCAGCTGCATCGCCTCGGCAGCGCCCATTCGGTGGAGGTCTGGCAGGGCGGGCGGTTGGTCGGCGGCATGTACGGCGTGGCGCAGGGCGCGCTGTTCTGCGGTGAATCGATGTTCAGCCGCGTCACCAACGCCTCCAAGTGCGCGCTGATGGCCTTTTGCCGCCATTTTGCCGCTTATGGCGGAGAATTGATTGACTGTCAGGTGCTTAACGCTCACACTGCCCGGCTTGGAGCGAGAGAAATCCCCCGCCGCCAATTTTTGCAGCAGCTCAGCAACCTTCAGCGCAGGCCGTTAGCGCCGGAATGCTGGGCGCCACAAGTTATACTCCCACAGCAGGTTGAACCACCCTCCCCAACAAACTAATTTGCGGAAACGGTGCAATGTTCACCGACACTTCTTTACATAATGTGGGTTTTTCGGCATTATCTTGCCGGTTAAAAACTAAGGTAGTTAGACCTAGAGGATTCGATGGCCAAAGAAGACAATATTGAAATGCAGGGCACCGTTCTTGATACGCTGCCGAACACCATGTTCCGCGTTGAATTGGAAAACGGGCACGTGGTTACCGCACATATCTCCGGTAAAATGCGTAAAAACTATATCCGCATCCTGACGGGCGACAAAGTCACTGTTGAGCTGACCCCGTACGACCTGAGCAAAGGCCGCATTGTCTTCCGTAGCCGTTAATCGGCTCACCGGTCGCCAGACGCTGGCGGCATCGAGGATGTAATATCCCTCCGGAGCCCTTTCCGTTTACCCCCGTCGCAACGTTCAACACCGAGTTGCAGGTGCGCAGGTAAACTGAGAGGGCTCACTCATTTCTGTTTGCGGTGAATTTCACCCATAAAAAAAGCGATGCCGATGCATCGCTTTTTCTTTATCCGACCGCGGCCTTAGTGCACCGCGCCCTCGTCCGCTTTGCGCTTCTGCGCGCTGAGGAAGTGGTAGGTCAGCTGTTTCTTGTCTTTATCCAGCTCGACCTTCACCGAGCCGCCGTCCACCAGCGAGCCGAACAGCAGTTCGTTGGCCAACGGTTTCTTCAGGTTTTCCTGCATCACGCGCGCCATCGGGCGAGCGCCCATCGCACGGTCGTAGCCTTTCACCGACAGCCAGTCGCGCGCTTCGTCGCTGACTTCCAGCGAGACGCCCTTCGCATCCAGCTGCGCCTGCAGTTCGACGATGAACTTGTCGACCACCTGCTGGATCACCTCGGTAGACAGATGGTTGAACCAGATGATGTTGTCCAGACGGTTGCGGAACTCCGGCGTAAACACCTTCTTGATCTCTTCCATCGCGTCGGTGCTGTTGTCCTGCTGCACCAAACCGATCGATTTGCGTTCGGTTTCGCGCACCCCGGCGTTGGTGGTCATCACCAGGATCACGTTGCGGAAGTCCGCCTTGCGGCCGTTGTTATCGGTCAGGGTACCGTTGTCCATCACCTGCAGCAGCAGGTTGAACACGTCCGGGTGCGCCTTCTCGATCTCATCCAGCAGCACCACCGAGTGCGGATGCTTGATCACCGCGTCGGTGAGCAGGCCGCCCTGATCGTAACCGACATAGCCCGGAGGCGCGCCGATCAGGCGGCTGACGGTATGGCGTTCCATATATTCGGACATGTCGAAACGCAGCAGCTCGATGTCCATCGCCTTGGCCAGCTGTACGGTGACCTCGGTTTTCCCGACCCCGGTCGGCCCGGCGAACAGGAACGATCCCACCGGCTTGCGATCGTGGCCCAGGCCGGCGCGGCTCATCTTGATCGCCTCGGTCAGGGCTTCGATCGCCTGATCCTGCCCGAACACCAGCATTTTCAGCCGGTCGCCCAGGCTTCTCAGCACGTCGCGATCGCTGGCGGATACGGTTTTTTCCGGGATACGCGCAATGCGCGCCACCACCGATTCAATGTCCGCCACGTTGACGGTTTTCTTGCGCTTGCTGACCGGCATCAACCGGCTGCGGGCGCCCGCCTCGTCGATCACGTCGATCGCCTTGTCCGGCAGATGGCGGTCGTTGATGTACTTCACCGACAGCTCCACCGCGGCGCGGATCGCCTTGGCGGTGTAGCGCACGTCGTGATGCGCTTCGTATTTGGTCTTCAGGCCGTTGATTATCTGAACGGTCTCTTCCGGCGTCGGTTCGGTAATGTCGATTTTCTGGAAGCGACGCGCCAGCGCGCGGTCTTTCTCGAAAATGTTGCTGAACTCCTGATAGGTGGTCGAACCGATCACCCGGATCTTGCCGCTGGACAGCAGCGGTTTGATCAGGTTGGCGGCATCCACCTGCCCACCGGAAGCCGCACCGGCGCCGATGATGGTGTGAATTTCATCGATAAACAGGATGCTGTTCTGATCCTGCTCCAGCTGTTTCAGCAGCGCCTTGAAGCGTTTTTCGAAGTCGCCGCGGTATTTGGTGCCGGCCAGCAGCGAGCCGATATCCAGCGAATACAGCGTGCAGTCCGCCATCACTTCCGGCACGTCGCCCTGCACGATGCGCCAGGCCAGGCCTTCGGCGATCGCGGTCTTGCCCACGCCGGACTCGCCCACCAGCAGCGGGTTGTTTTTGCGGCGGCGGCACAGCACCTGAATGGCGCGCTCCAGTTCAGGATCGCGGCCAATCAGCGGATCGATGCCGCCCACGCGGGCCAACTGATTGAGGTTGGTGGTGAAGTTTTCCATACGGTCTTCCCCTCCGGACTGCTCTTCGTTCACCGGGTTTTCCGCATTCGGCGCTTGGCCCGGCTCGTCTTTACGTGTGCCATGTGAAATGAAGTTCACCACGTCGAGACGGCTGACGTCGTGTTTGCGCAGCAGGTAAGCCGCCTGCGACTCCTGCTCGCTGAAAATCGCCACCAGCACGTTGGCGCCGGAAACCTCGCTGCGGCCGGAAGATTGCACGTGGAATACCGCGCGCTGCAGCACGCGCTGGAAGCTGAGCGTCGGTTGGGTGTCGCGCTCTTCTTCGCTGGCGGGCAGCGTCGGCGTGGTTTGTTCGATGAAGGCCTCCAGCTCCTGGCGCAATGCGGCCAGATCCACCGTACATGCCTCAAGCGCTTCCCGCGCGGCAGGGTTGCTGAGCAGTGCCAGCAACAGGTGCTCCACGGTCATAAACTCGTGTCTGTGCTCACGCGCCCTGGCGAAAGCCATGTTGAGACTGAGTTCCAGTTCTTGATTGAGCATAAGCACCTCCCCAATAGATTGCCTTAATCAGGCTTTTTCCAGCGTACAAAGCAACGGATGCTCGTTCTCCCTTGCATAGCGGTTCACATGGACGACTTTGGTTTCCGCCACCTCGGCGGTAAAAACACCGCATATCGCCTTGCCTTCATAGTGGACCCGGAGCATCAGTTGCGTTGCGCGTTCAATATCATAAGAAAAGAACTTTTGCAGAACGTCAATCACAAATTCCATCGGCGTGTAATCGTCGTTGTTAAGTATAACTTTATACATAGACGGCGGTTTTACCGCATCGATTTGTTTTTCTTCGGCTAAATGTTCGAAATTCAACCAGTCGTTGTTATTGCCCATTGCTGCTCATCTTCTCTGCTCTGCCCTGTTATATGGGGGCAGGTTTCGGTTATTCAAAGTGGGGGATAGTTACTATTTTATCATCTTCGGCGTCATCCCGCCGCACTGTAACGTGCGCAAAAAACGCGAACGAATTGTTACCAAACAATGTCAATAGCGTTACCTGCTTCAAACTTTGGCGAACTGCTCCCCGCCGACAAAAGCCGATCCCTTGACGTGATGATCATTTGCTCTAGAGTGTAAATTCGTGAGCTGGTGGTCTTTTAACCGCCCTCTGCCCACCTGCTGCCCGCCTCTGGCGGGTGCGAAATCAGTTATTCATCTCACTTAAAATAGCGTTGCGAGGGATGTAAAAGCATGGAGACGGGTACTGTTAAATGGTTCAACAACGCCAAGGGCTTCGGGTTTATCTGCCCTGAAGGCGGCGGCGAAGATATTTTCGCTCATTACTCGACCATCAAGATGGATGGTTACAGGACGCTGAAGGCCGGCCAGCAGGTCAGCTTTGACGTGCACCAAGGGCCGAAAGGGAACCATGCGAGTCTTATTGTGCCGCTGGAAAGCGAGGCACTGGCCTAAACGCTTCCCGCAGAGCCGCTCTGCAATAATACGCCGCTAAAAATGCCAGCCGCAGTGTGACTGGCATTTTTTATTTTCGGTAGCTTTACTCGCGCGCCAGGGCGTCTATCGGGTTCAGCCGCGCGGCGTTGCGCGCCGGCAGGTAGCCGAACACCACGCCGATGCCGGTTGAGCAGATAAACGCGCTCAGCAGCGCCGCCGGCGGGAAGCTGATCTGCCAGCCCGGCAACACCAGCTGCACCAGCAGGCCGATGGCGAACGACAGCGCAATCCCCAGCGCGCCGCCGACCAGGCACACCAGTATCGCCTCGATCAGGAACTGCTGCAGCACGTCGCCGGAACGGGCGCCCACCGCCATGCGGATGCCTATCTCGCGCGTGCGCTCGGTGACCGACACCAGCATGATGTTCATCACCCCGATGCCGCCGACCACCAGCGAGATCACCGCCACCAGCGTCAGGAACAGCTGCAGCGTGCGGGTGGTTTTCTCCGCGGTCTGCACCAGGCTGTCCATGTTATAGGTGAAGAAATCCTTCTTGCCGTGGCGCAGCGTCAGCAGGCGCGTCAGCTGCTGCTCCGCCTCCCGGCTGCTGTAGCCGTCGCGGATGCGCACGGTGATCGAGTCGAAATAGGCGTTGCCCATCAGCCGGTTCGCCATGGTGCTGTACGGCACCCACACGCTGAGCGTCTTGCTGCTGCCGAACATCGACTGCTTCTCTTTGGCCACGCCCACCACCGTCGCCGGCATGTTGCCCACCAGGATCACCTCGCCCACCACGTTTTTCTGATGCGGGAACAGCCGGCGCTGGGTATTGGCGTCGATCACCACCGTCTGCGCCTGCGACTGCACCTGCAGCGGGTCGATGCCGGTGCCCTGCGTGAAGGTCATGCCATAGACGCGGAAGAACTGTTCGCTGACGCCGCTGACGTTGGCCGCCACGTCGACGTTGCCCAGCCGCAGCCGCATGCTGCTGCCGATCGACGGCGACAGCGCGCCGACGTAAGGCTGTTCGCGCAGCGCATCGAGATCCTCGTATTTCAGCGACTGGCGAAAAGTCGGATCGTCGTCGCCGAAGTCCTTGCCGGGGTAAATGTCGACGGTGTTGGTGCCGATCGACTTGATATCCGCCAGCACCATTTGCTTGGCGGCGTCGCCGATCACCAGGATCGACACCACCGAGGCGATGCCGATGATAATGCCCAACATGGTCAGCGCGGTGCGCATCTTGTTGGCGGCCATCGCCCGCCAGGCCATCACCAGCGCCTCGCGGAAGCGGCCCGTCATCTGCTGCCAGGACGGGGCGGCCGTCGCCAGCTCCAGCGGTTTGCCCTGCGGATTGTCCTGCCGCGCCGCGCGCGAGTCGGCGATGATCTCGCCGTCGCGGATCTCGATGATCCGCTCCGCCTGCTGCGCCACCGCCGGATCGTGGGTGACGATAATCACCGTATGCCCCTGCGCGCGCAGCTGCTTGAGGATGGCCATCACCTCTTCGCCGGAGTGGCTGTCGAGCGCGCCGGTCGGTTCGTCCGCCAGGATCACCTGGCCGCCGTTCATCAGCGCCCGCGCGATGCTGACGCGCTGCTGCTGCCCGCCTGAAAGCTGGCTCGGCCGATAGCCGACGCGTTCGCCCAACCCCAACCGCTGCAGCAGCGCCACCGCCCGCTCGCGCCGCGCCGCCTTGCCCAGCCCGGCGTAGACCGCCGGCACCTCGACGTTATGCGCGGCGCTCAGATGCGGCAGCAGATGGTAACGCTGGAAGATAAAACCGAAATGCTCGCGGCGCAGCTGGGCCAGCGCATCGCCGTTCAGCGTCGCCACGTCCTGCCCGGCCACCCGATACACGCCGGCGCTCGGTTTATCCAGGCAGCCGAGAATGTTCATCAGCGTCGATTTGCCGGAGCCGGAGGCGCCCATGATGGCCACCATCTCGCCGGCCTCGATGCTCAGACTGACGCCCTTCAGCACGTCCACCGTCTGATCGCCCGACCGATAGCTGCGGCGAATGCCGCTCAGTTGCAACAGCGCCGCCATCAGCCCGCCTCCGCGCCGCCGCGGCTGACGATCACTTCATCCCCCAGCCGCAGGCCGCTGAGGATCTGCACGTCGATATTGTTGCGCATGCCGATGGTCACTTCGCGTTGCTCTTCTTTGCCCTGCTTCAGCACCGCAACATGGTAGCGGTTGTCGGCGATCTGATCGCCCAGCGCCGCCAGCGGGATCACCTGCGCCTGCTGAACGCCCGCCAGCTGAATGTGCACCTGCGCAGTCATCTGCAGGCGCAGCAGCCCTTCCGGGTTAGGCACTTCGAAGCGCGCGTAGTAGAAGATGGCGTTGTTGACCTTTTCCGGCGTCGGCTGAATGTCTTTCAGCACGCCGTCGAAGCGCCGGGTGGGATCGCCCAGCACGGTAAACCAGGCTTTCTGGCCCGGTTTGAGGTTGATGACGTCGGCCTCCGATACCTGCGCCTTCACCAGCATGGTGCTGAGGTCCGCCAGCGTCAGAATGTTCGGCGCCTGCTGCGCGGCGATCACCGTCTGGCCCTGCAGGGTGGTGATCTGCACCACGTCGCCATCCATCGGCGCCTCGATGCGGGTATAGGCCAGGTTGATCTTGGCGGTATCCAGGCTGGCCTGATTTCTGGCGATCTGCGCATTGATGGTGCCCACCTGCGCCTTTTTGACCGCCAGCTGCGTCGCCGCCTGATCCAGATCCTGGCGTGAGACCGCCTGCAGCTTGGCCAGCGCCTGGTTGCGCTGCAGCGTCACCGCCGCCAGCCGTTGCTCCGCCTGCGCCTGCAGCAGCTGAGCGTGCAGCTCGCGCAGCGTCGCCTCCCCTTCGCGGATGCTGTTCTTCGCCTGCTGCGGGTCGATCACCCCCAGCAGCTGGCCTTTCTTGACCTTGTCGCCGATCTCGACATCCAGGCTTTCCAACTGCCCGCTGACCTGGGCGCCGACGTCAACCTTGCGCACCGCGTCCAGCTGGCCGGTCGCCAACACGTTTTGCTGAAGGTCGCGCTTAGCCACCTTCACCGTTTTAAAGTCGGTCGGCGCCGGATGGCGAAAATGCCAGACTGCCGCCGCGGCGATAACCGCGACGGCCACCAGAATGAAGGTCCAGCGTCGTCTATGTCCTTTAAACCACGTCAAAATGGATTCCTGCCTGTTGTGCTTGTTAATGGGGGCCGCCCAACGCGGCGGCGAGGTAAATTATCACGCGACCGGCGAAATAACTAAACCTTAGCTCAACACAGTGTGGAGGGCCTCGGGGTTACAGTTCGGCATTGAACTCTCGTTTAGCGAACCCTTGATGAAATAACGCCATTCAACACAGCCAAGGATTTCATCATGTCACAGCTCAGCTATCCACTCGTATCCGCCCGGCCGCTCAACGGCTGGCAACTGATGACGGCGCTGATTAATGGCGATAAGGCGCCGAGCAACGCCTGGAAAAAAACCTCGTTTCGCCTGAAGTTTCTCAGCCGTTCGCTGCTGAACTGGCGCACCACCCGCGGCCTGCTCAGCACCCTGGCCGCCAATCCGCTGCTGGACGAGATCCTGCGCGCGCAGCCTAACCTGCCGTGCAAGCTGCATCGCCCGTATCTGGCGGCGAACATGAACAAAATCGAGTGCCTGTTCGCGCTGCGCGATCATTACGATCTGCTGGTCCAGCGCATGCCGCTGAAGATGCGCCTCGGCCATCTCGGCCGGCAGCCGTTCGTGCTGGCCAGCGCGCAGGGCAAAAGCGGCGCGCCGGTCACGCTGGAACTGGCGGCGATCGACACGCTGAATAAGGAAGGGGAAGCGACCCTGCTGCTGCGCAACGCCAATGGCGTGATGCTGGCGGAGATCACCTTTGCGCTGATGCACTATCGGCAGCAGCCGACGCTGTTCATCGGCGGGCTGCAGGGCGCCAATCACCAGGTGCCGCACGCCGAGATCCAGCAAACCACCAAGGAATGCCACGGGCTGTTTCCGAAACGGCTGGTGCTGGAAGGCATCGGCACGCTGGCGCGCCACCTGGGCATCCGCCAGATCGTGGCGGTTGGCAACGCCACGCACATTTATCAGAACTGGCGTTATCAGAGCAAGAAGAAAGATCAGCTGCACGCCGATTACGATCAGTTTTGGATTTCAATGGGCGGCAAACCGCTCGACAGCGGCTATTTTCTGCTGCCGGAGCGCATCGCCCGCAAGCCGATTGATGAGGTCGTCAGCAAGAAACGCGCCGAATACCGCCGCCGTTATCAACTGCTCGATGAGCTGGAGCACGGGCTGGCGGCGCACTTCGGCGCCCGGTAACGCCGCGCGGGCGCTTAGTCCGCCCGGCCGCGCGCCAGCCAGATCACCCGCGAGAACATTTTCTTCAGCAGCGGCGGCACCGCATCCGTGCCCCATTCGCCGGCCTGCATCGCCACCTCGATCGCCAGATCGGGCTTCGACGAGTGATGCACCGCCTTCAGGATCACCTTGCGCATCGGCATCTGCGCGTTGATCGGCACCGACGCCACCCGATGGTAGACGGCGCTGAAGCCTTCGCGGAACATAAAATGCTCCATGTCCGGCGCCGGCAACGCCGTCAGCCGATCGCGTTCGTTGTCTTCGTGATTGTCCAGCAGGCTGCGCACGGTATTGGCGTATTTTTTACCCGCCTCGTCGCCGTCCACCAGCGCATGCCACTCAATGCCCATGCGCCGGGCGAATCTCAGCAACGGCTTCAGGCCGCACTGGGCGAACTCGATCACCCGCACCCCTTCCGCTTCGAAATGGTAGCCGCACTGGCGCGCCAGCTCGTTCAACAGCCAGACTTCGGTCTCGCCCTCCACCAGCAGCCAACAGCGGGCGAACAGCGACGATGGCCGGTTGAAGCGGATATGAAACGCGATGCGCCGCCCATCTTCGGCGCCCAGCCCGCGAGGCCCGAGACGGTAGGTCGCCACTCGCCCCGACTCGCGCACCAGGCGGCAGACGTGCTCCACCGGCACCAGCGACACCAGCTCGCTGGAATTGGTGGTGGTGATGCGCTGCAGCGGCAGCTGGTTGAGCAGCCCCCAGGCCACCGACAGCATGATCGGGTGCAAACGGGTTTCCGGGTCTTCCACCAGCAGCAGCGGCCGGGCGTGGGGATCCAGTTTGACGTTGCCCTTGGCCTGCAACAGGGTGGAAAACATCCCCAGCAGCACCAAACGCATGCTGCGGCTGTTCGGCTCGGCCACCATACGGTTGATGCCGTCCAGCGCGCGCCACGCATCCTGCTCGGGTTCCTGGCCGCGCCGCCGCGGCCGCGCCACCTGCGACCCCTGCTCGGCAAAGTAATGCTCCAGCAGTTGCTGCATGGCGGCCAGCCCTTGCCGCAGCTCGCCGTTGGTCAGCTTTTGCGGGTTGCGCACCAGTTCGCGCATCAGTTGATCCAGCTGCTGCGCCAGCGCCTGGTGGTCCGCCGGGTTTTCGTCGGTCAGGCTGCTGGGGCGCAGGCGGCGGATGAAACGCGCGTCGCGCAGGCGCAACACCGGGTGAATGCGGATAATGGCATGCGCCAGCTGCTCAATGTGGTGCAGCTGCATCGGGTTGCCGTCGACGTCGAGAAAGCCGCGCCAGGTGCACACCGTGCCGTCATCGGCCAGCTCCCCTTCGCAGCGGTAGTGAATGCGGCTCAGGCTATCGTCGCCCTTGACCCACAGCGGCGTCAAATGCCGATAGCGCGGCAGGTGCGCATGGCCGATGTCTTTTTCGCAAAAGGTGAACACCACCTGCAGATGGCGCTCTTTGGCCGACTCTTCGCCCGGCGGGTAGTGAAAATCCTGCGCCTCGAAGCGGTACAGCTTCTGCTCCGGCGCCAGCAGCAGCGTCAGCGCATCCAGCAGGCTGGACTTGCCCCAGGCGTTTTCACCGAGCAGCAGCGTGTTGTCGTCCAACGTCAGCGACAACCGGTTAATGCCGCGAAAACCTACAATCTCGATACGCTCCAAGAACATCAGCCGCCTCCCGTGCGCGCCGTCACCGTCGTCAATGAGGTGACCTTCACAGAGCATGGTCAAAAAACCCCTTGCAGGTCAAGCGGCCAAGGTCAAATCTGCCGCTTTACTCCGGCGCGGCTTTTGGTTAGCGTGTGGGCCTCGCCGGATCTCCGCGCCCCCGAACAAAGGACGTAAGCTTCACCATGTATTCAGGACTGCTGATTATTCTGTTACCGCTGATTGCCGGTTACCTTATCCCTTTACACAGCCGCCGGCTGCTGCAGCTGATCAACCGGCTGTTAAGCTGGATGGTGTACGTGATCCTGTTCTTTATGGGCATCAGCCTGGCGTTTATGGAAGATCTCAGCAGCAATCTGCTGTTGATCTTCCAGTACGCCGCGGCGTTTTTCCTGTGCATCCTCTGCGCCAACCTGCTGCTGCTGGCGTTGCTGGAGCGCCGCATGCCGTGGCGCAACAGCCATAAACAGGAGAGGCTGCCCTCGCGCCTGCACATGGCGCTGGACTCGCTCAAGCTGTGCGGCGTGGTGCTCGGCGGTTTCCTGCTCGGGCTGACGCAATGGCAATGGCTGCAGTTCGCCGGCAAGGGCAGCGAATACGCGCTGATCTTCCTGCTGCTGCTGGTCGGCATCCAGCTGCGCAACAGCGGCATGACGCTGCGCCAAATCGTCTTGAACCGCCGCGGCACCCTAGTGGCGTTGGCGGTGGCCGTCGCCTCGCTGGCCGGCGGCGCGCTGGCGGCGCAGCTGATGGGCCTGCCGCTGAAGACCGGGCTGGCGATGGCCTCGGGCTTTGGCTGGTATTCGCTGTCCGGCATTTTGATCACCGACGCCTACGGCCCGGTGCTGGGCAGCGCCGCCTTCTTCAACGATCTGGCCCGCGAGCTGGTGGCGATCATGCTGATCCCGACGCTGGTGCGCCGCAGCCGCTCCTCGGCCCTCGGCCTGTGCGGCGCCACCTCGATGGACTTTACCCTGCCGGTGCTGCAACGCAGCGGCGGGCTGGAAATGGTGCCGCCGGCCATCGTGCACGGTTTCCTGCTGAGCCTGCTGGCGCCGGTGCTGATCGCCCTGTTCTCCTGATCCCTGCCCGGGGGCCTGCCGGCCCCCGAAAGCGTAACAATTCCCATCCGCACGGCAAAATTGCGCTAAATCAACGTTGCCCGCGATAGTCGCACAAAAGCCTTTTTCATCCCCGGTCGCCGATCTATGCTTTTAAACAAGCATTATAAATGCAACTTTAAAAAGGAAGCGATTATGTTCTGTGTGCAGTGCGAACAAACTATCCGTACCCCGGCAGGCAACGGCTGCTCTTATGCCCAGGGCATGTGCGGCAAAACCGCCGAAACCTCCGACCTGCAGGACCTGCTGGTGGCGGCGTTGCAGGGGCTGTCCGCCTGGGCGCTGCAGGCGCGATCGCTCGGCATCGTCGATCACGATATCGACAGCTTTGCTCCGCGCGCCTTCTTCTCCACCCTGACCAACGTCAACTTCGATTCCGAACGCATCATCGGCTATGCGCGGGAAACCCTGATGCTGCGCGATTCGCTGGCCGCCCGTTGCCGGCTGCTGGACGCCGGGGTGCGCGTCGATCATCCGCTGGCGGCGCTGCAGCTGGCGGGAAGCGATATGCCGTCGCTGTTGCAGCAGGCGGCGCAGTTCGCCCTCAACAGCGACCAGGCCGAGGTGGGCGACGACGTGCACGGCCTGCGCATGCTGTGCCTGTACGGTCTGAAAGGCGCGGCGGCCTACATGGAGCACGCCCACGTGCTGGGCCAGTTCGACCCGCAGATCTACGCCGACTACCACGCCTTTATGGCCTGGCTCGGCACCCAGCCGCGCGACGTCGATACCCTGTTGAACAACGCCATGGGCATCGGCAAGATGAACTTCAACGTGATGGCGATCCTCGATCGCGGCGAAACCCAAGCCTACGGCGATCCGCAGCCCAGCGCGGTTAACGTGCGCCCGGTGGTCGGCAAGGCCATTCTGATCTCCGGCCACGATCTGAAAGATCTGCAGATGCTGCTGGAGCAGACCGAGGGCCAGAACGTCAACGTCTACACCCACGGCGAAATGCTGCCGGCGCACGGTTATCCGCAGCTGAAGAAATTCAAGCACCTGGTGGGCAACTACGGCAGCGGCTGGCAGAACCAGCAGGTCGAGTTCGCCAGGTTCCCCGGCCCGATCGTGATGACTTCCAACTGCATTATCGATCCCAACGTCGGCAATTACGGCGACCGCATCTGGACGCGCAGCATCGTCGGCTGGCCGGGCGTCAACCACCTGGAAGGCGACGACTTCGGCGCGATTATCCGCCAGGCCCAGGGCATGAACGGCTTCCCTTACACCGAGATCGAGCACCTGATCACCGTCGGCTTCGGCCGCCAGACGCTGCTGAACGCCGCCGACACGGTGATCGGCCTGGTGGCGCAGAAAAAACTGCGCCATGTGTTCCTGGTCGGCGGTTGCGACGGCAGCCGCGACGAACGCAGCTATTTCACCGACTTCGCCCGCAGCGTGCCGCAGGACTGCCTGATCATGACGCTGGCCTGCGGCAAGTACCGTTTCAACAAGCTGGACTTCGGCACGCTGGAGGGCCTGCCGCGCCTGCTGGACGTCGGCCAGTGCAACGACGCCTATTCCGCCATCATGCTGGCGGTCAAGCTGGCCGATACGCTCGGCTGCAGCGTCAATGAGCTACCGCTCAGCCTGGTGTTGTCCTGGTTCGAGCAAAAGGCGATCGTCATTCTGCTGACGCTGCTGTCGCTGGGGGTGAAGAATATCGTCACCGGCCCGACCGCGCCGGGCTTCCTGACCGAAAACCTGATGGCGGTCCTCAACGAGAAGTTCGGCCTGCGCCCGATCACCACCGTTGAGCAGGATCTGTCCGCCCTGCTCGGCTGATGCCGTTACCTGACGGGGCCGCCTGCGCCGGCCCCCTTGCTTTTGAGGTGTCTGATGACCCAACCCAGCCCGCTGTGCCCCAACCGCGTGCAGGTGCACTCCATTCAGCGGGAAACCGCCGACGTCTGGACGCTGAACCTGATCTGCGACGTCTTTTATCCCTACCAGCCCGGCCAATTCGCGCTGATCGGTATCCGCAACAGCGAAGAAACGCTGCGCGCCTATACGCTGTCGTCGTCTCCCGGCCAGAGCCGCTTCCTCAGCGTCAGCGTGCGCCGCCTGCCGAACGGCGTCGGTTCGCGCTGGCTGACGCAGGAGGTGCAGCCCGGCAACACCCTGTGGCTGTCCGACGCGCAGGGCGATTTCAGCTGCCAGCGCTATCCGGCCGATAGCTACCTGATGCTGGCCGCCGGCTGCGGCGTAACGCCGATCATATCGATGTGCCGCTGGCTGGTGGCCAACCGCCCGTCCTGCGACATCGCCGTCATTTTCAACGTGCGCACCCCGGCCGATATGATTTTCGCCGACCAATGGCACGCCCTGTGCGCCGCGCACCCGCAGCTGAGGTTAACGCTGATGGCCGAACGGGATCCTCTGCCGGGCAGCCTCAGCGGCCGTCTCGATGAGCGGGCGCTGCGCCAGGTGGCGCCGGACGTCGCCGATCGCCGGGTGATGGCCTGCGGCCCGGCGCCCTATATGGATCTGGCGCAGCGGCTGTGCCGGCAACTCGGCGTACCCGCCGACCGTTTCCATAAGGAACAGTTCCATACGCCGGAGGCCGCGGCCCAAGCCGGCGATGGGCTAACGCTGCGCGCCGCTCGCCCGCTGCGCGAGTTTCGCGTGCCGGTCGGCAGCACCCTGCTGGCGGCGATGGAAGCCAACGCGCTGCCGGTCAACGCCGCCTGCCGCGCCGGGGTGTGCGGCTCATGCAAAACCCGCATCCTCGACGGCGACTACACCACCACCAGCAGCATGACGCTGACGGCGGAAGAGATAGCCCAGGGTTACGTGCTGGCCTGCAGCTGCCAACTGCAGGGCGACGTCACCCTGGCCTGACGCCCGGCCGCCCCATCGGCCCGATGGGGCATTTATCGGCAAGCGTAGTTTTCAACTCGCTTCTACACTTCCTCTGTTCCATGCGTATCAATGATTTCATCAGCAAATACTCAAAACGATGCCCAATAGATTTCAAGCCGCAGCCGAGGCGGCGTGAAAGATGCAGGGGATCTTTACCGTGCTTGGGGGAACTATGAAGCAAACCGTAGCCACACTGGTCGCCAAAACTCTGGAACAGGCCGGCGTGAAACGCATCTGGGGCGTCACCGGCGATTCGCTCAACGGCCTCAGCGACAGCCTGCACCGCATGGGCACCATCGAATGGCTGGGCACCCGCCATGAAGAAGTCGCCGCCTTCGCCGCCGGCGCCGAAGCCCAGCTTACCGGCCGGCTGGCGGTTTGCGCCGGATCCTGCGGCCCCGGCAACCTGCACCTGATCAACGGCCTGTTCGACTGCCACCGCAACCATGTGCCGGTGCTGGCGATCGCCGCGCATATCCCCTCCAGCGAAATCGGCAGCGGCTATTTCCAGGAAACCCATCCGCAGGAACTGTTCCGCGAATGCAGCCACTACTGCGAGCTGGTCTCCAACCCGGAACAGCTGCCGCGGGTGCTGGAGATAGCCATGCGCAAGGCGATCCTCAATCGCGGCGTCTCGGTGATCGTGCTGCCGGGCGACGTGGCGCTGCGCATGGCGCCGGAAGACGCCGCCATGGTGTGGCACACCCCGGCGCTGCCGCTGGTGCAACCGCCGATGAGCGAACTCAACCAACTGGCGGAAACGCTGAACAAGGCGAAGAACATCACCCTGATGTGCGGCAGCGGCTGCACCGGGGCGCACGACCAGGTGGTCAAGCTGGCCGAGCTGCTGCAGGCGCCGGTGGTGCATGCGCTGCGCGGCAAGGAGCACATCGAATGGGATAACCCTTACAGCGTCGGCATGACCGGCCTGATCGGCTTCTCTTCCGGCTACCATGCGATGATGAACGCCGACACCCTGGTGCTGCTCGGCACCCAGTTCCCCTACCGCGCCTTTTACCCGACCAACGCCAACATCATTCAAATCGACATCAATCCCGGCAGCATCGGCGCGCACTGCCCGGTGAATATGGCGCTGGTGGGCGATATCCACACCACCCTGTCCGCCCTGCTGCCGCAGCTCGAAGCGAAAAGCGACCGGGCGTTCCTCGACAAGGCGCTGGAGCACTACCGCAACGCGCGCCAGGATCTCGACGGGCTGGCGACCGCCAATGACGATCAGCCGATCCACCCGCAGTACCTGGCGCAGCAGCTCAGCCACTACGCCAGCGACGACGCGGTGTTCACCTGCGACGTCGGCACGCCGACGGTGTGGGCCGCCCGCTACCTGAAAATGAACGGCAAGCGCCGGTTGCTCGGTTCGTTCAACCACGGCTCGATGGCCAACGCCATGCCGCAGGCGATCGGCGCGCAGGCCACCGAACCGGGCAAACAGGTGATAGCCCTGTGCGGCGACGGCGGTTTCACCATGCTGATGGGGGACTTTCTGTCGCTGGTTCAGCTGAAGCTGCCGGTGAAGATCGTGATATTCAACAACAGCGTGCTGGGCTTTGTGGCGATGGAGATGAAGGCCGGCGGCTACCTGACCGACGGCACCGATCTGCACAACCCGGACTTCGCGGCGATCGCCAACGCCGCCGGCATCAAGGGCATCCGCGTGGAAAAGGCCTCGGATCTGGACGGCGCGCTGCAGGAAATGCTGGCGCACCCCGGCCCGGCGCTGCTGGACGTGGTCACCGCCAAACAGGAGCTGGCGATGCCGCCGCAGATCAAGTTCGAGCAGGCCAAGGGGTTCAGCCTGTACATGTTGCGCGCCATCATCAACGGCCGCGGCGACGAAGTGGTCGAGCTGGCGAAAACCAACTGGCTGCGTTAATAATCGTATCCTCTTTCCCATCACTTATAACTATCCCCAATAGATTTCACGTTGCAGCCAACAACGCTGCGGCTTGAAAGATAAAGGGGATAAAGGAATTGTATGCTTATCGATTTACGCAGCGACACCGTGACCCGCCCCAGCGCCGCCATGCGCGAGGCGATGGCCCGCGCCGAAGTCGGCGACGACGTCTACGGCGATGACCCGACGGTCAACGCATTGCAGGCGGAGGCGGTCCGCCTGTCGGGCAAGGAAGCCGCGCTGTTCCTGCCCAGCGGCACCCAGGCCAACCTGGTGGCGCTGCTCAGCCACTGCCAGCGCGGCGATGAATATCTGGTCGGCCAGCAGGCGCACAACTACAAGTACGAAGCCGGCGGCGCCGCGGTATTGGGCAGCATCCAGCCGCAGCCGATCGAGGCCGATGCCGACGGTACGCTGCCGCTGGCCAAGCTGGCCGCCGCCATCAAACCCGACGACATTCACTTCGCCCGCACCCGGCTGCTGAGCCTGGAAAACACCCTCGGCGGCCGCGTGTTGCCGCAGGCGTATCTGCAGCAGGCCTGGCGATTCACCCGCGAGCACGGCCTGGCGCTGCATATCGACGGCGCACGCATCTTCAACGCCGCGGTGGCGCTGGATGTGCCGCTGAAAGAGATTGTGCAGTATTGCGATACCTTCACTATCTGCCTGTCGAAAGGGCTGGGCGCGCCGGTCGGCTCCCTGCTGTGCGGCAGCGAGGCGTTCATTCAGCGCGCGCTGCGCTGGCGCAAAATGACCGGCGGCGGCCTGCGCCAGGCGGGCATTCTGGCGGCGGCCGGTCTGTATGCGCTGGAACACAACGTCGCCCGCCTGCGGGACGATCACGACAACGCCAAATGGCTGGAACAGCAGTTGCAAAGCCTCGGCGTGGAGATCGCCGAACCGGGCGCCCAGACCAACGTGCTGTACCTGCGCCAACCTGCCGAACTGGCGGCCAGGCTGGGCCCGTGGATGCGCGAGCGCGGGGTGCTGATCAGCAGCGGCCCGCTGACGCGCATCCTGACCCATCTCGACGTCAACCGACAGGATCTGCAGAAGGTGGTCAGTCTGTGGCGGACGTTCCTGCAACAGCATGCCTGAGCATGCTCCCCGCGCTGGCTCCGCCGGCGCGGGGCTAAGCGTTGCCGATGGCGGCCACAAAGCGCCGGGTGATCTGCTGTGGACGGGTGATGGCACCGCCCACCACCACCGCATGCGCCCCCAGCGCCAGGCAGCGCGCCGCCATTTCCGGCGTCTCTACATTCCCCTCGGCGATCACCGGCAGGCTGACCGCCGCCAGCACCTGACGCAAAAAGTGAAAATCGTCCCGCGCCAGCCGCTCGCCCCGCGTTTCGGCGGTATAGCCGTGCAGCGTGGTGCCCACGCAGTCGAAGCCGAGCCGCGCGGCATCGACCGCCTCTTGGCAGGTGGCGATATCGGCCATCAGCAGCAGGCCGGGGTATCTGGCGCGCACCGCAGCAACCAGCTGCGCCAACGGCAGCGCGCCCGGCCGCCGATGCCCGGTGGCGTCCAGCGCGATCATCTGCGGCGCCACCGTCATCAACTCATCAATCTCCCGCAGGGTCGGGGTGATGTAAACCTCACTGTCCGCATAGTCGCGTTTGATGATGCCGATCACCGGCAGCGCCACCGCGCCCAGGATGGCTTTAACGTCATCGACGCCGTTGGCGCGGATCGCCGCCGCCCCGCCTTGCTCGGCGGCCACCGCCATGCGCGACATAATAAAATCGCTGTGCAGCGGTTCATCGTCCAATGCCTGGCAGGAGACCACCAGCCGGCCCTCAATGTGCTGCAAAATGGAAAGCGTCATAAATCCAACAACTCCTCAACCTCGTTTTTAATGATGGTGACGTGCGGGCCGTAAATCACCTGAACGCCGTTGCCGCGCACGATTACCGCCCGCGCGCCGCTGGTCTGCAGCCCGCTTTCGTCCAACAGCCGGCTCTGTTTCACCGTTACCCGCAGCCGGGTGGCGCAGCAGTCCAGCTCGACGATATTCTCCTTGCCGCCCAGCGCGGCCAGCACCCGCTGCGAACGCGGCGTACCCTCCGCCGCGACGCCCGCCGGCGCATCGGCCCCGCGCCCCGGCGTGTTGAAATTGAAACGCACAATCAGGAAACGAAAGCTGAAGTAGTACAACAAGAACCAGGGCACGCCCACCAGCGGCACATACATCCAGTGAGTTTTGGCTTCTCCCTGCAGTACGCCAAACAGCATGAAATCGATAAATCCGCCGGAAAACGTCTGGCCGATGGTGATATGCAGCAGGTGGGCGATCATGAACGCCAAACCGTCGAACAACGCATGCACCACGTACAGCGCCGGCGCAATAAACAGAAACGAGAACTCGATCGGTTCGGTGATGCCGGTGAGGAACGAGGTCAGCGCCGCCGACAACAGCAGGCCGCCGACGCGTTTGCGGTTCTCCGGACGCGCAGTGCGGTACATCGCCAGACAGGCGCCGATCAGGCCGAACATCATGGTGATAAAGCGGCCGGACATAAAACGCGCCGTGCCGATCGTGAACTGCTGCGTATGCGGATCGGCCAGCTGAGCGAAGAAAATGCGCTGCGCGCCTTCGACCAATTGGCCGTTGACCATTTCGCTGCCGCCGAGTGCGGTGGTCCAGAACGGCAAATAAAAAATATGATGCAGGCCAAACGGCCCGAGCATCCGCAGCACAAAGCCGTAGATGAAGGTGCCGAGATAGCCGCTGGCGTCCACCAGCCCACCCATGCTGAAAATCAGCCGTTGAAAGTGCGGCCAGATCACGGTCATCAGGGCGCCGATCGCCATCGCCGCCAGCGAGCAGACGATCGGCACGAAGCGCGAGCCGCCGAAAAAACCCAAAAACTGCGGCAGCGCCATCTTGTTGTAACGAGCGTGCAGATACCAGGTCGCCAGGCCGATAATCACCCCGCCGAACACCCCGGTTTCCAATGTCTGTATGCCGAGGAGGGTCCCTTGCCCCACCGCGCCGGGATTTTCCGTCGCCAGCGAGCCGTTGATTTTCAGCAGCGCATTGATGGTGGCGTTCATCACCAGATAGGCGATCAGCGACGCCAGGCCCGCGGTGCCTTTATCGCTTTTGGCCAACCCCACCGCCACGCCGACCGCAAACAGCACCGCCAGATTGGCGAATACCGTGGCGCCGGCGCTGGCCATCACGGTAAATGTGCCCTGCAGCCAGCCGACGTCGAGGAACGGATAGGCTTCGACGGTGTTGGGGTTGGACAGCGCGCCGCCGATCCCCAGCAACAACCCCGCAGCCGGCAGCACGGCGATCGGCAGCATGAAGGACTTGCCGAACAGCTGGGCCTTTTCAAACCAGCCGCCGGACTGAATTTCCCCGGACGTTGACATAAATTATCCTCACCATCATTTATTGTGATAAAATTTTTTACCATAATAAAAGTCAGATGTTGAAAATTTTATTCACAACGATGATCGGCTTCACAATAAGCGGATTTAGCTGGCGGGCGGCGGCGACTTTCCGCCACAATAGGCAAGGAGACAATCAGAAAGGTAACGTGATGAATACTGGAAACTTGTTATTGCGGCTGCGGCAGGATCTGACGGGTTATAGCCCGACGCTGCAAAAACTCGGCGGCTATGTCCTCGAAGCGCCCTCCAGAGCCGTTTACTTTACCATCACCGAACTGGCCCGCGAGAGCGGCACCAGCGAAGCCAGCGTCACCCGGCTGTGCCGCCATCTGGGCTGCAAAGGTTATACCGAGTTTAAAATGGCGCTGGCGCTGAGCCTGCAACAGAACCAGCCGGAAACGGCGGCTCGCCACAGCGCCGGCGAAACAGTGCTGGAAGACAGCGTGCAGGCGCTGCGGGACACCGGCGCGCTGTTGGACCGCCGGGCGCTGCAGCTGGCGGCGGAAAGCCTGCATCAGTGCGCGTCGGCGCAAATTTACGGCGTGGCCGCCAGCGCCATCATCGGCGACTTCCTGCACTACAAGCTGCTGCGTCTCGGCAAACCGGCGCAGCTGTTCAGCGATATGCACCTGGCGGCGATGAACGCCGCCGCCCTGGGAGCGCACGACCTGCTGATCGTCATCTCCAGTTCAGGCTCGACCAAAGACGTGCTGCACGCGGTCGCGTTGGCCAAACAGCGCGGCGCGCGCATCATCGCTCTCAGCAATACGCAGCGCAGTCCGCTGGCCAAATTGGCCGATGTCCTGTTGGTGGCGGCCAAGCCGGAAGGCCCGCTGAACGCCGGCGCCCTGCCCGCCAAGGTCGGCGCGATGCTGCTGGTGGAGCTGATGGTGGCCGAGCTGATCCTGCGCGATCCCGCCTATGTGCAGGCGGTGCAGGACACCGCAAGCGCCACCCTGCCGCTGTTGTTGTGAATCAGACTATCCAGCGGCCATACATCCAGTACCACAGCCCCAGCGTCGCCGCCAGATTGAGCGCCACGCTGAGGATAAACCAGGTCTTGAACGGCTGTTTCCGGGTTTTATGGCGAAACAACTGCTGCGCCGCCAGCGCGCCCAACCAGCCGCCCAGCACGCCGAACAGCAACAGCGTGGCCTCGGGTACCCGCCGCCACCCCTTGCGCGCCGCCAGTTTATCCCCGGCGTAAATCATCAGGGTCAACAGGTTGATCAACAGCAGCCACATCCAGACCGGATGCAGGAAAAACAGGCTGGCGACCAACGCCAGGCCCAGCAGAGCGTAACAAAACACATTGAGTTTCATGGCATCCGGTTTTCGAACGATAAAAAGGGCGCGTAGTGTGACCTTGCGTCACCTGTGATGCAACCGAGATATATCCATACAAACAGTGCATTTAAATCGTCGATTTGGCATCCTGTGGCGATGCCCATACTGACTTTCACCGCATAAGGCGGCGCTGATGACACCTCAACGCGTGCTGGTTCTCGGAGCCAGCGGCTATATCGGCCAAAACCTGATCCCCCATTTGATCGCGCAAGGGCATCAAATCACCGCCGCCGCGCGGCGTATCGACTGGCTGCAGGAGCAGAACTGGCCGCAGGTCCGCTGCCTGTACGCCGACCTTTACCGGCCGGAAACCCTGAGCGCGGCGCTGTGGGACATCGATACGCTTTACTATCTGGTGCACGCGATGGGCGACGGCGATGACTTTGTCGAGAAAGAGCGCCAGGCGGCGGAAAACCTGCGCGATGCGCTGCGCGGCGCCGGCGTCAGGCAGGTGGTGTTTCTCGGCGCGCTGCAGCCGGCCGACGACAGCTCGCCGCACTTGGTGGCGCGCAGGCTGACCGGCGAAATTTTGCGCCAGAGCGGCGTTCCGGTGACCGAACTGCGCGCCGGCATCGTCATCGGGCCCGGCTCGGCGGCGTTCGAAGTGATGCGCGATATGGTCTATAACCTGCCGGTGCTGACGCCGCCGCGCTGGGTGCGGTCCAAATCCTCGCCGGTGGCGCTGGCGAATCTGCTGGTTTATCTGGCCGATTTGCTGGAACACCCGGCGCAGGAGAACCGCATTTTCGACGTCGCCGGGCCGGAATACATCAGCTACCAGACGATGTTCGAACGCTTCATCGCCATCAGCGGCAAACGGCGCTGGCTGATCCCGCTCCCGCTGCCGACGCGCCTGATCTCGGTGTGGTTCATCAGCCTGATCACTTCGGTGCCCACCTCCATCGCCCGCGCGCTGATCCAGGGGCTGAAACACGATCTGCCCGCCGACGGCCGGCCGCTGCAGACGCTGATCCCGCAGCGGCTGCAGACCTTCGATCAGGCGGTGGCCGCGACGCTGCAACGCGAACGCGAGGTGGTCGACTCGGCCGACTGGGGTTACGATCCGGCGGCGCGCGCCCGTTGGCGGCCCGGCTACGGCTACTACCCCAAACAGGCCGGCTGCACGCTGGAAACTCAGGCCTCCAGCGAGGCGCTGTGGCAGGTGGTGCAACGGCTGGGCGGCGAGGAAGGCTATTTTTACGCCAACATCCTGTGGAAGATCCGCGCCCGCATGGACGACATGATCGGCAACGGCGTGGTCTACGGCCGCCCGGCGCGCGATGCGCTGGCGCTGGGCGATCGGGTCGACGGCTGGCAGGTGATCACACTCGTTCCCCAACGCCAACTGGCGCTGCTGTTCGGCATGAAGGCCCCGGGGCTGGGGCGTCTGAGCTTCACCATCAAGGATCACGGCGACCGCCGCAGCCTGGACGTCCGCGCCTGGTGGCATCCGGCCGGCTTCAGCGGCTTGCTGTACTGGTTCGCCATGATGCCGGCGCACCTGTTCATTTTCCGCGGCATGGCGAAACGCATCGCCCGGCTGGCGGAGCGGCAGGATCGCCATCAGCCGTAACCGCCGGTCATTTGTCGATCAACCGCACAGTTTGCCGCTGTGGTTAGTCCCTTTCCGATTGCATAGCGCACGAAATCACGGAAGAATGGCATCTTATTTGCTGGGGCGTCGCCAACGGCCCCCGGCATTCTAATTTTTGGTGAGAATAGAGTCCGTTATGAAGGTATTGGTCACCGGTGCAACCAGTGGGTTAGGCCGTAACGCCGTTGAATATCTCCGCCGCCAGGGCATAAAAGTGCGCGCCACCGGCCGCAACCGGGCGATGGGCAGCCTGCTGGAAAAAATGGGCGCGGAGTTCATTCATGCCGACCTCACCAACCTGATCTCTTCTCAGGCCAAAGCGATGCTGACGGATGTCGACGTGCTGTGGCACTGTTCCAGCTTTACCTCGCCGTGGGGCACCGAAGAGGCTTTCGAGCTGGCCAACGTGCGCGCTACGCGTCGCCTGGGCGAATGGGCGGCCGCCTACGGCGTCGCGCAGTTTATCCACATCTCTTCACCGGCGATTTACTTCGACTACCACCATCACCGCAACGTCAACGAGGATTTTCGCCCGGCGCGCTACGCCAATGAGTTTGCGCGCAGCAAGGCGGCCGGCGAGCAGGTGATCCAACAGCTGGCGCTGTCCAACCCGCAGACCCACTTCACCATCCTGCGCCCGCAGGGGCTGTTCGGACCGCACGACAAGGTGATGCTGCCGCGGCTGCTGCAGATGATCAAAAGCTACGGCAACCTGCTGCTGCCGCGCGGCGGCGCGGCGCTGGTCGACATGACCTATCTGGAAAATGCGGTGCACGCCATGTGGCTGGCGACGCAAAAAGAAGACACGCCGTCCGGCCGCGCCTATAACATCACCAACCAGGAGCCGCGCCAGCTGCGCAGCGTGGTGCAGCGACTGATCGACGATCTGGGCATGAAGTGCCGCATACGTTCAGTGCCTTACCCGATGCTCGACATGATGGCGCGCGGCATGGAACGGCTGGGCAGCAAAAGCGAAAAGGAGCCGGTGCTGACCCACTACGGCGTCGCCAAGCTCAATTTCGATCTGACGCTCGACACCACCCGCGCTCGGCAGGAACTGGGCTATCACCCCATCGTTTCGCTGGATGAAGGCATCGCCCGCACCGCCCGCTGGCTGAAAGAACACGGCAAGCTGCACGGCCTGTAATCAGCGCGCCGCGCCATACTTCAGCAACAGCGCATCCACGATCGCCTCACTCTCCGCATCCGGCTCGCCGCGAAAATCGCCGGGCCGGAAATGCATTTGAAACGCCGCCAGCACGTTGCGCTGCTGGCGGGCGTTCCATGTCGGATCTATCGCATAACCGTAGCGCGCCAGCCTGGCGAGCAGCGGCGCCATCGGCACCGGCGCCTGCCGGTCGCGCCCGGCCAGCAGGCGCTGCACGTCGCGTTCGTTCGGCCAGGCGCCGACGCCGGCCTCGGCCAGGGCGTGCCAGGGGAACAAAGGGCCGGGATCCTGCTTGCGCTGCGGCGCGATATCGCTGTGCCCCACCACGTCCTGCGGCTGAATGCCGTAACGGTTGATAATGTCGCGGCTCAGCGGGATCAGCAGCGCAATTTGCTCCGCCGTATAGGGCTGCCAACGGGTGTACAGCATGCTGCGGGTGAACCCGCGGTTGACTATCTCGATGCCTATCGAGGTGTCGTTCAGGTTGCTGCGGCCGCGCCAGCCGCTGGCCCCGGCGTGCCAGGCGCGCATCTCCTCCGGCACCAGTTGAAAGGCCGTCGGCTTGCCGTGCTCAAGCTGCGGGTGCGCCGGCAACAGATAGTGCGCGCTGACGTGTTCGTCGGTCAGCGTCTTCAGCGAAGAATGGAAATCTTCCGCGGTATAGTGCATCACCAGAAAGCGAATGCGCCGATCGGCGCCCTGCGCCTGATGCAGGGTTTCCAACCGGTAATTGCCGCGGTCGACGGTGGTGCCCTGCTGAGGATGTTGGCATCCCGCCAGCAGCGCGGCGGCGAATATCCCTGGCCAAATTTTCACTTATCCCCCTGTGGTTTGACGGCCCGACATAGCGCTAACGTTAATCAATAATCGTCGCGGACGCCATCGACGGCGGCACAAAACAAAACGCCCCGGCGCGGGCCGGGGCGTTTTGGGCGGGGTTAGCGGCTGACTTTCACCGCGGTGCCGCTGACGGTCACCATCAGCATGCTGCCGTCTTTACCGACGGTTTCGTAGTCGATATCGATGCCGACCACCGCGTTGGCGCCCAGCTCCTTCGCCTGCTCTTCCAACTCCT
This sequence comes from Serratia ficaria, assembly GCF_900187015.1. Classification (NCBI taxonomy): domain Bacteria; kingdom Pseudomonadati; phylum Pseudomonadota; class Gammaproteobacteria; order Enterobacterales; family Yersiniaceae; genus Serratia; species Serratia ficaria. The sequence goes on along the minus strand of NZ_LT906479.1, from coordinate 1,794,958 downwards.
TGAAGGCGATCAGGCGCGCCTTGCGCAGCTCTTTCTCATAGGCGCCGGAACGGCCGCCGACGATGTCGCGCACGCCGGCGAAGAAATCGCGAAAAATATTGGCGCCGAGGATCGCTTCGCCGGTGACAACGCCGCAGTATTCGGTAATGGTAAACCCTTCCAGGGTCGGGGTGGTTGAAAGCTGCATCAGGGGTCCTTGTTTGATTAATTCAACACATCTATGACCAGCAATTTGGCATTATGTTCGGTGCAACAATGGCACGCAGTACGAATGCAAGGCCAAAAAACGCATTTATACTGTAAGCTATCGGTCTTCATGGTAGAGACTTTCACATAAGGTAATAAGATGAAAACAAAAACTATTGCGGCTGTTTTTCCTTTAGCGCTGTTGCTGAGTGCCTGCACCACCGTAGAGCCGGCATTCAAGGATATTGGCACCCGCAGCGGCAGCTGTGTGGAAGGCGGCCCGGATGCGGTCGCACAGAAGTTCTATGACCTGCGCATTCAGCAGGGTTCCGCCACCAGCCTGCCGGACAGCAACCGCCTGGCGCAGCTGCAGCCTTACCTGAGCCAGGTGCTGTATCAGGATCTGGTCAGCGCCGGCCAGAATCCGGCTAAACATCAGGTGACCGGCGACCTGTTCTCCGGCAATGCCCAGGGGCCGACCAGCGCATCCGTCGCCAGCGCCTCTACCATTCCCAATACCGATGCGAAAAACATCCCTCTGCGGGTGGCGCTGAGCTACCAGAAAGACGGCGGCAGCGCGGTCAACTGGCAGGATGAAGTCTTGATGGTGCGCGAAGGCACCTGCTGGGTGGTGGACGACGTCCGTTACCTGAACGTGCCGCCGCACGCCGCCAGCGGCAGCCTGCGCCAGGTGCTGGAAAACCAGTAATTCCACTGCGCATACCGGCGCCGCTCTGGCGCCGGTTTTCGTCAAACGCCTTGATTGCGCTCAAAGTTTGCTCTGTTTGAGAAATTTCGCTACGCATCTCACAGCCTGCGCCACAAATCCCCCCTTCCGCTCTGAGTCGCGGTATCTTGTGCTATTCTTTTACTGTCCCGCCGCACAGTCATAAATTTTAACGCACAAAGATTGCATAAGTATTCTGTGGAAGTTAACATTCGCGGCATCAATGTCTATTCAATTCTGGCGCATGAGTATTCAACTTAACGGTATCAACTGCTATTACGGCGCGCATCAGGCGCTGTTTGACATCACGCTGGATTGCCCAGCGGGGGAAACCCTGGTGCTGCTCGGTCCAAGCGGCGCCGGGAAAAGCTCATTGCTGCGGGTGCTGAACCTGCTGGAAATGCCGCGTTCGGGCCAGCTGCAGATCGCCGGCAACCGGTTCGACTTCAAGCAGGCGCCGGGTGAAAAATCCATCCGCGAACTGCGCCAGAACGTCGGCATGGTGTTCCAGCAATATAACCTGTGGCCCCACCTCACCGTGGTGCAAAACCTGATCGAGGCCCCCTGCCGCGTGCTGGGCCTGACCAAGGCCCAGGCGATGGAGCGCGCCGACAAGCTGCTGAAGCGTTTGCGCCTCACCGACTTCGCCGACCGTTTCCCGCTGCACCTGTCCGGCGGCCAGCAGCAGCGCGTGGCGATCGCCCGTGCGCTGATGATGGAACCGCAGGTGCTGCTGTTTGACGAACCGACGGCGGCGCTGGATCCGGAAATCACCGCTCAGATCGTCAGCATCATTCGCGAACTGGCCGGCACCGGCATCACCCAGGTGATCGTGACCCACGAAGTGGAAGTGGCGCGCAAAACCGCCAGCCGCGTGGTGTATATGGAAAACGGCCGCGTGGTGGAACAGGGCGACAACAGCCACTTCACCCAGCCGCGGACCACCGAGTTTGCCAATTACTTATCACACTAAAAATTTAACTTGCTGTAATTTGGGGAGTTTGCGATGAAAAAACTAATAATCGCCGCCGTTCTGGCTGGCATCAGCGTTTCCGCCTCCGCAGCCGAAACTATCCGTTTCGCTACCGAAGCCTCCTATCCTCCGTTTGAATTTATTGACGCCGGCAACAAGATCCAGGGGTTTGACGTCGATTTGGCCAACGCGCTGTGCAAAGAAATGCAGGCCGAGTGCACCTTCACCAACCAGGCGTTCGACAGCCTGATCCCCAGCCTGAAGTTCAAGCGCTTCGATGCGGTGATGGCCGGCATGGACATCACGCCAGAGCGTGAAAAACAGGTATTGTTCACCAAGCCGTACTATGACAATTCGGCGCTGTTTGTCGCCCAGAAAGGCAAAGTGGCCGACGCGGCGGCGCTGAAAGGCAAGAAAGTGGGCGTGCAGAACGGCACCACTCACCAGAAATACCTGACCGACAAGCACCCGGAAATCACCACCGTGCCTTATGACAGCTACCAGAACGCCATTCTGGATCTGAAAAACGGCCGCGTGGATGCGGTATTCGGCGACACCGCGGTGGTCAACGAATGGCTGAAACAAAATGCCGCGCTGGCGACGGTGGGCGACAAGGTTACCGATAAAGACTACTTCGGCACCGGCCTGGGCATTGCGGTGCGTCAGAAAAATACCGAGCTGCAGGGCAAATTCAACGCCGCTCTGGACAAGATCAAGCAGGATGGGACCTATGAGACCATCTACAAAAAATGGTTCCAGCAGTAATACGCCCCGATGAATGAATTTCAACCTCTCGCAAGCGCCGCCGGCATGACCGTCGGCCTTGCCGTTTGCGCCCTGATCCTCGGGTTGATCCTGGCGATGCTGTTCGCCGTATGGGAATCATCCCGCTGGAAACTGGTTAGCTGGCTGGGCACCGCCTGGGTGACCCTGCTGCGCGGCCTGCCGGAAATTCTGGTGGTGCTGTTTATCTATTTCGGTTCGTCGCAGCTGCTGCTGATGCTGTCGGACGGCTTTACCCTCAATCTGGGCCTGTTCCAGCTGCCGATCCAGCTGGCGATCGATAACTTCGAAGTCAGCCCGTTCCTGTGCGGCGTGATAGCCCTGGCCCTGCTCTACTCCGCCTACGCCTCGCAAACGCTGCGCGGCGCGCTGAAAGCGGTGCCGCAGGGGCAGTGGGAATCCGGCCAGGCGCTGGGGATGGGCAAGGCGGCGATCTTCTTCCGCCTGATCATGCCGCAGATGTGGCGCCATGCGCTGCCCGGCCTCGGCAACCAGTGGCTGGTGTTGTTGAAAGACACCGCGCTGGTGTCGTTGATCAGCGTGAACGACCTGATGCTGCAGACCAAGAGCATCGCCACCCGCACCCAGGAACCTTTTACCTGGTACGTGATTGCCGCGGCGATCTACCTGCTGGTCACCCTGCTCAGCCAGTACGTCATCAAACGCATCGAGCTGCGTACCACGCGCTTTGAACGAGGGCCGGCCTGATGCTTGAATACTTGCCGGAAATCATCAAAGGGCTGCATACCAGCCTGACGCTGACCGTGACCGCGCTGATCGTGGCGCTGGTGCTGTCGCTGCTGCTGACGGTGATCCTGACGCTGAAAACGCCGATCCTGACGCCGCTGGTGAAAATCTACATCACGCTGTTTACCGGCACGCCACTGCTGGTGCAGATCTTCCTGATCTACTACGGCCCCGGCCAGTTCCCGGCGATCCGCGACTATCCGTGGCTGTGGAACCTGCTGTCGCAGCCGTGGCTGTGCGCGATGATCGCACTGGCGCTGAACAGCGCGGCTTACACCACCCAGCTGTTCTATGGCGCGGTGCGGGCGATCCCCGCCGGGCAATGGCAGTCCTGCGAGGCGCTGGGCATGTCCCGCCGCCAGACGCTGCGCATCCTGCTGCCGTTCGCCTTCAAACGCGCGCTGTCGTCCTATTCCAACGAAGTGGTGCTGGTGTTCAAAAGCACCTCGCTGGCCTACACCATTACGCTGATGGAGGTAATGGGTTACAGCCAGCTGATGTACGGCCGCACCTACGACGTGATGGTGTTTGGCGCCGCCGGCCTGGTGTACCTGTGCGTCAACGGCCTGCTGACGCTGCTGATGCGGCTGGTCGAGCGCCGCGCGCTGGCGTTCGAACACCGCAACTGACGGCCAAACGCGCCTGTCGAAGCCCCGTCTCAGCACGGGGCTTTTTTATGCTCGACCGCAATTTTTAATCATTTACATTGCATATCAATTCACTCGATGGCATGGTTATCTTCCGGCACATTCGCGAAAACCCTCTGGTTATTATCAGTAAAATCAAGCGATGGCGAGATAACGACATTCTGAATTCAGACAGGAGCACTACGCATGAAAAAATTACTGCTGGCCGCGACGGTATTGGCGGGGATCGCCTTTAACGCCGGCGCCGCCGACACCATTCGCTTCGCCTCTTCCGCCACCTATCCGCCGTTCGAATCGCTGGACGCCGGCAACCAGATCGTCGGCTTTGATATCGACCTGGCCAATGCGCTGTGCAAACAGATGAAGGCAGAGTGCACCTTCACCAATCAGGCGTTCGACAGCCTGATCGCCGCGCTGAAATTCAAAAAATACGATGCGGTGATCTCGGGTATGGACATCACGCCGGAGCGCAGCAAGCAGGTTTCCTTCACCCAGCCGTATTACGCCAACTCGGCGATCGTCATCGCTCAGAAAGGCAAGTTCAGTTCGCTGGCGGACCTGAAGGGCAAGAAAGTCGGCATGGAAAACGGCACTACCCACCAGAAATACATGCAGGACAAGCATCCGGAAATTAACACCGTTTCCTACGACAGCTACCAGAACGCCATTCTGGAGCTGAAAAACGGCCGTATCGACGGCGTGTTCGGCGATACCGCGGTGGTGAATGAGTGGCTGAAGAGCAACCCCGGCCTGGCGCCGGTCGGCGAACACGTCACCGACGCCCAGTACTTCGGCACCGGCCTGGGCATCGCGGTGCGCCCGGACAACCAGGCGTTGCTGGCCAGGCTGAACGCCGCGCTGGACGCCATCAAGGCCGACGGCACCTACAAAGCCATCAACGACAAGTGGTTCCCGCAGTAAGTCTCGCAAATCATCAGGCCCGTTCAAGCGGGCCTTATTTCACTCAGTTTCGCACCAGCAGCGTCAGCACTTCATAGTGCGCGGTATGCGGGAACATGTCGAACAGCTGTACCCGCTCGATGCGGTAATCCGGCAGCATTGCGATGTCTTTCGCCATGCTCTCGGCGTTGCAGCTGGAATACAGGATGTAGCCCGGCGCCATCCGATTCAGATAATCGCACAGCGCCTGGCCGATGCCGCGGCGCGGCGGATTGACCAGCACCAGCTGCGGCACATGGCCTTCGGCGGTGGCGAAACGCGTCGAGTCCAGCGCCTGAAAATCGACCTGCCGCAGGCCCAGCCGCTGCGCCGACTGGCGCGCGCAGGCAATCGCCTCGGCGCTGATTTCGATGCCGGTAAGGCGGGTTTGCGGCTGCGCGCAGTGCAGGCCAAAACCGCCGACGCCGCAGAACAGATCCCACATGCTGTCGATGCCCAGCGCCCGCACCCAATCACGGGCGGTAGCGTACAGGCTGGCGGCCACCTGCGGGTTGGTCTGGAAAAAGCTCTGCGGGCGGATATACAGCGGCACCTGATTAAACCGTTCCTCCAGCGCCTGCCGGTCGGTCAGCGCGATCTCGCGCTCCCCTTCCATGATGGCCATGTGCACCGGCTGAATATTGGCGGAGATCACCCGGAGCTGCGGCAATTGCTGCTGCAGCCACGGCAGCGCGGCGCGCAGCTGCGCCAGCTTGGTTTCCGAACGCAGCACGAAACGCAGCATCACGCCGCCGCCATGGGTGCTTTCGGTCAACAGCAGGTATTTCAGCTCGCCGCGTTTGCGCGCCACGTTATAGGGCGTCAGGCCGGCGCGGGCGATAAAGCTTTTCAGCGCCGCAAACATCGGCGCGAAGCTGGCGGGATACAGCGGGCAGGCGCTGAGATCGGCCGGCGTGCCGTCGCGGTGCAGCATACCGAGCAGCGGGCGTTCAACGCTGCCGCTGACCACCATCTTGGCTTTATTGCGAAACGCGCTTTGCTCCCCCGCCACCGGCGCCCGCCATTGCGCGACGTCGCGCTCGGCCAGCAGCGATTGCAGATGTTGCTGTTTGTCAGTCAGTTGCTGCGGGTACGGCTTGTCCAGCCACTGACAGGAACGGCAGGTGCCCGCCGTATACAAAGCGCAATGCATGAAGAATACTCTGAGTTCAGGATGAAGAATTAAGGGCGCAGATTCTAGCACCCTGCGCCGCTATACCCTATAGCTTTCACCTTGCCAACGGATGAGCTTGCGCGGGCGAGTGGCCGGGATGAGCGAGCGCCGCCGACGGCGCGGCGGCGATATAAGCCTCAGTGGCGCGCGGCGAAGAATCGGCGGCTGGCGGCGGGAACGAATAACAGCGCCAGGATGACCACGTCGGGGATCTTTTGCAGGATCAGCACGTGCAGGATCTGGCTGCTGGTTTCCCCTTCCACGGTGAACACCTCCGGCAGCACGCTGCCGATGGTGGCCAGCAACAGATAGCCCACCACCACGCACTGGCAGGCAACGTAGCCCCAACGCCCCCAGTTGCGGCCGCGCATCACCGCGAAGCCGCAGCTGATTTGCAGGCACAGCAGCAGCAAACCGGCCAGGAAAATAAAGGTGGAATCCCAGGCCTGAGCGCTGGTGCTGACGAATTCCTGCGCGCCGTCGACGCCCAGTTCCCCCAGCAGCAACAGCACGCTGACGCATTTGATAGCCACCATAGCCGTACCGGCCACCATCACCGGCACCGGCGCATCCGAAGTCGATCCCATTCCCTGCCTGCTTTTCAGCATGTCTGACATATCCGTGTTCCGCAACAAAGCGCCACCAATTCAGGTGGCACATATAAAATCAGCTAACTAGTTGCAATACCAATGATTTCAAAAATAGCAGGTTTGTTGCCGATCAGCTACGGGCGGCTCTTTGTAATTCACGCGATCGTTGCTTTTCCGAGCGCGCCATAAACCACCAGGCGATCAGACCGAGCAGGCCCACCACCAGCAGGATCAGACTGGCCAGGGCGTTGATTTCCGGGTTCACCCCCATGCGCACGCTGGAGAAGACCAGCATCGGCAGCGTGGTCGCCCCCGGGCCGGAGACGAAGCTGGCGATCACCAGGTCGTCCAGCGACAGCGTAAACGCCAGCATCCAGCCGGAGATCAGCGCCGGCGCGATCATCGGCAAGGTGATGACAAAGAACACTTTCAGCGGCGTCGCCCCCAGATCCATCGCCGCCTCTTCGATCGAGCGGTCCACTTCGCGCAGGCGCGAAGCGATCACCACCGCCACGTAAGCGGTACAGAAGGTGACGTGCGCCAGCCAGATGGTGAACATGCCGCGCTCCGCCGGCCAGCCGAAGGCGTGGCCCATCGCCACGAACAGCAGCAGCAGCGACAGGCCGGTAATGACGTCCGGCATGACCAGCGGCGCGGTCAGCATAAAGGCGAAGCCGGTCGAGCCGCGGAAACGGCCGAAACGCACCATCACCACGGCGGCAATGGCGCCGAGCACCACCGCGGCGGTAGCCGAAGCGGCGGCGATGGTCAGGCTGAGGCCAACCGCACCGATCATCGCCGAATCGTGGAACAGTTCGGTATACCAGCGGGTGGACCAGCCGGCCCACACCGTCACCAGCTTGGAGCTGTTGAACGAATAAATCACCAGCATCAGCATTGGCGCATACAGGAAGGTGAAGCCCATCACCAGAATCGCGATGCGCCACGGCGAGCGCACTACCGGCAAGTTGTTCATCCCTGCCCCCCCATTTCCTTGTTCTGGTGCTTGTGGAACCACAGGATCGGCACGATCAGCAACAGCAGCATGATGGTGGCGACCGCCGAGGCCACCGGCCAGTCGCGGTTGTTAAAGAATTCCTGCCACAGCACGCGGCCGATCATGATGCTGTCCGGCCCGCCCAGCAGTTCCGGGATCACGAATTCGCCCACCGCCGGAATAAACACCAGCATCGAACCGGCGATGATGCCGCCGCGCGTCAGCGGCACGATCACGCTGAAGAAGGTTTTCAGCGGCCGGGCGCCCAGATCCAGCGACGCCTCCACCAGCGAGTAATCCAACCGGATCAGCGCGGTGTAAATCGGCAGCACCATAAACGGCAGGTAGGAGTAAACGATGCCGATATACACCGCCAGGTTGGTATGCAGGATCACCAGCGGCTGATCGATAACCCCCAGCCACAGTAAAAAGTTGTTCAGGATGCCGTTGTTTTTCAGGATCCCCATCCAGGCGTACACGCGGATCAGGAACGAGGTCCAGGACGGCAGGATCACCAGCAGCAGCAGAATATTGCGGGTCGAGGCCTTGCTGTGCGCCACCGCCCAGGCCAGCGGATAGCCGATGATCAGGCAGCACAGCGTCGACACCGCCGCCACGCGCAGCGACTGCAGGTAAGCGTCGATATACAGCGGATCGTCGGTCAACTGCAGGTAGTTGGCGAAGTTGAGCGCGATGTCCAACTTGCCGTCGGCCCAGCTCATCAGGTCGGTATAAGGCGGCACCGCCAGCGCCAGCTCCGCCAGGCTGATCTTGAACACGATCAGGAACGGCAGCATAAACAGCAGCATCAGCCACAGGTAGGGCAGCGCGATCACCAGCTTGCGGCCGTGGGCCATCTGCAGGCGATGGAACAGCGCCTTGAGCGCGCCGGGCGTTTTGGCCGGCGGCGTGCGTTCGGAAAGCATTGTCATTCGGGTTGCTCCTCAGCCTCTCAACTACACCGTCAACACAACGCAGCTGTCGGTTTCCCAGCACAGACGCACTTCGTCGCCCCAGGTCGGCATGCCCTTGCGGAAACGATGGCCGTTTTGCAGCTGGGCGCTGATGATCTGCCCGCTGTGCAGCTTCACGTGGTAGATGGACAGGTCGCCCAGGTAGGCGATATGCGCCACCTCGCCCACCGCGAAGTTGCAGCCGTCCGCCGGCACATCCTCACACAACATGATTTTTTCCGGCCGCAGCGCCACCTGGATCGGCACGCCGTCCACCACCGAGGCGTCGGGATCGACCTTGATCGCATGGCGCAGGCCAGGGCTTTGCAGGATCAGCGCATCGTCGTGGCGCGCCTGCAGCACGCAGTCAAACACGTTGACCGAGCCGATGAACTCGGCGCTGAAGCGGCTGTTCGGGTGTTCGTAGATCTCTTCCGGCTCACCGATCTGCACGAACTTGCCGCGGTTCATGATGGCGATACGCCCCGCCATGGTCATCGCCTCTTCCTGATCGTGGGTCACCATCACGCAGGTCACGCCGACGCGCTCCAGAATGTCGGTGACCTCCAGCTGCATGCGGTCGCGCAGCTTTTTATCCAACGCGCCCATCGGTTCGTCCAGCAGCAGCAGCTTGGGCCGCTTGGCCAGGCTGCGCGCCAGCGCCACCCGCTGCCGCTGGCCGCCGGACAGCTGGTGCGGCTTGCGTTTGGCGTACTCCTGCATGTGCACCAGCGCCAGCATTTCGGCCACCCGGGCGGCGATTTCCGCCCGCGGCATTTTGTCCTGCTTCAGTCCGAAGGCGATGTTTTGCTCCACCGTCATGTGCGGGAACAGCGCGTAGGACTGGAACATCATGTTGATCGGCCGCTGATAGGGCGGCACATGCGACATGTCCTGCCCGTCGAGCACGATCTGGCCCTCCGTCGGCTGTTCGAAGCCGGCCAGCATGCGCAACAGCGTCGACTTGCCGCAGCCGGACGGCCCCAGCAGCGCGAAGATCTCGCCCTTGTAAATCGTCAGGCTGACGTCTTCGACCGCGTTCTGGCCATCGAAGGTTTTAGTGAGGTTACGGATTTCCAGCAGAGGGGTGAAAACCTTCTGCGACTTGGCTTGAGGACGAGGGATGGCGTCGTTCAATCGGGGTGCTCTCCGGCGTAAAGCAGTACAAAAAACCACGGCGATTGCCATGGCCCAAAATGGCAATGCAGGCGGGGAGCGCCCGCCTGCCGGTCAAATCGACAGCGATAAGCGGGCCCGGCGCGCCGGGCCCCTGCGCATTACCTTCCGCTTTTAACTTTAGTCCAGGCGCGGGTAATCACACGGTCCAGCTTCGGCGACTGCACGTTGAGCGTGAACAGCTTGGCGCGCAGATCGGCCGGCGGATAGACGTTCGGGTTGTTGCGCACTTCGGCATTCACCAGCGGCGTAGAATCCTTCACCGCGTTGGCGTAATACACGTAGTTGCTGATGCCCGCCATCACGTCCGGCTTCATCAGGAAGTTCAGGAACTGGTAAGCGGCGTCTTTGTTTTTGGCGTCCGCCGGCATGGCGAACATGTCAAAGTAGGTCAACGCCCCTTCTTTCGGGATCGCATAGGCCACGTTCACGCCGTTCTTCGCCTCTTTGGCGCGGTTGGCCGCCTGCATCACGTCGCCGGACCAGCCGATCGCCACGCAGATGTCGCCGTTCGCCAGATCGTTGATGTACTGGGAAGAATGGAAGTAACGGATGTTCGGCCGCAGCTTCAGCAGCAGATCGTTGGCCGCGCCGGTGTAATCCGCCGCGTTGGTGCTGTTGGGATCTTTGCCGAGATAATGCAGCACGGTGGCGTAAACCTCGCTGGGCGCGTCGAGGAACGAAACGCCGCAGCTCTTCAGCTTTTCGAGATTTTCCGGCTTGAGGATCAGATCCCAGCTGTCGACCGGCGCGTCTTTGCCCAGCGCCGCCTTCACCTTGTCGACGTTGTAGCCGATGCCGGTGGTCACCATCAGGTAAGGGATGCCGTACTTGTTGTCCTTGTCGTTGTGCGCCACCAGCTGCAGCATTTCCGGATCGAGGTTTTTGTAGTTCGGCATTTTGCTCTTGTCGAGCGGTTCGAAGATGCCCGCCCTGGACTGGCGCTCGAGGAAGTTGGATGAAGGCACCACCAGATCATAACCGGTACTGCCCGCCATCAGTTTGCCTTCCAGCACTTCGTTGGAGTCAAAGACGTCGTACACCACTTTAATGCCGGTTTCTTTCTGGAATTTGGCTAAGGTGTCCGGCGCGATATAGTCGGACCAGTTATAGACGTGCAGCGTTTTTTCCTCGGCTGACGCTGTGACGGACGCGGCCATCAGCAGGCCGGCAACAACACCCGATAACCACTTTTTACGTTGGGTGACCATCCGTAACTTCCTCCAAAACAGGGGTGAATCATAGAATTGAACTTGTATCCGAAATGATACAAAACCTTTCCTGATTGAGCGCAATCGTTGCAACCGCGGATTGAATGGCTATGCAGTTGATTGCATACGCCTTTTTCAGCTGCCCAGCCCGCGTGGTCACAAGGGGAATCGCAAGCCCTTAGCAGAATCAGCAGCATAACCGCTGCGGCCGAAACCCGCCAGCCTCCAGGGTAAAAAACGCCTTTTATCGATTTTTTATGCAGTTTTTCTCTATGTGATACGCCATTAACGGCGCAAAAGACGAGAAATATCTGGCAACAGAGGGCAAAGTGCAGAATATATTATTGCGGAGGGGAATAACGGCGGCATGCCGCCGGCGCAGCGGCATGCATCATGTACAGCGGGGATCAGTGCAGCATTGGCTGACGCTCGGCGCCAGCGGGGTTCTCTTCTTCGTCACCCATAAACAGCAGATCGTTCGCCCGCGCCTCGAGGATCACCATCGAGATCTGCTCTTCGCCCTGCTGCATGAAGTGAACGAACTGCTCCAGCGTCACGCCAACGGCGATGCTCAGCGACTGGCAGACGATCAGCTTCGGCAGGTTGTCGTCCTGAATGTCGACAAACGCCTTGATGGTCAGCGAGCTGGCGTTGATCTGGCTCAGATCGGCCACCAGCGGGATCAGCGCGGTCGGTTTCACCTCGGCCAGCGCCGAGAACAGGATCACGTTGTCCACCAGGTCAATCTTGGCGTCGAACACGCCGTCGAAATTTTGCATGTGCGGCAGGTGCAGCGCCTGACAAGAATCGCACTCAAAGAAAGAAATGCCCGATTGATCCAGCCAGCGCCGCAACAGCGCCAAATCAGGGACAATGAGTGAATCCATATAACCAGCCTCACAATATTCAAAACGCGAAAAGGCGCATAGCTTACGGAATATTCACCCGATGCGCCACGATCAATACGGCTTAATTCACTAAAAGGATAATTATCGGCGAGAAAAAGTCGCGCCGCCGGGCGGCTTATCCGCCCGACTTCAACCTGAATCCCGGCCGCGCCCGCTGCTCGATGTATTCGATCATCATGCCGGCGATATCCAGCCCGGTAGTGGTTTCCACCCCCTCCAGCCCCGGCGAGGCGTTGACCTCCATCACCAGCGGGCCGCGCGCCGCGCGCAGGATGTCGACCCCGGCGATGTCCAGCCCCAGCGTGGCGGCCGCTTTCGCCGCGATCGCCCGCTCCCGGGCGGTGATGCTCACCTTGCGGGCGGTGCCGCCGCGGTGCAGGTTGGAACGAAACTCCCCGGCCTTGGCCTGGCGCTCGATGGCCGCCACCACCCGGCCGCCCACCACCAGGCAGCGCACGTCGCTGCCCTGCGCCTCGCGGATGTATTCCTGCACCAGAATGTGCGCGTTCAGGCCGCGAAAGGCGTCGATCACGCTCTCCGCCGCCTGGCGGGTTTCCGCCAGCACCACGCCGATGCCCTGGGTGCCCTCCACCAGCTTGACCACCAGCGGCGCACCGCCGACCAGCTCAATCAGGTCGCCGGTGTCGTCCGGCGAATGGGCGAAGCCGGTGATCGGCAGATCGATGCCCTGCCGCGCCAGCAGCTGCAGCGAACGCAGCTTGTCGCGCGCCCGGGTGATGGAGACCGATTCGTTCAGCGGATAGCTGCCGAGCAGCTCGAACTGACGCAGCACCGCGGTGCCGTAAAAGGTGATGGCGGAGCCGATGCGCGGGATCACCGCGTCGTAACGGTCCAGCTGGCGGCCGCGATAGTGGATGGTCGGCGCCGCCGGGTTGATGTTCATATAGCAGGAAAGCGGATCGATGACATCGATGCTGTGCCCGCGATCCTCCGCCGCTTCCCGCAGCCGCTTGCATGAGTACAGCGTTCCGTCGCGCGAAAGAATGGCAATTTTCACTCGTCACCCCAAAAAGCCGACGCCTGCCGGGCAGGCGGGTTAACGGCCGCGGCGCTCAGGCGCGCGGATCGCGGTCCCGATGATGGTTCGATTTGTCGCCGTCCTGCGGCTTATGGCGATCGTGCTCCGGCGGCAGGCCGCCGCGCATCAGCGGGCCAAACCCCTGCACCACGCGCCACACCAGAAACGCCGCCGCCGGCACCATCATCGCCACGCCGAGGAAGATCATGCCGACCGCCGCCTGCTGCGACGCCAGCCAGCCCGGCAGCTGCAGGTGGCCGTGAATGCTGAGATAGGCCAGCACCAGCAGCACCATGCCCAGCCCTTCCAACACCAGTACCGTGCGCGGTAAGTCACCGAATGAACGCATATTTTTCTTCTCCAGAGGCTCTGCCCCCAGTGTAGTGAATTCCCGCCGGCCACGACAGCCCCAGCAGGCTAATTGGTTATATGAATCAGATTAACAGGTAATTCCTGCTTTTTTTTCATCAGCTCAACGGGCATAGTAAACGGCATTAACGCAGGCGATGGGCAGGTTCGGGTCTTTTGGGGCTGACAGAATGTCGTTGCAATTGCGAGTAATTCATCGAATATCAAATTAAGGAGCGTTGCATGTTTGCAGTAATCTTCGGGCGTCCGGGTTGTCCTTATTGTGTCCGTGCTAAAGAGTTGGCGGAAAAATTGACTGCAGAGCGCGACGATTTCAACTTCCGCTATGTGGATATCCACGCCGAAGGCATCACCAAGGCCGACCTGGAAAAAACCGTCGGCAAGCCGGTGGAAACCGTGCCGCAGATCTTCCTGGATGAGAAACACATTGGCGGCTGCACTGATTTCGAAGCCTACGCCAAAGAAAATCTGAATCTGTTCCAGTAAGCCGCAGGCTGAACGACAAACAGGCGCTTAGGGCGCCTTTTTTTATGGCCGCTCGCCGCGGTGCAGCTGCTGCAGCGCCTGCAGCAACGCGTGGGCGCACAGCATCAGCATCGCGCCGAATACGCACCAGAACACCGCGCTGGTGGCGTAGGCCAGTTCCTGCCAGAACGAAGAGGACGGCGTCAGCCAGAAATGACGGATCACCAGGCACAGCGGCAGCGCGTACAGCGCGCCCAGCAGCGGGCACAGCAGGCGTTTGCGGCTAGACAGGTAGCTGGCGATGGCGCCGGGAATGACGAACAGCAGCAGCCCGGGATCGCCGTGATGCTCATGATCGGTGCTGCCGAACATGCCGCTCTGCTGGCCGAGGAACACCAGGCTGAACAGCAGAAAACAGCTTGAAATGCCCAGCCAATATCGATAACCCGCCATGCGAAATCTCCCCCTTGCCAAATCACCACATCAATAGAAATCAGCCTTGTCACCATGAGTGACGCCTCGCCGTCCACCGGCAACGCTGAACTGAACTTTTTCCTTGGTCAAAAGAGAGTTAAATGCGGCCGACGGCGCAGGAAATCAGCTTTATATGCTGGCTGTCACGCGTCAGAGCGACTAGAATAAACGCCGCCGATCGATGGTTCGAATCGCCTTCCGCTGGTGAGTTATTTATGAAGTCATTTTATGGCTGAATTTATATCTTATAGTTATCCAAATCAAGCACTTACTGGTAAACAATAAGTTATCCTCCGTGAACATAAACGTCGCTAGTTTGTTAAACGGTAACTACATTCTGTTACTGTTCGTGGTACTCGCACTGGGGCTGTGCCTCGGTAAGGTCCGTCTGGGTTCCGTTCAACTCGGTAATTCCATTGGCGTTTTGGTGGTTTCGCTGCTGCTCGGCCAGCAACACTTCGCCATTAACACCGAAGCGCTGAATCTCGGCTTTATGCTGTTTATTTTCTGCGTAGGGGTGGAAGCCGGCCCTAACTTTTTCTCTATTTTCTTCCGCGACGGCAAAAATTATTTGATGCTGGCGCTGGTGATGGTCGGCTCGGCGATGGTGATCGCCATCGGCCTCGGCAAACTGTTCCACTGGGACATCGGCCTGACCGCCGGCATGCTGGCCGGTTCGATGACCTCGACCCCGGTATTGGTGGGCGCCGGCGATACGCTGCGCAATACCATCGTCAACGGCCCGGCGCTGCTGGCGGCCCAGGACCATCTGAGCCTCGGTTACGCCCTCACCTATCTGATTGGCCTGGTCAGCCTGATCTTCGGCGCGCGCTATCTGCCGAAGCTGCAGCACCAGGACCTGTCGACCTCCGCCCAGCAAATCGCCCGCGAACGAGGCCTGGACACCGACAGCCAGCGCAAGGTATACCTGCCGGTGATCCGCGCCTATCGCGTCGGCCCGGAGCTGGTGGCCTGGGCCGACGGCAAGAACCTGCGCGAGCTGGGTATCTATCGCCAGACCGGCTGCTACATTGAACGCATCCGCCGCAACGGCATTCTGGCCAACCCCGACGGCGACGCGGTGCTGCAGGTGGGCGACGAGATCTCGCTGGTCGGCTACCCGGATGCCCATGCCCGCCTGGATCCGAGCTTCCGCAACGGCAAGGAAGTGTTCGACCGCGACCTGCTCGACATGCGCATCGTCACCGAAGAGATCGTGGTAAAGAACAGCAACGCGGTGAACAAACGCCTGAGCCAGCTGAAGCTGACCGACCACGGCTGCTTCCTCAACCGGGTGATCCGCAGCCAGATTGAAATGCCCATCGACGACAGCATCGTGCTCAACAAGGGCGACGTGCTGCAGGTGAGCGGCGACGCGCGCCGAGTGAAGAGCGTGGCGGAGAAGATCGGCTTTATCTCGATCCACAGCCAGGTCACCGACCTGCTGGCGTTCTGCGCCTTCTTCATCATCGGCCTGCTGATTGGCCAGATCACCATTCAGTTCAGCAACTTTTCGTTCGGCATCGGCAACGCCGCCGGCCTGCTGATGGCCGGCATCATGCTCGGCTTCCTGCGCGCCAACCACCCGACCTTCGGCTATATCCCGCAGGGCGCGCTGAACATGGTGAAAGAATTCGGCCTGATGGTGTTTATGGCCGGGGTAGGCCTGAGCGCCGGCGCCGGCATCGGCCACAGCCTGGGTGCGGTCGGCGGCCAGATGCTGATCGCCGGGCTGATCGTCAGCCTGGTGCCGGTGATCATCTGTTTCCTGTTCGGCGCCTACGTGCTGCGCATGAACCGCGCCCTGCTGTTCGGCGCCATCATGGGCGCCCGCACCTGCGCGCCGGCGATGGAGATCATCAGCGACACCGCGCGCAGCAACATCCCGGCGCTGGGCTACGCCGGCACCTATGCCATCGCTAACGTATTGTTAACCCTCGCGGGTTCGCTGATCGTGGTGCTGTGGCCGGGGATAGCGGGATAACCGATAAGCAGCGGCGATGATTTGGCGCTAAAAATATTTTGATTTTTTTGTCGCCGCCGAGAACTTTCGTTGTCGGGGGCAGTCTGAATTAGTGCCACTGCTTTTCTTTGATGTCCCCAATTTGTGGAGCCCGATAATCCCGCCTTTTAGGTTCAAGATTATCGGGTTTTTTGTTGCCATGAAAAAATATCATTATGAAACAATGAATTAAAAACAGTAAAATCACTCTATGGCGACAAAGTGGCGACAGCCATTTTACAGGCATAAAAAAACCTGCTTTCGCAGGCTTCTTGTTAAATCCAAAGTGTTCCCTGATTGCTTCGCGTTGGGTGTGGCGGAGCGATATCAACTTTGCCCGGTGATACGATCTGCCGCTGAATAGATTCCAGCGTCACAAAAGTACAACTGCAGTTTATGTTTTGACATTGATGATAACGCTCCTTAGTGTTCTCACTAAGATAGCGGCTTGTGCGGGCATGGGCGGCAGTTCGGCAAAGCGGGCAATGCATCATGTTGATATTCCCTTCTCAATCTCTCATTGTCGCGATAATACTCTGCCCGATCGAGAACAAAACCACCTTTAAGTGAGTTTACAAAAAATTCACATTACGATAATCAAGAATAACACTACGCAGTGGATATTCATACATAAGTAAAAGAACAATAGAGATCCTATTATTTTAGAGTAAAATTGGGGGAGTTTTACTCATTAACAAGGAAACTTAGATGCTTTCACACTCTTTCGAGGACCTAGCTCAAGCATTTCGAGTACTCATGGAATCGGAATGGTCTTTTCGTAGATTATTGAATATTGACCGTGCTGAGGCTATTGGCAATTTAGAATCGGGTTTAAATACACAACTTAACGCATTCCACAATCTATATGACAACATGTCTCACAATCAGATACCCCCTGATTGGTATCTTATTCCTCAACTACTAACGATATTAATAATTAGGAATGCAAGACACCACAATAAAGCCAATAGAATCAGGACGCTTTATAACTGCCACAGACAACTAATAGCTAACCCTACACATTCTAAAAATTATTTCTACGTAAAATTCCCTAGTTTTTCGGAGAGCGAAGGGCACGGCTTTTTCAACGTTCCTATTTCATGGAGCGATCTTGATTTAATGCTTTCTTTACCAAGGCAAGAATCAAGGTTGAAACCCGAAGCTAGAAATCGTGTTAGGGATTATTTAAATGCAGATAAATTTGAGGCTGAAGCTGTTAGCCGCGGATTTACCAAAGCAGATATATTTATAAACTATATACCCCTATCTATGAATGCTGCGATTACTCTTTTCCCGTATATCAATTCGCATGTATCTCCCCTTGAAGATTCTATCGAAGCAGAAGCTTTCCTTAGTTTATTCGAACACACTGAGCAAGCATCAACCCATGTACATGGATACGAAGTATTACCATTCTCATTCCCTAAGTAAGCGTTAGTCTGTCTCATGTAGAAAATCTGCATTTGCAGATTTTCTACATGAAAGATAAATCATAATTCCGATTGGAAAAAAAACTTCAAACTCCAGCACCTTCGTAAAACCTCCGTTACTCAAATTGTGCGTGACTTTGCTCACTATCCAGTCTTGCGCATCGATCGCCGCTTTAAACCCGCTGACGCGTACCGGCGTTTCCGGGATGATGTTGGCCCGACCCATCGCGAGCGACAGTGAGAACTCAGCCACACCGCTCTGAAGCTTTTCCTGTAAGTACACCCGTTTTAGTTCCACGCACTTTTTGAGATTTCCGGGGTTTCAGCCATCAGCCGGTATTCTTCCGGCGTCAGGTTATTCAGGGATTCATGAGGGCGCTCGCTGTTATATTCTGCCAGCCAGCGCTTTGTAATTTCCCGTGCTTCATTCAGCGTTCTGAACAGATAAAAATCCAGTATTTCTGTCCTGTACGTCCGGTTGAACCGTTCGATAAAGGCATTCTACGTGGGCTTGCCGGGCCTAATAAATTCCAGCATCACACCATGCTCTTCTGCCCATTGTGCCAGCGTCAGCGAGATCAGCTCCGGACCGTTATCCATCCGCATTTTCAGCGGATATCCGCGGTTTGCCACGATCCTGTCCAGCACTCTCACGACCCGCTGCGCGGGGATATTCAGGTCAATTTCGATCGCCAGTGCTTCGCGGTTAAAATCATCCACCACGTTGAAGGTCCGGAAGCGCCTGCCGCACACCAGCGCATAGTGCATAAAATCGATGGACCAGCTCTGGTTCATCACCTCTGGCGTCGCCAGCGGAGCCGGATAACGCACAGGCAGGCGCTGTTTTCCCTTGCGGCGAAAATTCAGTTTCAGCAGGCAGTAAATACGGTGAACTCTTTTATGGTTCCAGGTATTGCCCTGCCTGCGCAGCACCTGAAAAAGCTTTTTAAATCCGTATCGCGAATAGCGTTCAGCCGCCACGGTCAGCGCCATAATCACCGGCTCATCACGTCGCGTATCCGGCTGATAACGAAATACCGTCCTGCTCAGCGACAATGCCCTGCATGCCTGATGTAAGCTCATGGCAAACTGCGCGGTCAGATAGCTGACCAGCTCACGCTTTATCGCTGGTTTTAAAGCTTTTTTTCAATAACGTCTTTCAGGGCGCGGCACTCGAGACTCAGGTCCGCAAACATCTGTTTCAGCCGGCGGTTTTCATCCTCAAGGTCCTTCATCTTTTTGATATCAGAGGATTCCATGCCGCCGAACTTCGCTTTCCAGTTGTAGTACGAGGCCTCAGAGATCCCGGCCTCGCGGCAGACATCCTTAACGGTGCGTCCGGCTTCGACGGACTTCAGAACGGCGATGATCTGGTGTTCGGTGAATCGTGCTTTGCGCATGGCGATCTCCTCCGGGGACATAGTCAGTATGCCGGAAGATCTCTGAAAGTGAATGGTCCGGTTTACCGGGATGCTTACAGATTATCTGGTATTTGGTAACGCCTTTTTAGAGGTCAGGAAAAACCGACTTGGAGAACCGTTACGACTAAAGTGTTCACCGGCGAAATACACCCGCCGAGGTGTTGATCCTGATACGTATTGGTTTGTGCAGGACTGGAAAGTGCCGCACCAGTTCATTCCGGGTAGCGTGTTTCATTTGATTGAGCCGGATATTAACCAAGAGCTGTACGGGCTGCCGGAATACCTGAGCGCGCTTAATTCAGCATGGCTGAACGAGACAGCGACCTTGTTCCGCCGGAAGTATTATCAAAATGGGGCGCACGCCGGTTACATCTTATATATGACCGACGCAGCACAGAGTACCAGTGACGTTGATAGAATGCGTCAAGCCATGTGTGATACCAAGGGCTTGGGGAAATTCCGCAATTTGTTCATGTACGCCCCGGACGGCATAAAAATACTGCCTCTGAGTGAAGTCGCTACCAAAGATGATTTCTTCAATATTAAGAATGCTACCCGGGATGATTTGTTGAGTGCTCATCGCGTGCCACCTCAGATGATGGGGATCGTTCCGAATAATACTGGGGGGTTTGGGGATGTAGAGAAAGCTAGTCAGGTGTTTGTGAGGAATGAATTGATACCACTACAAGAAAGAATGCAAGCAATAAACTCGCATTTCAATTGCAACGTGATTAATTTTAAAAAATATACACTATAAAATAATTTTAAAATTAAGGCTGCAACAATAGCAGCCTTACCAAATTATTTTGCGGTTGGTGTTATACCGCCTTTTTTCAACATCTTAGCTGCAACCCTGAATAAATCAGGGATATCAAAGCGGCCATCAGCTCTAATTTCAAACAAGCCAATCTTAGCCATTGAGTCGGCTAATGCTGATAATTTTGCCTCACCCTTCAACTTCTTGTAGAGGGGATAGGGGTATGGTGGCAAGAAACCACCACTATCAGACTGAGAAGCATTCATAATAACTTCTATGGTATTACTATCTTCCCAACGGGAAAGTATATCCTCTTCCGTACATGGCACACGCAATCCAGCCAAAGGTGCCAAAGCCCTCTTAACCCATTGATATTCAACAACTAACTGTTCAACCCTTACTTTTGAAGCCTCACGTAAACCATGTCGAATACCTTCCGCGGAGATAGCCCTATCTTGTAATAAGGATCCAAACTTACCAGCTTCTGAAAATAGCTTCAAGAAGCTCCGAGGTGTAACATCCCCATTAGCGTCAGCCAAATGTTTATAAGGCCAATCATATGTTCCACCTTTTTTAAAGTTCTTCCCCATATAAGGGCCAGCAAGAGCAGTCATCATGTCTTTTTGAATTTTTTTATCACTAACAAGATTCCAATTTCTTCTTTGCTTATGAGGTAAAGGCTTAAATGGAGCGCCTATCGACTTTGCAACTTTAAGAAATTCATCTGCATTTTTAGACGGATCATAACCTAAGCGAGAAAACAAAAGCCCATAAAGCTCGATCTGTGTCCACTCTAGTTCAACTCGAGAACTTCTCAATTTTGGTATTTCTACAAACTTTAAAGAATCATCATTGAATTGCTCAGGACGTATAAATATTTTTGCACGAATACGCTTTCTGATTCTCAAGTCCCATACAACTTCAAACAAAGAATCCAGTAATAAATTTGAACGGCTCCAGTCTTTAGACAACTTATCCAAGGCATCAAATGTTATTAAAACTGTCGTTTCATCCTCTTCAAGCTTATCATCAAGATCAGAAAGATATAGATCTGCATCTTCAGGATCTGAGTATCTCTTTATATAGTCAGATAATTTTTCTTTAAATTTAACGCCCCTTTCTTCAGCAATCATCCGATCGATAGCCATTATTATGGACGCTTGCCAAAATTCGTAAGATTTTTTACTCTCCTGTCCCTCAGGCACTAACTCCTGCAGTATTCTTGTCGATAGAAAACCATTATAACCTTCCGCAACCAATAGCTTTTCAAGGCCTAAATTAGGATACGACTGAGCCGCAACATCTCGAGTATCCTTTTGCGCTAGTACACCAGCCCAAAAGCTCTTCCCTGTACCTCTAGCACCTACAACTATTGTCGTATAAGGATCTAAGGCATTAGCATGTTGCTGTGGCGCAAATATCTCATCTACTGTTGGTTTATACTCTCCACTAGCATCATGATCAGAAGGCAACGAAGCTAAGGCCTCTGATATTTTGGAGTAATTAATGGTATTCATATCTCCTCCCCCTCCAAAGACTCCTCTAGGATTGATCTCACCCTCTCCAAAAGAAGTTTAAATGTAACATCATAAAAATTACTTGTTAGTATATCCCTATTCGAAATAGGATCAAAATCACTGAACCTGCTATCATCTAAAATACTTATTATCGGATTAATAACATCAATCTCTTCGGTTATAAGCTCTACTGATTCAGTATCATCCCATTCTACTTCAAATGTGTCCTTAAGGGATGCCACATTAATATCATCATCAGCCTCTTTTTTTGAGAAATATGAAGCTATTTTAGCTTCCATTTTTTGGGCAAAAAGATCTCGTTTATCTTGTCCGTCAGAAGCTTTAGCCTGAACAAAATTAAATCTATTTAACCATGAAGGATCAATATTATTGAATATAGATAAATGTGAAAACAACAGATCATACCCAGCAAAAGTTTGAGGCTGATCCACACCGAAACAAAATATATTTGCCCCCAAGCCGACCATTGCAGACGCTGTCGTTTCATGCAAACCGGAACGAGCATCAATTAAAATAACATCATATCTAGTGGGATCAGAAAATTTATCTACCAAGATATCCATATAATCAATGAAAGAGAAGTTATTACCAGCACAATCAGTTGTAGAAAGATAAGATCGAGCAATCTTCCCTAAGACATTTTCTGGATTATTGAATGAACTTTCACCAAGAGCAGGAATTACATCAACACGCCCCTTCCCTGATGAAATCCATGAAGAGCTGACCATGTCAATATAACTAGAACCATTAACTTTACTGACATTTTTTTCAACAAAAAAGTCTAAAAGACCATATTTTGGCAAAGTTTTTTCAGTTAAAAGCATGTTGCCAAGCCCAGGAGCTTCTAAATCCATGTCTATTGCTAATACTCTTTTTCCTTCTTGGGCTAACGCACTAGCAACAACACACAAGGCTGTCGAACGACCCACCCCCCCCTTAATACTTGAAAAAACAATTCTCACTGGATTGTTAGTTTCTTGTTTTGTTTTTTTCAACCAATCAGAACCTATTATTCGCCTTTCAAATAAAAATACATTCCCGCTATAAAAGCTAGAGGACAAGGTTATTTTAGAAGCAATGCCAATATCTTTTAACGACTCATCAAAGAGCTCATCAGGAGTAGAGAAGACAAAATCATTATCATCGACATAATCACCCAAGTAATCTTTAGCTTTAGTTGCAAGTCGCGTTCTATTTTCCTTGTCAATTTTATCATCTAAAACAATTACGGAGAGTCGACCTTCCGCATCACGCAAAAAATAATTATTTTCGAGAGCTGCAACGCCCAGCTCCTCACTTACAAACTTTGCAAAAATAGGCAGCGAGTCATCAAAATATATTTTCTTATTCATTTTCTTACTTTTAACCCCGCAGCAGAAATTAATCTAACTGTATCTCTAATCCAAGAATCTAGAACAGCCGAGTTAACTGTACCATCAACATAGTATCTATAATTAACATCCCACCCAGCTAAAATCGGATTGGAAAGAAGCTTAAAGACAGACATATGTGCTCTAGAATTCAATCTTTTTTTCGCAATATTAACAAAATCAGGAAAATGTCCTCGTGGTCTATCCATATCTGGAGAGATAGTGCTTATTTTATATTTTAAAGCGCATTCTGCAGCAAATCCGACAAGGTGCCCTGCATTATCAATTGAGCCACTACCCTTTAACTTTTCGGCATCTATATAATGCCTAATTGCAGCGCTGGCATAGTCTTCCATTTACCTACCTCTCTACGGCTGAATTTCAAGATCCACTTTTAAGAGTGATCGTCAAAGATACATAGTAATCGAACAAAAACAATCGATCTACCCAGTTTGCGCGCAATGCTATCCCTGCCTCGCCTGCCCGCTTCATGTGTCGCTTTTCATGCAGGTACATGATCCGGCGCGATCCGTGCAAGGGTGAAACTCGCACCGGATCATCATGCAAATTCATGCACCTAATGCATGAGGACAGAGCAACACAAAGTATTAATGACTAATCATTAAAGCAAGCCGGTTATCCGCAGCCACGAGCTCGTTATACCATACTGAAAACTATAGATAATTAGCTGTTCCCGCAACGCCCCCCCTTATGCCACAAAAGACATCCCGACCAACGCCAGAAATACCGCGATCAACCCCCCATATCCGGCGCTGTACACCCTCATCCATCCTAACGCTTCAGCAGGTTGACTGCGGAAGAACGCATAGCAGGCCTCAGGTAAATATTCACCCGGCGCCGTTTTAACGTTCTTCTCCGCCATAATTTGTCTAAAAAAGAACACCACGGGAAAGCTGCCGAAAAAACCGGTGCGAGTAAGAAATTGGAGGTAGCCCGGCATAAACAGCCCGGCGTCAAGATAGCGTTCGACAATCTGCCGGTAGCAAATTTCATGCTTAATAAACATCATGATGCAGGCTAAAAACAGCAGGATAAATACGATGCCAAGCGCCACAAAGGCTTTTGTGAATAACAGTTCCATCTACTGGCTCTCTGGTGGATCCCGAGACCTATAAAAAACTGAAAACGCCGCTGTTGCAACCGCGGAAACGGATAAGGAAGGCGTATTGTGAAGCCGGGCGATCCCCGGCCTCACCGGAGGTTTACTTCTGCTCTGCCTGCTTGATGGTGTCTTCCGCTTTCCACACGCGGTATTTCACTTCCACGTCTTTCGGCGCGTAAACCACGATCGGCAGGCGGCTGTTGTAGCGCTGCATGGCGGCGTCGCCCAGGTTGGCGGCGATGAATTTCTGCGTTTTGGTGTTGTCCGGGCAGGCCATCATGGTGGAAGCCGGTTCAGACAGCTTCTCCAGCACCAGATAGTCGTAGCCCCAGCCGGAGAGAGTTTTGCTTTCCAGCGTGCCGCCGATCATGTGGCGGTTGCAGTCCACTTCCAGGGTTTTGCCGATCAGCAGCTCAACCTGGTAGTTTTCTTCGTTGTCTTGCTTCGGCAGGTAGATCACCTGGCGATTCATGCCCTTCTCGGCTTTCGGGTAAGGCGCGACCTTTTCCAGCGGTTGTTTGCTGATGTCGGCGTCGTCTGCAGAGGTAGCCGCAATGGCGCTGGCGGAAACGGCCATCAGCAGGCCGGAAAATACAACGGATGCCTTGTTCATGTTTTATCCCTACGATTTATCAAATAATCCGCCTATAAACTAATACACTACAGCCAGCCCTGCCATAGGTTTAATCTTCTTTACAATTGGCTATAATCAGTGACAATCGCCTGATATTGCCGATTGGCTGGAGCAATGGGTTATTTGGCGGCCGCGCGGGCGACATAAGCCTTCACTACCTGATAGACATAATCCTGGCACGCCAGCCCGGTCTGCGGATCGTATTTGCCCTGGTTGGTGATGTTATTCGACAGCACGCGAATGCCGACGAACGGAATATTGAACGCGGCGGCGATCTGCGCTGCGGAGGCGGTCTCCATCTCTTCAACCGAGGTATGGTAGCTGTCGCGGAAGTAGCGAATGCGGTCCAGTTCGCTGTTCCACACGTCTGCCGAGCCGATCACCCCTTCCACCACCCGGCCCTGCTTATAGCGGCCCTTCACGCTTTCCGCGATCGCCAGCAACGGCCCGTCCGCCGGGAACTGGCGAATGCTGTGGGCGTTCTTGTCCTCGCCGGCGCTGCCTTTAGAGGCCAGCAGGTCCATCGGCCGCCACTGGCGCGAATCGCTGCCCTCTCCCTGCGCCTTGGCCGGGGTTTTAAACGCCCCCAGGTTAACCGAGTACTTGCCCAGCACGATGTCGTAAACCTTCAGCGCCGGATCGTGGCCACCGGCGGTGCCCTGGTTGATGATCGCCACCGGGTGAAAGCGGGTGGCGGCGATCGCCGTAGCCGCCGCCGCGTTAGACATGCCCTTCAGGGTTTCGGAAACCACCACCGGGTAGCCGTCGACGGTGCCATGCCAGAAGCGCCAGCCGCCAACTTGCTCTTCGCGCGGATTTTCCAACCGTTGGGCGAAACGTTCGGCCTCGACCGGCATCGCCCCCTGCACCACAATCGGCCCGGCGGCCCGCTGCTGCCCAAAGCTCAGGGGAGAAAAGACGGCGCCGCTGGCGGCCAACAGCAAAACGATCGTTTTATTCTTCATCACCACATCATCCCGATAAAAAGCAAACGATTACCTTAGCCGAAAGCCGCTGCCGCGGATATGCCTTTCTCTGGCCGACGGCGGCGGCGGATTAAGGTTTTCTTAAGGCGCAATGATTACAGTAGCCGGATTCAACTCTGCCAGCGAGCCCGCACGTGGATCCAAAACCTTCATTAAATCAATCCTCAACGACACCGCAAATTAAGACAACTGCCCTTTACTCCTTACCGGCATCCTTTTACCGTTGGCACGTTTTCGGCCTGTTGGTCAGCGGGTTGCTGTTCCTCTGGCTGTCGCGCAGCGAGCAGTTGGACTGGGCTATCAGCAATGACTGGTTTGACCCCGCCAGCGGGCATTTTCCCTGGCAGAACAATTATTGGCTGGATCTGATCAACCACCGCCTGCTGAAGCAGCTGGTGATCGCCGGCGCGGTGCCGGCGCTGCTGTGGGGCATCTACCGTCGCAGCCCGCGGCTGATCGTCAGCATGCTGCTGATCGGCATCGGCCCGCTGGTGGTCGGCATTCTCAAGGCCACCAGCGCGCATTCGTGCCCCTGGGATCTGATCGAATACGGCGGCAAAGCGATGTCTTACCCGCTGTTCGGCACGGTGCCGGCAATGCCGGGGCCCGGCCGCTGCTTCCCCGGCGGCCACGCCTCCAGCGGTTTTGCGGTGATGGCGCTGTTCTTCCTGTTTTATCCGCAGCGCCCGCGCCTGGCTTACTGGTGCTGGTTCGGCGGCGTCGCGCTCGGCATGCTGATGGGCTTTGGCCAGGTGATGCGCGGGGCACATTTTCTTACCCATAACCTGTGGGCGGGTTGGTGGGTTTGGTTGAGCCAGTTGGCTATTTATTGGACGGTTAGCGGCTATTTCCACCGCAAGACGAGGTAACGGTTATGGAGCAGTTGAATTATCTTCTTTTCGCCTGGATCAATGCGACCCCGGCGTCCCCCGAGTGGTTGATCGACTTCGCCACCTTTCTGGCGCGCGATCTGATCGCCATCGTGCCGCTGTTGATCGTCGGCCTGTGGCTGTGGGGGCCGCAAAGCCAGCTGGTTTCGCAACGCGAAGTGGTGGCCAAGACGACAATCGCTCTGCTGTTCGCCATGCTGGCCTCCTCCACGATCGGCATGCTGCTGCCGCACGAGCGGCCGTTCGTCGCCGGCGTCGGCTATACCTTCCTGGCGCACGCGCCGGACAGCTCCTTTCCCAGCGATCACGGCACCGCCATCTTTACCTTTGCGCTGGCGTTCCTGTTCTGGCACCGGGTATGGTCCGGCGTGTTGCTGATGATCGTCGCGGCGGGCATCGCCTGGTCACGCGTCTATCTCGGGGTGCACTGGCCGCTGGACATGGTCGGCGGTTTCCTGCTCGGCCTGGTCGGCTGCCTGTTCGCCCAGCTGGTATGGAACCTGTTCGGCGATGCCATCGCCGAACGGCTGGCGCGCCTGTACCGTTTCCTGTTCGCCTTCGCCATCCGCAAAGGCTGGGTAAAAGAATAACCCTCGCAGGCCACAGGGGCGTTGCCGCCCCTGTGCTTCACACCACGCCGGTGGTGACGCAAAACTCTCGCGTTTCCCCCGCCGCCAGCATCAGCAGGCTTCCCGCACGTTTCGCCGCCAGATACCCTTCCGGCCGGCAGGTTGCCGGCAAGATAAAAGCCGCCACTTTCTGATCGCCGTTGTGCAATATCCAGCGCGTGCCGTAGTTGAACTGCGCGGTGGAAAAACGCGTCACGAAACGGTGGCCCTGCGGCGCCAGCATAAAGAACTCCGCCTGATCGACGTACTGCGACAGCTCGTCGGCGAAAAACACGATCTCCGGATCGTAACATTCCGGCTCGTTCAGTTCGCACAGGCCGTGGCCCCGCTCCGCCAGCTTCCGGGTGTACGCCAGCCACTGCGGCGTCGGCTGCACGTGCGCCGGCACGCTTTCCCGCAGCTGCAGCGCCGATCCCGGCAGGTTCTGCCGAAAGGTGGCGCCCGGCACATAGGCATAGTTCATATGGCACATGTACTGCAGCGGCATCGCCACGCTGGCCAGGTTGGTTACCCGCATCTCGATGCCGAACTGCCCGCTGCCCGCCGTCAGCCGCACCCGCGGCTGCGCCAGATAATGGTCGCCGAAGCCTTTCACATACTCCACGCTGCCGCCGATCGCCAGCGTATCGCCCTCTACCTCCAGCCAGGCGCGGTCCATCGCCGCGCAGGGCATCTCGCCGTGCAGCGGGTGATCGTCATCCGGCGCCGGGCAGCCGTTGCGCCGCAACCCGGAATGGAAGGCGAAGCAGCCGTAGCTGTCGATGATGCTCTCCCCCCGGCGCGGCTGGCTGAACATGTTTTCCATCTTCAGTTGATGGCCGTCGAACTCGGCGTCCCACACCATCTGGCCGTAATAGGGCAGCACCGTCAGATGCCCGCGGCCGTTGGCCAGCTTCAGCGCGGCGATGCCGCTGTCATAGCGAAACGCGGTCACGCGAAACTCGCCGCAGCGGTACAGCTCGCGCGGCTGTGCGCCGAACTGCTCGGGGATCAGGGCGATAATCGCTTTCATCACAGCCCCCCCATCGATTCGCTGTCGGCCAGCGGCTGGCGCGCATCGCGCCGTTTATGCCGCAGCTCTCCCCAGAAATAGAAGCCGACGTAGGCGAAGCACAGCAGCGACACGCCGAACGCCCGCTGCATCGAGCCCAGGTGATCGGAGACATAGCCCTGCAGCGCCGGCACGAAGGCCGCGCCGACGATCGACATCACGATGATCGCCCCGGCCACCTCGGTGTATTTGTTGTCCACCGTGTCCAGCGTGCCGGCGTAGATGGTGGCCCAGCAGGGCCCGAACAGCACGCTGACGAACACCGCGGCGTAAACGGCGGTGAAGCTCGGCACCAGCACCACGTAGGCCAGCGTCGCTACGCCAAGCAGCGAATAGGCGATAAGCACCTTTTCCGCGCGAAACCGCGTCATCAGGAAATTGGCGACGAACTTGCCGATAAAGAAGCAGATGAAGCTGTAGATCATAAAGTTGGCGGCATCGCGCTCGTTGGATGCGCCCAGGTTGAGCGCCAGCCGGATGGTGAAGGACCACACCGCCACCTGCATGCCGACATACAGAAACTGCGCGGCGATGCCCTTGCGAAAGCGCGCGTTGCCGGCCAGGTATCTGAGGGTTTCACCCAGCGCCGGCCCCGCCGCCCGCTCGCCGCGCTCGTTCTGCGGTTTGCAGTGCGGGTAGCGGGTGAGCAGAAACAGCAGCATCACCAACAGCAGCACCATGATCAGGTACTTGTACGGTTCCAGCGTATGCTCCAGCATCGTCAAACGGAACTGGTGAATTTGCTCCGGCGACATGCCCGCCATCTGCGCCTGCAGGCTGTCCCCCTCCTGAAACACCAGGTATTTGCCCAGCACGATGCCCATCAGCGCGCCCACCGGGTAGAAGGTCTGGCTGACGTTAAGCCGCAGCGTGGCGTAGTCGCGATGGCCGATCATCGAGCTGTAGGTGTTGGCGGCGGTTTCGAGGAAGCTCAGGCCGATGGCGATGGCGAAGATCGCCGCCAGGAACATGGTGTAGGTCGCCATATGCGACGCCGGATAAAACAGCATGCAACCGACGATATACAGCGTCAGGCCGATCAGGATCGCCGCCTTGTAGCTGCTTTTCTTGATCACCAGCGAAGCCGGAATGGCGATCAGGAAGTAGCCGCCGTAAAACGCGCTCTGCACCAACGCGCTGGCGAAGTCGCTCAGTTCGAACACGCTTTTGAACTGGGTGATCAGAATGTCGTTCAGGCTGGCGGCGCACCCCCACAGCGGGAACAGGCAGGAAAGCAAAATAAACTGAAACAGCGGCGTTCTGTCGAGATAGCCGTCGGATTGCTGAACGGTATGATGGCGCATGTCATTTTCCTTGCTGCTGGGCGGTTATAAAATCGAGAAACTGCGATGCATCGGGATAGGAACGCTGGGTCCCCTTGCCGGTAACGCTGTAGGCGGCATAGGCCGAAGCCTGGCGCATCGCCTGCAGCACCTCGCCGTGGCGCACGTATTCGTGGGCGAAACAGCCGATGAAGGCGTCGCCGGCGCCGCTGGTATCCACCGCCTTCACCGGCAGCGACGCAACATGCTCCACCCGATCGCCGGTCAGCCACAGCGCGCCGCGCTGGCCGAGGGTGACGATCAGGTTGCGCAGCCCTTTCTCCAGCAGCGTGCGGCCGGCGCGCAGGATATTTTCTTCGCTGTCCACCGGCATGCCGGTCAGGATCTCCAGCTCGGTTTCGTTCGGTATAAAGAAGTCGCACTGGCAGGCATAGGCGATATCCAGCTCGCGCGACGCCGGCGCCGGGTTAAGGATCACCGCAATGCGCTGCCGGCGGGCGAAGTCGATCGCCGCATACACCGTTTCCAGCGGGATCTCGAGCTGCAGGATCATCAAGCGGCACGCCTGCAACGCCGGGGCGGCACGTTCGATATCCGCCGGCAGCAGCCGGTCGTTGGCGCCTTTGACGATCAGAATGCGGTTTTGCGAGGCGCTGTCGACGAAGATCGGCGCCACGCCGCTGGAAACGCCCGTCACTTTTTTCACATGGCGGGTATCCACGCCGGCCTGCTGCAGATTGCGCACGGTGTTGTCGGCGAACACATCGTCCCCTACGCAGGTCACCATCATTACGCTGGCGCCGAGTTTGGCGGCGGCCACCGCCTGGTTGGCGCCCTTGCCGCCGCAGCCGATTTCAAACGCCGGCGCCTCCAGCGTTTCGCCGGCGTTCGGCATCCGGTCAATGTAGGTAATCAAATCCACCATGTTCGAGCCGATTACTGCGATATCCATGCTGCTTTCCCCTGTTGTCTTTTTGAACATCTAATGTTAGTTAAATAACATTATCAACCGCCGCATGTGATAGCTGTGACATCGATCCCAACAATGCCCACGCCGTTGCACGGTAAAACAAGCTATGTTTGCGCGACGATGAATGTTATTATTCTCACATCAATCACAACCTGATGGGTCTACACCTCACTAAGGAACCGAGATGACTACCGAAAACATTGATTACGCAAGCTATGTCGATCACACCCTGCTGGCGATGGACGCCACCGAAACGCAAATCGCCAAGCTGTGTGAAGAAGCGCAGCAGCACAATTTCTATGCGGTATGCGTCAACTCCGGCTATGTGCCGCTGGCGGCGCACCTGCTGCAGGAAAGCGCGGTGAAAGTGTGCTCGGTGATCGGCTTCCCGCTGGGTGCCGGCCTGACCGTCGCCAAGGCGTTCGAAGCCAAGGCGGCGATCGCCGCAGGCGCGCAGGAAATCGACATGGTGATCAACGTCGGCTGGCTGAAAAGCGGCCTGCTGGACGAAGTGAAAGCCGACATCGCCGCAGTGCGTGAGGTTTGCGCGGCGATCCCGTTGAAGGTAATATTGGAAACCTGCCTGCTCAGCGATGCGCAGATCGTTCAGGTTTGTGAAATGTGTCGCGAACTCGATGTGGCCTTCGTCAAAACCTCTACCGGCTTCAGCACCGGCGGCGCTCGTGAAGAGCACGTCAAACTGATGCGCGCCACCGTGGGCAGCGAGATGGGCGTGAAAGCCTCCGGCGCCGTGCGCGATCGCGCGACCGCCGAGAAGATGATCAACGCGGGCGCCACGCGTATCGGCACCAGCTCAGGCGTGGCCATCGTTTCTGGCGACCGGGCGGCGGCAGGCAGCTACTGATAGCCTGAAGCGCGCCGAGATAATCTGATGCGGGACAATACGGGCGGCGCAGGCGGCCCGATATTGCCCCGCATCGTTGCATATAGCCCCGAATAACGGCAGCACGCACTCTTTTTATCTCTTAAACCTGTGGGAAGACGGACAGATGGAAACGCGGCGCGAAGAACGTATCAACCGGTTAGTGCAGGCGTTAAAACGCGCCGACAAGATCCACCTCAAGGAAGCCGCCGCGTTGTTGGGCGTATCGGAAATGACCATCCGCCGCGATCTCAGCGCCGAGCCGGCGGCCGTGGTGCTGCTCGGCGGCTATGTGGTGACCGACCCGCGCAGCAATGGGGTAACCAACTACTTCGTCTCCGATCAGAAGGCCAAACAGGTCACGGAAAAACGCCGCATCGGCCTGCTGGCCGCCCCGTTGATCAACGAAAACGACACGGTGTTTTTCGACTGCGGCACCACCACCCCGGCGATCATCGACGCCATCGCCGACGAGCTGTCCTTCACCGCGGTATGCCACTCGCTGAATACCTTTCTGGCGCTGCAGGACAAACCCAACTGCAAGGTGATCCTGTGCGGCGGCGAGTTCAAGCCGAACAACTATATCTTCACCGGCGTCGGCCAGCACAACGAGCTGGACCACATCTGCCCGAACATCGCCTTTATCTCCGCCGCCGGCCTCAGCCTGCAGCACGGCGCCACCTGCTTTAACTTCGACGAGCTGGAGATGAAGCACCGCGCCATGGCGATGGCGCAGCAAAAGATCCTGGTGGCCGATCACAGCAAGTTCGGCAAAACCAAGCCGGCCTGCATCGGCCCGCTGACTCGGTTCGATCGGGTGATTACCGATCGCCAACCGGATGCCGAATTCGCGGCGTTTTTCAGCGAAAACGCCATCGCCATTCGATTCTGACTCCCGCCGCCGTCGGCGTTCGACGGCGATGCCCCCACCTTTTCCCCCTCAGTACCCGGCAATATTGTGCAAATAATGCGCAGTCGGTTCGCCGTTTTGGTTTATCCGCACGCAACATCAGGTTAATAAAATGCAACAGCTTCCCCAGGTTATTATTCGCACTGCGGGCAAACCGGCGTTTATTTGCCTGAATTAACCGCTGCGGCCGGCTGTTATATGATCAATGGCGCCGAGCGGCGCGGGGTTAATCTCAACAGAGGTTTAACCTGCCGGCATCAAATAGCGCCAAATCATCTTATTCATATGATGAATGGTTAAGCATTTTTATCCGCTTAAGTACGAATTAGTTTACCTGCGTTATTAAGCGAGATTTAAAATAAAACCATTAAAAAACATAACATTAGATATTATTTGAGTTAAAACAACAATGTGATCTACATCACTAAAACTGCTTAATCCGGGTTTTTAGCTAGATCCCAAACCACGCATAAAATATATTGCTCGGCTTGTTGCTGAGCATAGCGTTTTGTCTGGTTATTTATTGAACACGCCGGATAAACCCAATAGCCGTCGCCAGAGCGATTTCAGCACAAAATCTTACACAAATGCGCAACATATGCGTGGAAAATCGATAAAAAAGCAGATAACTGCACAGATTACGCATTTGAGAGCAGGATCACGGTTGTTTCTACTGTAAATCGTTATCTTGCCGCCAACAAAAATCGGCGGGCAAAGACCCATCGGCAGCAGTAACGACTTTTTCGCAAAGGTCTTTTTAGTGCGTTATCCGGCGCTGTGCCAAGGATGACCCACGCCAAACAACCAGGGGGACGCCAACTATCCCCGCAAGCAACACCCGATTCTTACCGCTGGACGCCTTCTGAATATCGCGTTGGGCGGTTTTAACCTTAAGCTTTGTTTTTATTTTAAATTATCGTGTTCACTTCGGAGATATTTATGGACACTACACAGACCGGCACTATTGCCTCTGCGGCTTCTGGCTCCACCAGTACCTGGCGTAAAACGGACACCATGTGGATGCTGGGCCTGTACGGCACCGCCATCGGCGCTGGCGTGCTGTTCCTGCCGATCAACGCCGGCATCGGCGGTTTGATTCCCCTGATCATCATGGCCATCATCGCCTTCCCGATGACCTTCTTCGCCCACCGCGGCCTGTGCCGCTTCGTTCTGTCCGGCAAAAATCCCGGCGAAGACATCACCGAAGTCGTGGAAGAACATTTCGGCATCAGCGCCGGCAAACTGATTACCCTGTTGTACTTCTTCGCCATCTACCCGATTTTGCTGGTGTACAGCGTGGCGATCACCAACACCGTCGACAGCTTCATTACCCACCAGTTGGGCATGACCTCACCGCCGCGCGCCATCCTGTCGCTGATCCTGATCGTCGGCCTGATGACCATCGTGCGCTTCGGCGAGCAAGCCATCGTGAAGACCATGAGCATCCTGGTGTTCCCGTTCGTCGCGGTGCTGATGCTGCTGGCCCTGTACCTGATCCCGAACTGGACCGGCGCCATCTTCGAAAACGTCTCCCTGTCAGGTTCCGGCACCGGCATGGGCCATGGCCTGATCATGACCCTGTGGCTGGCGATCCCGGTCATGGTGTTCTCCTTCAACCACTCGCCGATCATCTCCGCCTTCGCCGTCGCCAAGCGTGAAGAATACGGCCCGGACGCCGAGAAGAAATGTTCGCGCATTCTGGCTTACGCCCACATCATGATGGTGCTGACCGTGATGTTCTTCGTGTTCAGCTGCGTGCTGAGCCTGTCGCCGGAAAACCTGGCGGAAGCCAAGGCGCAGAACATCTCGATCCTGTCTTACCTGGCCAACCACTTTAACAACCCGATGATCGAGTACATCGCGCCGGTCATCGCCTTCGTCGCCATCACCAAATCCTTCCTGGGCCACTACCTGGGCGCCCGTGAAGGCTTCAACGGCCTGGTGGCCAAGTCGATGAAGAGCCGCGGCAAAACCGTCAGCACCGACAAGCTGAACCGCATGACCGCCATCTTCATGCTGGTGACCACCTGGATCGTCGCCACCCTGAACCCAAGCATCCTGGGCATGATCGAAACCCTGGGCGGCCCAATCATCGCCATGCTGCTGTTCCTGATGCCGATGTACGCCATCCGTAAAGTGCCCGCCATGCGCAAGTACAGCGGCCACATCAGCAACCTGTTCGTGGTGGTGATGGGCCTGATCGCCATCTCCGCTATCGTGTTCAGCCTGATCGGCTAATCGCGCCCGGCCGGCGCCCCCGTGCGCCGGCCCTCCCGCACCGCCCCATTTCCCGTATTAACCGCCTGACACCTGAAGAAGGAGGCGAGACTATGGTCAGCGTTTTCGATATTTTCAAAATTGGCATCGGCCCATCCAGTTCCCACACCGTCGGCCCGATGAAAGCCGGCAAACAGTTCATCGACGATTTGATCGCTCACCAACAGCTGATGGACGCCACCCGCGTGGTGGTCGACGTCTACGGCTCGCTGTCGCTGACCGGCAAGGGCCACCACACCGATATCGCCATTATCATGGGCCTGGCGGGCAACCTGCCGCACGACGTGGACATCGACAGCATCCCGGGCTTTATCCGCGACGTTGAACAGCGCGGCCGCCTGCCGCTGGCCAACGGCTGCCACGAAGTGGATTTCCCGCCGCAGGGCGGCATGAATTTCCACCGCGACAATCTGCCGCTGCATGAAAACGGCATGCGCATCCGCGCCTTCGCCGGCGAACGCCTGCTGCACAGCAAGACCTATTATTCCACCGGCGGCGGCTTCATCGTCGATGAAGAGCATTTCGGCCAGACCGCCGGCAATGCGAAGCCGGTGCCCTATCCGTTCGCATCGGCTCGCGATCTGCAGCAGCACTGCAAGGACGCCGGCCTGTCGTTGTCCGGCCTGGTGATGCAAAACGAGCTGGCGCTGCGCAGCAAGGCCGAGATAGACGCCCACTTCGCCGACGTCTGGCAGGTGATGCGCGCCGGCATCGAACGCGGCATGAATACCGAGGGCCTGCTGCCCGGCCCGATGAAGGTGCAGCGCCGCGCCGCGGCCCTGCGGCGCATTCTGGTGACCGGCGACAAGAACAACATCGATCCGATGAACGTGGTCGACTGGATCAACATGTTCGCCTTCGCGGTCAACGAAGAGAACGCCGCCGGCGGCCGCGTGGTGACCGCGCCCACCAACGGCGCCTGCGGCATCATCCCGGCGGTGCTGGCCTACTACGACCAGTTTATCCGCCCGGTTAACCCCAACTCTTACAGCCGCTATTTCCTGGCGTCCGGGGTGATCGGCGCGCTGTACAAGATGAACGCCTCCATTTCCGGCGCCGAAGTGGGCTGCCAGGGCGAGGTGGGCGTCGCCTGTTCGATGGCGGCCGCCGGCCTGGCGGAGCTGATGGGCGGCAGCCCGGCGCAGGTGTGCATCGCGGCGGAGATCGCCATGGAGCACCATCTGGGGTTGACCTGCGATCCGCTGGCCGGCCAGGTTCAGGTGCCCTGTATCGAACGCAACGCGATTTCCGCCGTGAAGGCGGTCAATGCCGCGCGCATGGCGCTGCGCCGCACCAGCGAGCCGCGGGTGTGTCTGGATAAGGTGATCGAAACCATGTACGAGACCGGCAAGGACATGAACGCCAAATACCGCGAGACCTCGCAGGGCGGGCTGGCGATCAAGGTGGTGGCCTGCAACTGACAACAAGGGCGCCGCGGGGCGCCCTTTTCATTCTGCATTAACCGAGTGGTTAACCGAAGATGCCGCCGAACCACTGGGTCAGCTTCATCATCACCATGTCCCAAATGCGGCTGAAGAAGTTACCCTCTTTCACTTCCTGCATCACCACCAGCGGGTGCTGTTCGATGGTTTTGCCATCCAGCTGGAAATCGATGGTGCCGACCACCTGATTCTTGGCCAGCGGCGCCTCCAGCGCCGGTTGGTTCAGCTTGTAGCTGGCCTTCAGGTTTTTCATCTGCCCTTTCGGAATGGTGACCGAGGCGTCTTTGGCGACGCCCAGCGGCACTTCACCGACGTCGCCGAACCACACCTTCTGGGTGACGAACGGCTTGTCGGCCTTGATTGGCGTGGCGGTTTCATAGAAGCGGAAACCCCAGGTCAGCAGCTTTTCGCTTTCGCTAAAGCGGATGCGGTCGCTCGGCGCGCCCAGCACCACCGAAATCAGGCGCATCGGGCCATCGGTGGCCGAAGCCACCAAGTTATGCCCGGCGCCGCTGGTGTAGCCGGTTTTGATGCCGTCGACGTTGAGGTTCGAGCTCCACAGCAGGCGGTTGCGGTTCACCTGGCGGATCTTGTTGAAGGTGAACTCTTTCTCTTTATGCAGTGCGTATTCTTCCGGCACGTCGCGGATCAGCGCCTGGCTCAGCAGCGCCATGTCGCGCGCGGTGCTGTATTGCCCTTCGGCATCCAGACCGTGCACCGTCAGGAAATGCGTGTTCTGCAGCCCCAGCGATTTGGCGTAGTTGTTCATCAGGCCGACGAACGAATCCTGGCTGCCCGCCACGTAGTCCGCCAACGCGATGCTGGCGTCGTTGCCCGATTGGATCACGATGCCCTTATTCAGCTCCAGCACCGGCACCTGATCGCCCGGCTTGACAAACATCAGCGAGGAGCCGCGCAGCGCCGGATTGCCGGGCGCCCAGGCGTCTTTGCCGACGGTCACCAAATCTTCCGGTTTGATCTTGCCGGCCTTGATCGCCTGGCCGATCACGTAGCTGGACATGATCTTGGTCAGGCTGGCGGGATCGAGACGGGTGTCCGGATTGCCTTCGGTCAGGATCTTGCCGCTGTTGTAGTCCATCAGCACAAAGGCTTTGGCGTCTACCTGCGGCGGTGCCGGCGGTTCCGCCGCGCGTACGGCGGGTGCGGCCAACAACAGGATGCCAACGCTGAAGGTCAGTTTTTTAAGGGAGGTGGATAAGTTTTTTTTCATCATGACGTCGCCAGAGTGTCCATTCAAATCATTGAAATAGCGTTAACTTTCAAACATGTTCACGTTTTCAGCCAACCAGCGAGAGTGGCCCGATGCGCTTGTGCCCACCGCGAATTCCCTGCGGCGCCCGTAACGGGTGAACAGCGCACCGAAAATGCCCTTGCTGTGAGTTTATGTGATTTATCTTATTTTTGCAGGGTTTAGCGTGAATTTTCAGCATTTTTACATAACTGTACGCTGGCTCCCAGATCTGGCTTAAAAAAGCGCCTTAACGGACATTTCTTATACCGCTCACGGCTAAACGGCCACACTTCCGCACCGCCAAACATCCATGCTTCTTTACGTCCAAACCAGCTTAATATATTCCAAAAATGCATATATGACGGTTATTTGTTCTTTTTGATGCGCTCATTCACAGAGTTATCATCCATACAACGGTTTTTAAACCGAATTATCCTGGAGATGAGTCATGGCAATCCCCCTTTCCGTCATCGATATGATCGGCAACACCCCGATGCTGGAGCTGACCCAGTTCGATACCGGCCCGTGCCGGCTGTTCGTCAAACTGGAAAACCAGAATCCCGGCGGTTCGATCAAGGATCGCGTGGCGCTGTCGATGATCGAGCAGGCCGAACGCGACGGCCGCCTGCAACCGGGCGGCACCATCATTGAGGCCACCGCCGGCAACACCGGCCTGGGGTTGGCGCTGGTGGCGGCGCTGAAAGGCTACAAGCTGCTGCTGGTGGTGCCGGACAAAATGAGCCGCGAGAAGATCTTCCACCTGCGCGCGCTGGGCGTGGAGGTGCTGCTGACCCGTTCGGACGTCGGCAAGGGCCATCCGGCCTATTATCAGGATTACGCCAAACGCCTGGCGGATGAGATCCCCGGCGCCTTTTATATCGACCAGTTCAACAACCCGGCCAACCCGGCGGCCCATGCCAACACCACCGCACCGGAACTGTGGCGGCAGATGGACCATCGGGTGGACGCCATCGCGGTCGGCGTCGGCTCCGGCGGCACGCTGGGCGGGCTGAGCCAGTATTTCGCCGAGGTTTCCCCGCAAACCGAGTTCGTGCTGGCCGATCCCGCCGGCTCGATCCTGGCGGACTACCTGGACAACGGCCAGATTGGCGAAGCCGGCAGTTGGTTGGTGGAAGGCATCGGTGAGGACTTCGTCCCGCCGCTGAGCGACTTCGGCCAGGTGCGTAACGCTTACCGCATCGGCGACGCTGAAGCCTTCACCACCGCGCGCGACCTGCTGCGCAAGGAAGGCGTATTGGCGGGTTCTTCCACCGGCACCCTGCTGGCCGCCGCGCTGCGCTATTGCCGCGCGCAGACCGAACCCAAGCGGGTGGTGACCTTCGTCTGCGACAGCGGCAACAAATACCTGTCTAAAATGTATAACGACCACTGGATGTTGGAGCAGGGGCTGCTGAGCAAGCCGCAGCACGGCGATCTGCGCGATCTGATCGCCTACCGCCACGACGAAGGCGCCGCGGTATCCGTCTCGCCGGAAGACACGCTGGCGATCGTGCACGCCCGCATGCGGCTGTACGACATCTCGCAGCTGCCGGTGCTGGAGGGCGACCGGGTGGTCGGCCTGATCGACGAATGGGATCTGCTGAACGCCGTGCAGGCGGACGCCGCCCACTTCAGCCTGCCTGCCAGCAGCGCCATGACCCAACAGGTCGACACGCTGCAAAAAGAGGCCGGCTATCGGGACCTGCAGGCCACTTTCAACCACGGCCATGTCGCGGTAGTGCTCGACGGCGAGCGCTTCCTCGGCCTGATCACCCGCACAGACGTGCTTAACGCCTGGCGCCAAAAATTACGTTAATAAGGATCCGTTATGGCCAAGTTTGATACGTTGACCGTTCACGCAGGTTACACCCCCGACGCCACCGGCGCCGTGATGCCGGCGATTTACGCCACCTCCACCTACGCCCAACCGGCGCCGGGCGAGCATACCGGCTATGAATATTCGCGCAGCGCCAACCCGACGCGCACCGCGCTGGAAAGCGCCATCGCCGCACTGGAGGGCGGCAGCCGCGGCTACGCCTTCGCCTCTGGCCTGGCGGCCTGCTCGACGGTGCTGGAGCTGCTCGATCAGGGCAGCCATCTGGTGGCGGTCGACGATCTGTACGGCGGTACCTATCGCCTGCTGGAAAAGGTGCGCAGCCGCACCGCCGGCCTGCGCGTCACCTACGTTGCGCCGGCGGACATCGCCGCGCTGGAGCAGGCGATCGAGCCGGACACCAAAATGATCTGGGTGGAAACCCCCACCAACCCGCTGCTCAAGCTGGCCGATCTGCGCGCCATCGCGGCGATCGCCAAACGGCGCGGGCTGATCAGCGTAGCGGACAACACCTTCGCCTCGCCGTATATTCAGCGCCCGCTGGAGCTCGGTTTTGACCTGGTGGTGCACTCCGCCACCAAATACCTCAACGGCCATTCCGACGTGGTGGCCGGGGTGGCGGCGGTGGGCGACAACCCGGCGCTGGCGGAGCAGCTTGGCTTCCTGCAGAACGCGGTGGGCGGCATCCTCGATCCGTTCAGCAGCTTCCTGACGCTGCGCGGCATGCGCACGCTGGCGCTGCGCATGGAGCGCCACAGCAACAGCGCGCTGCGCATCGCCCAGTGGCTGGAAAGCCAGCCGCAGGTGGAAAACGTTTACTACCCGGGCCTGCCGAGCCATCCGCAGCATGCGCTGGCGGCGCGGCAGATGAGCCGCTTCGGCGGCATGATCTCGGTGCGCTTGCAAGGCGACGACGCCTATGCGCGCCGGGTGATTAAACGTTCGAAGCTGTTCACCCTGGCGGAGAGCCTGGGCGGCGTGGAGAGCCTGATCGGCCAGCCGTTCAGCATGACCCATGCCTCGATCCCGCTGGAGCAGCGGCTGAAGACCGGCATTACCCCGCAGCTGCTGCGGCTGTCGGTGGGGATCGAGGATGCGGAAGACCTGATTGCCGATTTGCAACAGGCGCTGGCGGAGTAACCCGCAGGCGAAAGATGCGCAAGCCCGGCGCAGTGCCGGGCTCTGTTATCTCTGGGCGCCGATAACGTCCCGATAGTAGCGCTGCGCGACGTCCGGATGGGAGCGGATGCGCCCTTTCAGGTAGTTGTAGCCGACGTCGCGAAACAGCGGATTGTGCGGATCGCTGGCCGGGCCCCGGGCCTCGGCCGCCAGATGCGCCGGCAGCCGATACAGCGGTACCACCGCGTCCAGCCGCGCACCGAGGAAAAAGGCGATCGACAGCCGCTCGCTGCCCGCCGGCGGCGTCTCCACCCGATGCATCGTGGCGCGCAGATAGCCGTTGCTCGCCAGCTCCAGCAGCTCGCCGATGTTCACCACGAACGTGTCCTCGCGCGGTTCGGCATCGATCCAGCGCCCTTCGCTCACCTCCACCTGCAGGCCTTTCTGCCGGTCCTGCAGCAGGAAGCTGAGAAAGCCGGAATCCTTGTGCGCCCCGACGCCCTGCCCGCTTCCCGTGGCTTCACGCCCCGGATAGCGGATCAGCTTGATGTGTTCGTTCGGCTTGTCGCCGTACAGCGGATCAAACGCCCGTTCCGGCAGCGCCAGCGCCAGGGCGAAAGCCCGCAGCAGCCGCAGCGACATGGCGGTCATCGCCCGTTGCCACTGCAGCAGCAGCGGCTTCAGCTCCGGCAGCGCGCTAGGCCACTGATTCGGGCCCTGCAGCCGCGCCCAGCGCGGGCTGTCCTCGTTCAATGACAGCGCCGGCCGTTCGGCGCCGATGTCAAACTGTTCGCGCCAGTCCGGCTGGCCGCGGGTCAGCTCCGCCGCCGCGCGGTTATAGCCGCGAAAATGCGGCGAATGCACCATCTGCACCGCCAGCTTGTCGGCCTCCGGCAGCGCGAAAAACCGCCGCGCGCACTGCTGCAGCCCGGCGTTCAGCGCCGGATCGACGCCGTGTCCGCGCAGATAGAAGAATCCGACGTCGCGCGCCGCCGCCCGCAGGCCGTCGAGAAACGCCCGCCGTTGCCGCGCTTCGCCGTCAAGCCGCGAAAGATCCAGCAGCGGCAGCGTCTTCAGCGTCAGTGGTGTGGTCATCATCCGGTTCCTCATCTTCCCCGATCAGGATCGGGCCGCTATAAAGGCGAATTATCAACATCGTCTGCTCCAGAGGGCTGCGCTCGTTGCCCCATAGTTATCACTGCCGCCGCCGGGCGAGCCAATATTGTTGCGTTCTAAGTTATGCAAAGCTTCAACAAAGTGTCGCAGAACTGTCATCAATGTTTCTTATGCTCTGCGCAATTTCACCGACGCCGCTGGCTGGCGGCGTACGGTATCCGCTATTATTCATGCGCCCCCATTCCCTGCCTGCCGGAGAAATACTGATGGATTTAGCCTTATTCGACCTGGATGAAACCCTGATTGATGATGATAGCGCCAGCCTGTGGATCCGCTGGCTGGTCGCTCAGGGGTTCGCGCCGGCGGAGCTGGAACTGCAGGAACAGCAGCTGATGCAGCTTTACTATCAGGGCAAGCTGTCGATGGAGGATTACATGCAGGCCACGCTGGCGCCGCTGGCCGGCCTGAGCACCCGAACGGTGGCCGGCTGGGTGCAGCGCTATATTCGCCGCGATATCCTGCCGCGCGTATACCCCGCCGCCCGTGAACGCCTGCAGTGGCACCGCGAGCGCGGCGACTGCATCCTGGTGATCTCCGCCACCGGCGAACACCTGGTGGCGCCGATCGCCGAACAGCTCGGCGCCGACGGCGCGCTGGC
Source organism: Serratia ficaria (assembly GCF_900187015.1). Taxonomy (NCBI): domain Bacteria; kingdom Pseudomonadati; phylum Pseudomonadota; class Gammaproteobacteria; order Enterobacterales; family Yersiniaceae; genus Serratia; species Serratia ficaria. The sequence goes on along the minus strand of NZ_LT906479.1, from coordinate 1,753,025 downwards.
GATCGGCGTCGAAGTGGTCGATGACCGCTTTACCGGCAACACCTACGGCACCATGACCTATCAGCAGGGCAAGGTCATCCGCCTGCAGCAGTGGCTGGCGCAGCGCCCGGAGCTGAAGTTCGAACACAGCCACGGCTACAGCGACTCGCTCAACGACGCACCGATGCTGCACTACGTCGACAGCGCGACGGTGATCAACCCCGACAGCGATCTGAGCGCGCTGGCGGCGGAACGGGGTTGGGAAGTGTGCCGCTGGGAACGCTGAGCGGCCGGCAAAAAATGCCTTTCGGTGTGACAAACATCATTTTATGGCGTAGGAATAAAGGCTTAGGTTCGTTAACCCGCTAAATAGAGGCATGACATGCTGACCATCTGGGGCCGTGAAAACTCGAACAACGTCAGGAAAGTGCTGTGGTGCGCCGCAGAGCTGGATCTGAACTACACCCACATCAACGCCGGCGGCGCATTCGGCAAGGTGAACGAGGAACGCTACCGTTCACTGAACCCCAACGGCCTGGTGCCGCTGCTGCAGGACGACGACTTCACGCTGTGGGAGTCCAACGCCATCGTGCGCTATCTGGCGGCCAAGTTTGGCGACGCGTCGTTTTATCCGCAGGATCTGCAGGCGCGCGCCAGCGCCGAAAAATGGATGGACTGGACCACATCGACCCTGGTCGCCCCCTTCTCCATCGTATTTTGGGGCCTGGTGCGCACCCCGCCGGAACAGCGCGACATGGACAAGATCACGGCGGCGATCGCCACGCTGGAAAAACACTTCGACATCGTGGAACAAACGCTGGAACGCCAGCCCTATCTTTCCGGCGAGTCATTCGGCTTCGGCGATATCCCGCTCGGCAGCTTTATCTACGCCTGGTTCGAAATGCCGATCGCCCGCCGCCCGCGCCCGAATCTGGAACGCTGGTACCAGCAGCTGCGCGCCCGCCCGGCCTATCAGCGCGGCGTGATGAGCGAACTGACCTGATTTTCCCCGGGGCGTCACGACGCCCCCACCTTCAGCAGCTTGCCGTCGCTTTCATCGGTCAGCAGATAAAGATAGCCGTCCGGCCCGCTGCGCACTTCGCGGATGCGTTCGCCGCGATCGCCCAGCAGCCGCTCCTCCGCCACCACCTTGTCTCCGTCCAGCGTCAGGCGGATCAGCTCTTTCTGCGCCAGCGCGCCGATAAACAGCGAATGCCGCCAGGCCGGGAAGCGTTGCGCATCATAAAACGCCATGCCGCTGATGCCGGGCGATACCTGCCAGTAATGCAGCGGCGGTTCGGTGCCCGCCGCCCGTTGGCCTTTGGCCTCCGGGATCGGCTGGCCGGAATAGTTGATGCCGTGGGTGGCCAGCGGCCAGCCGTAGTTTTTGCCCGCCTGCGGGATGTTGATCTCGTCGCCGCCGCGCGGCCCGTGTTCGTGTTCCCAGATAACCCCGCTCCACGGATTCAACGCCAGCCCCTGCGGGTTGCGATGGCCATAAGACCACACTTCCGGCCGCTTGCCGGCCTGGCCGACCCAGGGATTATCCGGCGGCACCGCGCCGTCGGCGGTCAGCCGCACCAGCTTGCCCTGCAGCTTATCGGCGTCCTGCGCCGTCGGCCGCTGGTTGTTTTCCCCCAGCGCGATAAACAGATACCCCTGCCGGTCGAACGCCAGCTTGCCGCCGAAGTGGTTGCCGACCGACAGCTTGGGCTGCTGGCGGAAGATCACCTTGAAATTATCCAGCCGCCCGCCGTCGTCGCTCAGGCGCCCATAGCCCACCGCGGTGCCCGCCTTGCCGTCATCCCCCGGTTCGGCGAAGCTGAGATAAACCCGGCGGCTGGCGGCGAAATCCGGCGCAGGCAGCACTTCCAACAGCCCGCCCTGCCCCTCGGCATAGACCTTGGGCACGCCGGCTATCGGCGCCGACAGCCCCCGATCCTGCTGCCACAACCGCAGCCTGCCGGGCCGTTCGGTGATCAGCACGCCCTGTTCCGCCGGCAAAAAGGCCAGCGACCAGGGGTGCTCCAATCCGTCCTGCAGCTGAGTGACCGTCGGCGCGGCCTGCAGCAGGCCGCTGCACAACAGCAGGCCGGCCATTAGGGTAAGTCGGGGCATAACGTCCTCCTGAGCGTAAAATGTCCCATTCAGTGTAGCCCAATCGCCCGGCGCGATCGTTTGCATTAAATTTCAACGGGTTGCCTTTTGGCCGTGCTGTGCTTAAGTTAACGGATAACCGAGGAGGAAAGATGAACATTACCGTTGCGGATACGTTGGACGAACATACTCTCGATGCCATCCGCCAGGGCCTGCGCGCCCATAACCAACCCTATATTGACGGCGGCCTGCGCCGCTCCCTCAACGCCTATGCGCGGGACGCCGACGGGCGAGTGGTGGCCGGGCTGACCGCCGTCACCTGGGGCAACTGGCTGAGCATCGACTGGCTGTGGGTGGACGCTCCCCAGCGCGGCAGCGGTCTGGGCCGCCAGGTGATGCAGGCCGCCGAACGAGCAGCGCTGGCGCGCGGCTGCCGCTATTCCCGTTTGGATACCTTCAGCTTTCAGGCGCGGCCGTTCTACGAGAAACTCGGTTATCAGCTGCAAATGACGCTGAAAGATTACCCGGTTGAACATGAATGTTATTTTATGACCAAAACTCTGACTGAATGACGGGCGGCCCGATGGACAGCAAAAGCATGGTGGTGAACAGCGTGGCCTACAAGGCCGGCAAACGGCTGGGCGAAGTGACCATCGACGATATCAGCGAAGTGGTCAAACAACCGGACACTTTCGTCTGGCTGGGGCTGTGGCAGCCGGAGCCGGCGTTTATGCGCAAGGTGCAGGAGGAGTTCGGGCTGCACGATCTGGCGATCGAGGACGCGCTGTGCGCGCACCAGCGCCCCAAGCTGGAAAGCTACGGCGATTCGCTGTTTATCGTGGTGAAAACCGCGCAATGGGGCGACAACGAGGAAGTCGAATACGGAGAAACCCACTTCTTCGTCGGCAAGAATTTTTTGGTGACGGTGCGCCACGGCGCCTCGCCCAGCTACGCGCCGATCCGCGCCAAAGCCGAAGAAAACCATAAGCAAATGTGCCACGGCCCCGGCTTTGCGCTCTATTCGGTGCTGGACTTCGTGGTGGACAACTACCGCAGCGTGGTGGCCAAATTCGAGGCGACCATCGAAGGCATCGAAGCCAACATGTTCAAATCCGAGTTCGATCAGGCGGCGATCGAAAACGTCTACACCCTGCGCCGCCACCTGCTGGCGCTGCGCAACGCCGCGCTGCCGATGGACGAAATCTGCACCCAACTGATCCGCCTGCACGAAGAGGTGATCCCCAAAGAGCTGCGCGCCTACGTGCGCGACGTGCAGGACCATGCCCGGCAGGTGGCCAGTAACATCGACGACATGCGCGAAATGCTCACCAACGCCATGCACGTCAATCTGGCGCTGGTGACGGTGAAGCAAAACGAAGTGGTGAAGCGGTTGGCCGGCTGGGGGGCGATTTTGGCCATTCCGACGGTGATCTTCAGCCTGTACGGGATGAACTTCGCCGACATGCCGGAGCTGAAGTTCCCCTGGGCCTACCACGCCACCCTCGGGGTGACCGTCGCCGGCTGCTTCTTGCTGTATCAAAAGCTGAAGAAGTCGGGCTGGCTGTAGGCGCAGCGCCGCCTGGACATCAACGGCGCCTGCGGCGGTTGCCTCTGGCGTCGCGGCGCTCAGCGCTCGGTCAAAGTCTGCAACTGCGGCGCCGGCCGGCTCAGCAGGCTGCCCAGCACGAAGGCCGCGCCGCCGCCCAGCAATCCGCCGTAGATCGGGCTGTTGGCGTCGATGCCCTGCCAGAACATCAATCCCACGACGCACAGGCTGCCGGTCAGCATGCTGGCGATGGCGCCGAGGCTGGTGGCGCGCCGCCAGAAAATCGCCCCCACCAGCGGGATCAGCATGCCGCCCACCAGCAGGTTATAGGCCAGCGTCAGCGCCGCCAGCACGTCGCGCACCAGAAACGCCAGCCCCAGCATGATCATGCCCATGATCAGAGTGGTGAAACGCCCGGCGGCCAGCCCGCCCGACGGCCGCCGCCGGATCGCCGGCAGCACGTCCTCCAGCGCGATGGTCGACGACGCCAGCAGGCAGGCGCTGGCGGTGGACATCAGCGCCGCCAACGCCGCGGCGGCCACCAGTCCGCTGATGCCGGCCGGCAATACCGCCTGGGCGATGGCGGCAAAGGCGCCGTCGGTGCTGGCCAACTGCGGCAACAGGATTTTGCCGGCCATGCCGATCAGCGCGCCGGTCACGCCATACAGCACGCAATAAACGCCCGCGCCCAGCCCGGCATAGCGCGCCACGTCGACGCTGCGGGCGGTGAACACCCGCTGCCAGATATCCTGGCCGATCAGAATGCCGAAGAAGTAAATCAGGAAAAACACCAGAATGGTGTCCAGACCGATCGACGACAGCCGGTAGTAGCTGTCGGGCAACAGGCTGCCGAACGCTTCCCAGCCGCCGGCCTTGACGATGCTCATCGGCATCAGCACCAGCATCATGCCGACGGTCATGATGATGAACTGGAGGATGTCGGTCAGCGTCAGCGACCACATGCCGCCCAGCGTCGAATACAGCACCACCAACCCGCCGCCGAGCAGGATCGAGGTGGGGAACGACAGCGCGAACATCACCTGCATCACGCTGCCGATGGCGATGATCGAGGTCACCGCCACCATCAGGTCGTAGGCCAGCATGATGGCGCCGCTGGTCACCCTGGCCGCCGGATGGTAGCGGCGCGACAGCACCTGGCTGACGGTATACAGCTTAAGCTGCAGCAGCGGCTTGGCCAGCACCGTGCTCAACACCACGATGCCCAGGCCCAGCGCGCCGCACAGCCAGACGCCGGAAATGCCGTAGGTATAACCGAGTTTGACGGTGCCGATGGTCGAGGCGCCGCCGAGCACCACCGCCGACAGCGTGCCCAGATACAGCCCCGGACCCAAGTTGCGCCCGGCCACCAGGTATGCCTCCTTGGAGTTGGCGCGGCGTATGCCCATCCACCCCACCGCGCCTATCACCAGGAAATAAAACACCACGACCAGCAGATCGAGATTCATAAACACCTCCATACCTTGGTTATCGTTATCAGGAGGCCGGACGCAACCGCTCCGCCGGCAGGGTTTGGCGTGCCCTCAGCGGGCCGGCAGCACGCACAGCATTTCAAACAGCAGGTTGGCCGCCAACAACGCGGTGTTGCCGGTGCGATCGTACGGCGGCGACACCTCCACCACGTCGGCGCCGGCCAGGTTCAGCCCGCGGCAGCCGCGCACGATCTCCAGCCCCTGCCAGACCGACAGCCCGCCGACCTCCGGCGTGCCGGTGCCCGGCGCGAAGGCCGGATCCAGCCCGTCGATGTCGAAGCTGAGATACACCGGCGCATCGCCCATCTGCTGGCGAATTTCCGCCATCAGCGGCGTCAGCGATCGGTGCCAGCACGCTTCCGCCGGCACCACGCGAAAGCCCTGACGGCGCGACCAGTCGAAATCATCCGCCGCATAGCCGCTGCCACGCAGGCCAATCTGCACCACCCTTTCCGGCGCCAGCAGCCCCTCCTCAAAAGCGCGGCGGAAGGTGGTGCCGTGCGCCAGCCGTTCCCCGAACATCTCTTCGTTGGTATCGGAATGGGCGTCGACGTGGATCAGACCGACCGGGCCATGCCGGCGGGCGACGGCGCGCAGCACCGGCAGCGTCAGGGTGTGGTCGCCGCCCAGCGTCAGCGGAGTGCAACGATGCTCCAGAATGCCGTGGTAAGCCTGTTCGATGCGCCGCACGCTGTCCGCCAGGCTGTAGGGATTGATGGCGACGTCGCCGAGATCGGCCACCTGCAGGCGTTCGAAGGGCGCCGAGCCGGTGCCCATGTTGTAAGGGCGGATCATCACCGACTCCTGACGGATCTGCCGCGGGCCGTAGCGGGTCCCGCTGCGGTTCGAGGTGCCGATATCCAGCGGAATGCCGACGAAGGCCGCATCCAACCCGCGCGCATCTTCGGCCGCGGGCAGGCGCATCATGGTGGGGATGCCGGCGAAACGCGGCATGTCGTTGCCGCTTTGAGGTTGATTCAGCATGGCGTTTCCTTGTTTTGGGGAGTCGGTATTTTCAACATTTGAATAACATTCACAGGCTACCCCGCGGCTTCGTCTGGCTACCATTCCCGCTTTCGCATGTAAGCATTGAAAAAGACGATGTTTACTAAGCCGTTGAACTATTGATTTTTATTTGACATCCATGCCATAAGGAAGGACAAATCACACTCGCCAACGCCCTCTTCTTCGATGTTAAAAACGGGTTAACGGCCAGATACTTTCCGTGGAGGGACAGATGCTCACCAACCTAAGCGATATCGATCTCAAACTGCTGCGGGTGTTCGTCGCGGTGGCGGAGGCGCAGGGCGTCAGCGCCGCTCAGGAGCCGCTGATGATGAATCAGTCCACCATCAGCACCCATCTCGCCTCGCTGGAGACCCGGTTGGGATTTCGCCTGTGCCAGCGCGGCCGCTCCGGTTTCATGCTCACCCCGAAAGGCGAACGCATGCTGATCGCCTGCCGCACGCTGTTCAACGCCGCACGCGACTTTACCCGCATCAGCCAGTCGCTGAACGGCCTGCTGACCGGCGATCTGCAGCTTGGCCTGGTGGACAACCTGGTGTCGCTGCCGGGCAATCCTTTCAGCCAGGCGATCAAAGGGTTCCAACGCCGGCACCAGGACGTGCAGTTGCAGTGCCGCATTTGCTCGCCGACGGAAATTGAACAGGGATTGCTGAACCAGCAGCTCGATCTGGGCATCGGCTATTTTGGCCAGCAGCTGGAGGATTTGCGCTATCAGCCGTGGCTGGAGGAGACCCAGGCGATCTACTGCAGCGCCGACCATCCGCTGTTTGCCGCCGAGCGGCCGGGCCGCGAGCAGATTGAAAACGCCCGCTGGGTCAAACGCGGTTATCTGCTGGCGCAGCGGCTGTGCCCGATCGCGCCGAACAACCTGGCCGCCGTCGCCCACCACATGGAAAGCGTGGCGCATCTGGTGCTCAGCGGGGAATATCTCGGCTACCTGCCCACCCATTACGCCGCGCGCTGGGTGGAGCAAGGCATGTTGAAGCGGCTGGGCGGCGAGGCGCTGTCTTATCGGGCGACGCTGTGCCTGGTCACCCACCCGGCGCCGCCCAAAGAGGCGCTGACGGCGCTGCGGGAAGACCTGCTGCGGGCGATAAAAAAAGCCCCGCAGGCGGCGGGGCTTCAGGCAATCAATTGACCGGCATGCGCGCCGGATCGGGGTACTGGTATTCGAACCCCAGCTCGTTGCAGATGCGGTTGCCGTCGACCAGCCGCCCGTCCTGCTCCGCCTCGTCGGCGAACTGCGGCGGCGCCAGCTGCAGCTGCTCGGCCAGCGCCGGGTAGAACTCGCGCTTGGTGGGGTGGCTCGGCGCGCACAGGTTGTAGAGATGGCCGCCTTTCGGCAGCTTCAGCAGCAGCTGTATCGCCGCGATCACGTCATCCTGATGCACCAGGTTGACCCCCTGCGAGCCGCCCTTGACGTCGACCTTGCCCGCCAGGAAACGGCCGGGGTGACGATCGGCGCCCACCAGCCCCGCCAGCCGCAGGATGTCCACCGAGGTGTTCGGCAGCTCGTGCAGCCAACGCTCCAGCTCGGCCAGCACCCGCCCCGACGGCGTGATCGGCCGCAGCGGCGAGTCCTCGCGCAGCGTGCCGGCGGTTTCGCCGTACACCGAGGTGGAACTGGTGAACAACACCCGCGGCACGCCGAAGGCCATCGCGCTGTCCACCAGCATGCGCACCGCATTAAAGTAGTTTTCGCTGCCTTCGACGGTGCGCCGGGCCGGCAGGGTCACCACCAGCGCATCCACCCGCAGCAGCTGTTCCAGATCCTCAGGATCGCACAAGAGATCCGGCGTCAGCTCCAGCCGATAGCATTCAATGCCGCTCATGCGCGCGGCCTCAACGCCGTCCGGCGTGGTTTTGCTGCCCACCACGTCATATCCGCGGCTCATCAACGACAGGGCCAGCGGCATGCCCAGCCAGCCCAGACCAATAATGGCTACCTTTTTCATCGTCTCCCTCTCCTGAAGATCGCAGCGCTCTGCCCATTAAGGCTACGCCACTCCGTACGGCGATACAATCCGCCGCCGCTTAAGCTTGGGTAAAACCGTGTTTAGCTAATAACCCAACCGGTTTCAATAAATTAAATTTATGACGTTAAAAAAGGGTTGCGCGACGAGCGGCGGATAGTTTAGGTTAATTAGCAATTCGGCTAGTACCGACCTTTACAGAGAAAACACCCATGATCAGCGTTCAGTTCAACCACCATCATCACCATCACCCTGACTAGTCTTTCAGGCGATGAGTGCTGGAAGACGGTTTTTTAATCTTCCAGTGGCGCGCAGAACGCAAGAGAGAGCCCTCGGAAGATTTCTTCCGAGGGTTTTTTTTTGGCTCCGGACAGACAGAAAATAAAGTTTTTACAATAAATTCATAAAATTACAGATTAAACAGAGGTTACCATGCTGGACAAAACACGTTTACGGATAGCAATGCAGAAATCGGGCCGCCTGAGCGACGAATCCCAGGAGCTGCTGGCGCGCTGCGGCATCAAAATCAACCTGCAACAGCAACGCCTGATCGCCTTTGCGGAAAATATGCCGATCGATATCCTGCGCGTGCGTGACGACGATATCCCGGGCCTGGTGATGGACGGCGTGGTCGATCTGGGCATCATCGGTGAGAACGTGCTGGAAGAAGAGCTGCTCACCCGCCGCGCTCAGGGCGAAGACCCGCGCTACTTCACCCTGCGCCGCCTGGACTTCGGCGGCTGCCGCCTGTCGCTGGCCACCCCGCTCGACGCCGAATACGCCGGCCCGCAAAGCCTGCAGGACGCCCGCATCGCCACCTCTTACCCGCACCTGCTGAAGCAGTACCTCGACAAACAGGGCGTGCGCTTCAAATCCTGCCTGCTGAACGGCTCGGTGGAGGTGGCGCCGCGCGCCGGCCTGGCCGACGCCATCTGCGACCTGGTCTCCACCGGCGCCACGCTGGAAGCCAACGGCCTGCGTGAAGTGGAAGTGATCTACCGCTCCAAGGCCTGCCTGATCCAGCGCGACGGAGAAATGCCGGAAGCCAAGCAACGGCTGATCGACCGCCTGATGACCCGCATTCAGGGCGTGATCCAGGCGCGTGAATCCAAATACATCATGCTGCACGCGCCGAGCGAGCGTTTGGACGAAATCGTCGCGCTGCTGCCGGGCGCCGAACGCCCGACCATTCTGCCGCTGGCCGGCGCGCAGAACCGCGTGGCGATGCACATGGTCAGCAGCGAAACCCTGTTCTGGGAAACCATGGAAAAACTGAAAGCGCTCGGCGCCAGCTCGATCCTGGTGTTGCCAATTGAGAAGATGATGGAGTAACGCCATGTCGAACTTCAACACCCTGATCAACTGGGCGGACTGCAGCGCCGAACAACGCGCCGCGCTGCTGATGCGCCCGGCGATTTCCGCCTCCGACAGCATTACCCGCACGGTGCGCGAGATCCTCGACAGCGTAAAGGCCAACGGCGACCAGGCGCTGCGCGACTACAGCGCGCGCTTTGACCAAACCGAGGTTGGCGCGCTGCGCGTCAGCGCCGAGCAAATCGCCGCCGCCGGCGCGCGGCTCGGCGACGAGATCAAACAGGCGATGGCGGTGGCCGTCGCCAACGTGGAAACCTTCCACAATGCGCAACGGCTGCCGCCGGTCGACGTCGAAACCCAGCCCGGCGTGCGCTGCCAGCAGATAACTCGCCCGATCGATTCGGTCGGCCTGTACATTCCCGGCGGTTCGGCGCCGCTGTTCTCCACCGTGCTGATGCTGGCGACGCCGGCGCGCATCGCCGGCTGCCGCCGGGTGGTGTTGTGCTCGCCGCCGCCGATCGCCGATGAAATCCTCTACGCCGCGCAGCTGTGCGGCGTAGAGGAGGTGTTTCAGGTCGGCGGCGCGCAGGCGATCGCCGCCATGGCCTTCGGCACCGATTCCGTGCCGCGGGTGGCGAAGATCTTCGGCCCGGGCAACGCCTTCGTCACCGAAGCCAAGCGCCAGGTCAGCCAACGGCTGGACGGCGCGGCCATCGACATGCCGGCCGGCCCCTCCGAAGTGCTGGTGATCGCCGACGCCGGCGCCACCCCGGCGTTCGTCGCCTCCGATCTGTTGTCGCAGGCCGAACACGGCCCGGACTCGCAGGTGATCCTGCTGACCCCGGACGCCGCGATGGCGCAGGCGGTGGCCGAAGCGGTAGAGCGACAGTTGGCCGAGCTGCCGCGTGCGGAAACCGCCCGCCAGGCGCTGGCCAGCAGCCGCCTGATCGTGGCGCGCGACCTGGAAGAGTGCGTGGCGATCAGCAACCGGTATGGCCCGGAACACCTGATCATTCAGACCCGCAGCGCCCGCGACCTGGTCGACGGCATCACCAGCGCCGGTTCGGTGTTTCTCGGCGACTGGTCGCCGGAATCCGCCGGCGACTACGCCTCCGGCACCAACCACGTGCTGCCGACCTACGGCTACACCGCCACCTGCTCCAGCCTGGGGTTGGCGGACTTCCAGAAGCGCATGACGGTGCAGGAGCTGACGCCGCAGGGCTTTATGAATCTGGCCGCCACCATCGAAACGCTGGCCGCCGCCGAGCAGCTGATCGCCCACAAAAACGCCGTGACCCTGCGCGTCGCCGCCCTGAAGGAGCAAGCATGAGCATTGAAAACCTGGCGCGCGCCAACGTTCGCGAGCTGACCCCTTACCAGTCGGCGCGCCGCCTCGGCGGCAACGGCGACGTGTGGCTGAACGCCAACGAATACCCGATCGCGCCGGAATTCCAGCTGACCGCCCAGACCTTCAACCGCTACCCGGAGTGCCAGCCGGCGCAGGTGATCGAGCGCTACGCCGCTTACGCCGGGGTGCAGAAAGAGCAGGTGCTGGTCAGCCGCGGCGCCGATGAGGGCATCGAACTGCTGATCCGCGCCTTCTGCGAACCGGGTAAGGACGCCATTCTGTTCTGCCCGCCGACCTACGGCATGTACGCCGTCAGCGCCGAGACCTTCGGCGTGGAGCGCCGCACCGTGGCGGCCAGGGAAGATTGGCAGCTGGATCTGCCGGCCATCGCCGACAGCCTGGACAACGTCAAGCTGATCTACGTCTGCAGCCCGAACAACCCGACCGGCAATCTGATCGACCCAGACTCTCTGCGCAGCCTGCTGGAAATGGCCAAGGGCAAGGCGATCGTCGCGGTTGACGAGGCCTATATCGAGTTTTGCCCGCAGGCGAGCGTGGCCGGTTGGCTGAGCGATTATCCGCACCTGGCGATCCTGCGCACCCTGTCGAAAGCCTTCGCGCTGGCCGGCCTGCGCTGCGGTTTTACCCTGGGCAACGAGGATCTGATCGCCCTGCTGCTGAAGGTGATCGCGCCTTATCCGCTGTCGACGCCGGTGGCCGACATCGCCGCCCAGGCGCTCAGCGCCGAAGGCATCCGCGTGATGCGGCAACGGGTTGGCGAGATTGCCGCCAACCGCAGTTGGCTGCGGCAGGCGCTGCAAAACTGCGCCTGCGTCGAGCAGGTTTTCGCCAGCGACAGCAATTACCTGCTGGTGCGCTTCACCGCCTCAAGTAATGTATTTAAAAGCTTGTGGGATCAGGGCATTATCTTAAGAGACCAAAATAAACAGCCCGGGTTGTCCGGCTGCCTGCGCATCACCATAGGCACCCGTGACGAATGCCGCCGCGTGGTTGACGCGCTGGCCGCCCTGCCCGGCGCCAACGAGACTCGCCAGGAGCCAATGTGAGCCAAAAAATCCTCTTTATTGACCGTGACGGCACGCTGATTGCCGAGCCGCCGGAAGACTTCCAGGTCGACCGTCTGGACAAGCTGGCGCTGGAGCCGGACGTGATCCCTTCGCTGCTGACCCTGCAGCAGGCGGGTTATCAACTGGTGATGATCACCAATCAGGATGGGCTCGGCACCGCCAGTTTCCCGCAGGAAACTTTCGATCCGCCGCACAACCTGATGATGCAGATCCTCAGCTCGCAGGGCGTTCACTTCGCCGATATCCTGATCTGCCCGCACCTGCCGGCGGACAACTGCGACTGCCGCAAGCCGAAAACCGCGCTGGTGAAGGGGTATCTGGAGGCCGGCGCCATGGATACCGCGCACAGTTACGTGATCGGCGATCGCCCGACCGACGTGCAGCTGGCGGAAAACATGGGCATTCACGGGCTGCGCTACCAGCGCGCGACCCTGGGCTGGAAAGAGATCGCTCGCCAGCTGACCCAGCGCGATCGCCATGCGCGGGTTAACCGCGTAACCAAAGAGACGCAGATCGACGTCAACGTCTGGCTGGATCGCGAAGGCGGCAGCAAGATCAAGACCGGCGTCGGTTTCTTCGACCACATGCTGGATCAGATCGCCACCCACGGCGGCTTCCGCATGGACATCGACGTCAAAGGCGACCTGTATATCGATGACCACCACACGGTGGAGGACACCGGGCTGGCGCTCGGCGAAGCGCTGAACAAGGCGCTGGGCGACAAGCGCGGCATCGCCCGCTTCGGCTTCGTGCTGCCGATGGACGAATGCCTGGCGCGCTGCGCGCTGGATATCTCCGGCCGGCCGCACCTGGAATACAAGGCCGAGTTCAACTACCAGCGCGTCGGCGATCTCAGCACCGAAATGGTCGAGCACTTCTTCCGCTCGCTGTCTTACACCATGGGCTGCACGCTGCATCTGAAAACCAAGGGCAAAAACGACCATCACCGGGTCGAGAGCCTGTTCAAGGTGTTTGGCCGCACGCTGCGCCAGGCGATCCGCGTTGAAGGCAATACCCTGCCGAGCTCGAAAGGAGTGCTGTGATGAACGTGGTGATTCTGGATACCGGCTGCGCCAACCTGGCCTCCGTCACCTACGCGGTGCAGCGTCTGGGTTATCAGCCGGACGTTAGCCGCGACCCGGAGATCGTGCTGCGTGCCGACAAGCTGTTCCTGCCGGGCGTCGGCACCGCCCAGGCGGCGATGGACCAGCTGAAGGAGCGCGAGCTGATCGAGCTGATCAAGGCCTGCACCCAGCCGGTGCTGGGCATCTGCCTCGGCATGCAGCTGCTGGCGGAAAGCAGCGAGGAGAACGGCGGCATCAGCACGCTGGGCATCATCGATACCCCGGTGAAGCAAATGACCGACTTCGGCCTGCCGCTGCCGCACATGGGATGGAACCAGGTCTCCGCGCTGGCGGGCCACCACCTGTTCCGGGGCATCGAAGACGAGGCCTACTTCTATTTCGTTCACAGCTATGCGATGCCAATATGCCCAAACACCATCGCCCAGGCGAACTACGGCGAGCCCTTCACCGCCGCCGTGCAAAAAGACAACTTCTTCGGCGTGCAGTTTCATCCAGAACGTTCTGGAGCGGCCGGTGCGCAACTGTTGAAAAACTTTCTGGAGATGTAGGCAGCATGATTATTCCGGCTTTGGATTTGATCGACGGCAACGTGGTGCGCCTGCATCAGGGCGATTATGGCCAGCAGCGCGACTACGGCAACGATCCGCACTCGCGGCTGCAGGATTATCAACGACAGGGCGCGCAGGTGCTGCACCTGGTCGACCTGACCGGCGCCAAGGATCCGGCGGCGCGCCAGATCCCGCTGCTGCGCAAGCTGCTGGCCGGGGTTAACGTGCCGGTGCAGGTCGGCGGCGGCATTCGCAACGAGCAGGACGTGGTCGCCCTGCTGGACGCCGGCGCCACCCGCGTGGTGATCGGCTCCACCGCGGTGAAGCAGCCCCGGCTGGTGCAGAGCTGGTTCGAGCGCTACGGCGCCGACGCCCTGGTGCTGGCGCTGGACGTGCGCATCGACGCGCAAGGCGCCAAACGCGTGGCGATCAGCGGCTGGCAGGAGAACTCCGACGCTACGTTGGAACAGGTGGTGGAGCAGTTCCTGCCCTACGGCCTGAAGCACGTGCTGTGCACCGACATTTCGCGCGACGGCACCCTGGCCGGCTCCAACGTGGCGCTGTATCAGGAAATCACCCGCCGTTACCCGCAGGTCGCCTTCCAGGCCTCCGGCGGTATCGGCAACCTGGACGACATCGCCCAGCTGCGCGGCAGCGGCGTTGAAGGGGTGATCGTGGGGCGCGCCCTGCTGGAAGGTAAATTCAACGTAGAGGAGGCGATCGCATGCTGGCAAAACGGATAATCCCGTGCCTGGATGTCAAAGACGGGCAGGTAGTGAAAGGCGTGCAGTTCCGCAACCATGAAATCATCGGCGATATCGTGCCGCTGGCGCAGCGTTATGCGCAGGAAGGCGCGGACGAGTTGGTGTTCTACGATATCACCGCCTCGTCCGACGGCCGGGTGGTGGATAAGAGCTGGGTGTCGCGCGTGGCGGAAGTGATCGATATCCCGTTCTGCGTCGCCGGCGGCATCAAAAGCGCCGAGGACGCCAGCCAGATCCTGTCTTTCGGCGCCGACAAGATCTCCGTCAACTCGCCGGCGCTGGCCGATCCCGAGCTGATTAGCCGCCTGGCAGACCGTTTCGGCGTGCAGTGCATCGTGGTGGGCATCGATACCTGGTTCGAAGCCGAAACCGGCAAGTATCACGTCAACCAATATACCGGCGACGAGAGCCGCACCCGCGTCACCCAGTGGGAAACCCTCGACTGGGTGCAGGAAGTGCAGCGCCGCGGCGCCGGCGAAATCGTGCTGAACATGATGAATCAGGACGGCGTGCGCAACGGCTACGATCTGCAGCAGCTGCGCTTGGTGCGCGAGCTGTGCAAGGTGCCGTTGATCGCCTCCGGCGGCGCCGGCACCATGGCGCATTTCCTGGAAGCGTTCCGCGATGCGGACGTCGACGGTGCTCTGGCGGCTTCGGTGTTCCACAAACAAATCATTAATATCGGCGAACTGAAAAGGTTCCTGGTCGAACAAGGCGTGGAGATTCGCGTGTGTTAACAGAACAACAGAGAAACCAGCTGGACTGGGAAAAAACCGACAACCTGATGCCGGCTATCGTGCAACACGCCGTCTCCGGCGAGGTGCTGATGCTGGGCTATATGAATCAGGAGGCGCTGGCGAAAACCGAGCAAAGCGGCAAGGTCACCTTCTTCTCGCGCACCAAACAGCGGCTGTGGACCAAGGGCGAAAGCTCCGGCCATTTCCTCAACGTGGTCAGCATTACCCCGGACTGCGATAACGACACGCTGTTGGTGCTGGTCAATCCGATCGGCCCGACCTGCCACCTGGGCAACAGCAGCTGCTTCCACCCCGCCGCCAGCGACTGGGGCTTCCTGTACCGGTTGGAACAGCTGCTGGCGGAGCGCAAGACCGCCAGCCCGGACAGCTCGTACACCGCCAGCCTGTACGCCAGCGGCACCAAGCGCATCGCGCAGAAGGTCGGGGAAGAAGGCGTGGAAACCGCGCTGGCCGCCACGGTCAACGACCGCGAAGAGCTGACCAACGAAGCCTCGGACCTGATTTACCACCTGCTGGTGCTGCTGCAGGATCAGGATCTGGACTTGAGCAAGGTGATCGGCCGCCTGCGCGAACGGCATCAGAAGTGATCCTGGATTGCAGGCAATAAAAAAGCCGCCGGGCGTTAACCTCGGCGGCTTTTTTTATCGCTCAACGGGCGGGATTATTCCATCCATTCGGTATGGAACACGCCTTCTTTGTCGATGCGTTTGTAGGTGTGAGCACCGAAGTAGTCACGCTGCGCCTGGATCAGGTTGGCCGGCAGCACCGCTGAACGGTAGCTGTCGTAGTAAGCGATGGCCGCAGAGAAGGTCGGCGTCGGGATGCCGTTCTGTACTGCATAGGACACCACGTCGCGCAGCGCCTGCTGGTATTCGTCGGCGATTTGCTTGAAGTATGGCGCCAGCAGCAGGTTGGCGATGTCCGCGTCTGCAGCGTAAGCGTCGGTGATCTTCTGCAGGAACTGGGCGCGGATGATGCAGCCGGCGCGGAAGATCTTGGCGATTTCACCGTAGTGCAGATCCCAGTTGTTTTCTTTGGAAGCCGCTTTCAGCTGAGAGAAGCCCTGCGCATAAGAAACGATTTTGCCCAGGTACAGCGCGCGGCGCACTTTCTCGATGAATTCGGCCTGGTCGCCGCTTACCGGCGTCGCTTTAGGACCGGTCAGCACCTTAGAGGCGGCAACGCGCTGCTCTTTCAGTGAGGACAGGTAGCGCGCGAACACCGATTCGGTGATCAGCGACAGCGGCTCGCCCAGATCCAGAGAGCTCTGGCTGGTCCATTTGCCGGTGCCTTTGTTGGCGGCTTCGTCCAGGATCACATCAACCAGGTATTTACCCTCTTCGTCTTTCTTGGTGAAGATGTCTTTGGTGATGTCGATCAGGTAGCTGTTCAGTTCGCCTTTGTTCCACTCGGCGAAGGTTTCGGCCAGCTGTTCGTTGCTCAGGTTCAGCGCCTGCTTCAGCAGCGAGTAAGCTTCTGCAATCAGCTGCATGTCGCCGTATTCGATGCCGTTGTGCACCATTTTCACATAGTGGCCGGCGCCGTCAGCGCCGATATAGGCCACGCAAGGCTCGCCTTCCGCTACCGCAGCGATTTTTTCCAGGATTGGCGCCACCAGCTCGTAAGCTTCTTTCTGGCCGCCAGGCATGATGGAAGGCCCTTTCAGCGCGCCCTCTTCACCGCCGGACACGCCGGTGCCGATGAAGTTGAAGCCCTGGTCAGACAGTTCGCGGTTACGGCGGATTGTATCCTGATAGTAGGTGTTGCCACCGTCGATCAGGATATCGCCTTTATCCAGGTGCGGCGTCAGAGAGGCAATGGTTTTGTCCGTAGCTTCGCCCGCTTTCACCATCAGCAGGATGCGGCGCGGTTTTTCCAACGATTCGACAAACTCTTCGACGCTGTAGTACGGCGCCAGGTTTTTACCTGGGTTCTCAGCGATAACTTCGTCAGTCTTGTCGGCTGAACGGTTAAAGATGGAAACGGTATAACCACGGCTTTCGATGTTCAGTGCCAGATTGCGGCCCATTACCGCCATGCCGACAACGCCGATTTGTTGCTTGGACATTAGGAACTCCTGTCTGAGGATGACACCTGTTAACGGCCTACGGCCAACAGGTTTTTGATGTGGCAAACATGTTAACTCAGGATTGATACGTGTGGGTAGTGATTGGTGCGATAGGTCACATATCTCGTTTAAATTTTCAGTAACTGGCTGACGGAGCTCACAAAACAAGCAACCGCTTCAAGCCGACAGGGCACCGGCCGGCCGGCTTCAGCCGGGCTCATTTTGGCGTGCCAGCAGCGACCTGTAGATTTTCGTATACTCCTCAACCATTTGCTTTGAAGTAAACATTTCCTCGTAGCGTTCATACGCCTTATTGCCGAACTGCTCTGCCAACCGAGGGTTGCCCCACAGCTTATCCATGGCTTTTCGCAAGGCGGAGGGATCCGACGGAGGGATCACCAATCCGGTCTGGTTATCGATATTGATGAAGGTGGTACCGGTGCCGATTTCACTGGAAATCATGGGTTTTCGGTACATGGCGCCTTCCAGCAGCGATATGCCAAACGCTTCGGAACGCAAATGTGAAGGAAACACAATGCCGTAGCACAGCATCAATAGTGCCGTTTTATCCTCATCCGGCAACGCCCCAAGAAAATGAACGTTTTTCAGCCCCAAATTTTGGGCCTGCTCGCGCAACTCACTTTCTATCGGCCCGGCGCCGACAATCACGATCGGGTAGTCTGCACCGATGGCAGCCTCAAGCAGGATATGCAAACCTTTGTAATAGCGCAGCGTACCGATAAACAGGAAGAACGGCTGACCGATCTGCCGTTGCCATTTATCCAGCCGGCTCTGTTCCGGTACGGGATACGTCGCTTTGTCCAGGCCTATCGGGATTACGGTGACCTTGTCTTTAAAGGTCTCCAATACGTCACTGGTGGCCACATAGTTCGGCGATGTCGCAACAATGCAATCTACCTTGCGCAAAAACAGGTGCATCAACGGTTTATAAAGCCGCAGCAGGTTTTTTTGTCTAATTATATCAGAGTGATAACTAACCACCGTCGGCTTCTTGACCCCCGAAAGGAAGTGCACGAGGTCCATGTAAGGCCATGGGAAATGGTAGTGAATGATATCCGCTTGTTCGCTGAGCTCTTTAAACTTCTTTATGACGCGAAGCGAGAAAGGGTTAGACGCAATGCTAAAATCTTGTCTGACTTTATGGGCAGTATGCTGTGAAATAACTTCGCAACTATCCTTATCCGCAGGCGTCACGGACAGGACATCCGTCGAGACGCCTTTCTCGACACCGCCTTCAGCAAGCTGATATATCACTTGCTCGATGCCGCCGAAAGAGTCTGGATAATAAGTTTTATAGAAATGGAGTACTTTAATCATTATTGGCCAGTTTTTGATAAACGTCTAAAGTTTGGCGAGTGCAACTTTGCCAGGAAAACGTTGCTGCATTTGACAACCCTAGTTCGACAGCCTCTTTGCGCCACTGTTCATCCGTCAGGCCCCTGGTGATGAGCTCCGTTAATAAACTGACATCCTCCGGGGCATGGGCCATCGCCGCGCCGCCCACCACCTCCGGCAACGAGGAGCTGTTAGAACAGATTACCGGGGTTCCTGAGCTCATGGCTTCCAGCACCGGCAGCCCGAAGCCTTCATAGTGCGAAGGGAAAACAAACAGGCTGGCGGCAGAGTACAACAGCGGTAATTCCTCCGCGGCGGCAAATCCCAGGTATTTGAGCCAGCCTTCACGCTGCCCTCGTTCGATTTCCTGCATGATGTCATCATTGCGCCATCCCTTATAGCCAGAGAGAACTAACGGATAACGAGTGCGTAGCTCACCCGGAAGGTTTCTATAGGCGTGGATTAAAGAAAGGATGTTCTTTCTCGGTTCAATGGTACCAACAAATAAGGTGAAGCCTTTATAGGCTAAGCCAAATTTTTTTAAAATGCTGGATACCTGCTCCGCCTTGCGCGGGTAAAAATCGGGAGAGCTGGCCAAATGGACCGTGTGAATCTTTTCAAGCGGGTAGTCAAAATACTCATGAATCTCGTTACGGATATAGTTCGATACCGTTATAAGACCATTAGCCCGGGACAATGCGCTTAACATTTCTTTCTGGGTAAAACGGTTCCTTTTGGGATCGAAGCAGTGTTCCCATTTAAACGGAGAAAGATCATGAAACGTTGCGACGGAGGGGCCATCAAAGGGAGGGAGAAAAAAGTTAGGGCCATGGAAAAGGCAACGTTCATAGCCACGCAGCGCCTTCTTTTTGAGGCGCGGCATCAGCAATCTATAGGCCTCAATCGCCAGAGAGTTGCTCTGCACAATTTTTTTTAACCGGTGACTCCCATCAGATGTATTTTTTGCTGTGGGAATATCTGATAAAAAGTGAGTGCCGGAAAAAAAATGAAGCTCTTCAATTTCGTTGCTGCTTTGCAAGCCCTTTGCCAACTCATAGGTATAACGCCCTATGCCCGTTAGCGGAAACTTGATTGGCTCAACAGAAAGAATTATTTTCATCTAGGGTCATATTCCATGGAATATTTATGCTTTCAGCATATAGATACAATGCAGCAGGGCAAAACGGCGCCTGCTGCATTGAAAGGGCTAAAACCCAGGGGCTACTTGAAGTGCTTGGCTCTTAACAAACCCGTACACATATTTTCAAGCCTTCTGGCGACGGCATGGTAATCATGCTGTTCGCACCATGCATCCGCACGGCGCTGTGTTTCAACTGCACTCGCCGAGTTTTTAGCGATATCAGAGATAATTTCGGCAATGCCCTCGGCCACCTCCGTTGCCGAGGCGCCCTCGAATTTGAAGACGGCATCGCCGAGATCGTCAAAGATGGCTAACGGCGTCACAGCCACGGGCTTATGCGTCGCCATGCCGTAGCGTACCGCACCACTGGCTGACTCGCCGGTGTTTTGATAAGCGAAGACCAGCAGATCGGCATCAGAGAGCAAACGCAGACTTTCTTTGTCATCCAGAAAATCGTTATGCATCTCGACCAGATCTTCAACCTTCAGATTAGCCGCCGTCGCTTTAAGCTCGCGCACCAGGGCGGCGGATTCACTGACGGGATATTCCGCATTAACCAACCTTAAGCGGATAGGTTTACCCGCCTTTTTAAGGTAGGCCACCGCTTCGATGAGCTCTTTCAACCCTTTGTGAGGCAAGCAAAAACCGTAGCTCGCCACCAGCGGCAGCGCATTGCGTTTGGCGGCCACCGGCGCCTTGGCGGGATAATTAATCACCCCGTGCGGGAAGAGGGTCACATTATTGACCAGACCCAGCTGTTTCAGGCGGTTGATGTCGGTAATAGAGTGCACCAGCAAACGATCGCACATTTTCAGCGCGTCGACCATTTCTGACAACCGGAAGTTCCAGTGCGGCTCTTTTTCCAGCGGATCGACCGTCGAATGCATGGCCATAACGATAACCCTGCCCGCCTGGTGGTGCCTTTCGATGAAGGCCGATAGCTCGCGGTGGTTAAAGAACCCGTAGTTGAACTGGATAACGAGCGTATTCAAACGCAGCGTTTCGATCTGCGCATCCAGGGCATCAAGATAGTTGTTTTCTTTGCCAACCACCCAGCTCCGCAGAACGTTGCTTTCATCCGCATGAACCAGATCATTCGCTGTCGGTGCGAAAATCACGATCTGATCGCTCGGCATGTCAGCGACCAGATGTTGCGAGTAGGTGGCAATGCCGCATTTGGTATTCCAGGTCGAAAGCCAACCAATGCGGGCGCCCTCTTGCGCGACGTCGAAATGCTTACGCAACGCGCCGACCGCCGCGGCCGATCGCTGGGCGACATCGTCCCAGGTAAACTGACGGAGAATAAGCTCGCGGCCTTTTGCCGCCATAGCGGATAGCTGCGTCTTGTCGGTAGCGGCGGCCTGTTTCATCGCCTCTGCCAGATTCTCGACGTCGGCGCCGACCCATGACGAAGAGAACAGGCCAAAGTGTGTCTTCGCGCGCTCAAAACGGTAATCGACCAGCCACGAGTTTTCTGGCGTGCAAAAATCAAGCTGCCCGCTCCAATCGGTGGTGATCGCCGGCAAGCCGCTCAGCATAGCTTCCGCAATCGGCAAGCCGAACCCTTCGGCGCAGCTTGGCGCCACCAACACATCGCAATACTCGTAGAGCGCCTTCAGCTCCTGCTCCGGCATATCCTGTTCGATGATAATGACGTCAGGATAGCTGGCATGCTGCTTCTGGGCCTGCTTCAGCCAAGCCTGCACTTCATTGTGCGGATTAGCGAAGGTTTTAATGATCAGGGAAACGTCATCCTGGGCGGTGAATGCGGCGCCATAAGCCGCCAGCATCGC
Source organism: Serratia ficaria (assembly GCF_900187015.1). Taxonomy (NCBI): domain Bacteria; kingdom Pseudomonadati; phylum Pseudomonadota; class Gammaproteobacteria; order Enterobacterales; family Yersiniaceae; genus Serratia; species Serratia ficaria. The sequence continues at coordinate 1,731,651 of NZ_LT906479.1, read as the reverse complement.
CTGAACGCCCTTGCGCGGGAAACACGAAGAAACATGCAGGAACCTGAATGTCTTGGCGTTCAGCTGCGGTTGCTGCGCGGACTGAATGCGTTCCCAATGCTCGCACCCGTTCCCTACGTTAAACACGGGAACCTTGGTGCCATTATCGATCAATACTTTACGTACATGTTCGGAGGTGCAAAGGATCGCATCCAGCTCACGGTTGAAGTTGTTGATCCAACCTTGCGGAAAACCGCTTTCTTCCCAGGCATAGCAATGCAGGAGCTTCACATCGGCCTTCATGTCACTGACGCGTGGCGGATAGAGGTTGCGGCTCAATACGTTAACCGGCCTATCGCTCCGTTGCTGAACCCGTTGATGATATGCTTTCAGATCCGCGTTGTTCTCATCATTCAGGAAGGCTTCACTCGGAGCAAAGTCGCCCGGCCCTTCCGTTGAGTGCAATAAAACCTCAACATTATCCCGACTGAGCGCCCGCGCGAATTCTCTATTCACCAGAGCCAAGCTGTAGGAGCTGTCATAAGGCCCTTCGACACGCCAGGACAACGCAGCCAAATCAATCCCCTGCAGTTCCAACCGTTTGGCATTGCGGTCCATCGCTTCGGCGGTGGAGCGTAAATCGTTATCTGTAGGTTCTTCGCGGCATGCGATCGCGGAGATGGCGGCAATCAATTGCGATGATGTTACCGTCTCGGGCATCACTTCTCCGCCATCGGAAACCAATTGTTCAAAGCGCGCCAAGGCGGTAATTCCCGCCTTGTCCCACGAGAACTTGCCGGCCTGCTCCATCGCGTGCTGCTTAAGCTTGCCGAGGAAAACCTCATCACTCAACGCCTGATGAAGCTTCTCTTTAATTGATTCCACTGAATAAGGATCAAACAAGGCGTCGGCGTAGCCTATCACTTCCGGAATACTGGTTACGTTAGAGCCGATAGTCGCCGCGCCGCACGTCATGGCCTCCAAAATCGGCAGACCAAACCCCTCATGCAGCGAAGCGAAAACAAACAGCTTGGCCAACTGATAAAAAACGACCAAATCTTGTTCCGACACATACCCGGTCAGGATCATCTCGTCTTCACGCAGCTGAACGTTTTGAGCAATAGACCTCAGGTAGCTGCGATCGCTTTCCGACAGCTTACTGACGATGACCAACTGGTTTTTTTCACGCAATGCCGGCGCCAATTTGCTATAGGCTTCAACCAAACGTTTGAAGTTTTTACGGGAATCGAAACCGCCCGGAGCATACAGCACGACATCGCGGGTAATGCCGTATCGCTGTTTTAAAGCGGAAAATTCATCGTCTGATGCCTCGCTGATAACAAAATGCTCCTCTGTCGCAGCAGAGATCGTGCACACCTTGTCTGCGGGGACATCCAACCATTCCATCACCTCGGCAGAGGTGTAGTCCGAGTTGGTGAGCAGCAGGTCGGCTTTCTTCAGCCAATTGACTTTCTTAAGGTAGTATTCTTTATAAACTTCATCCTGAAGGTATACGTCCGATTGCACCAATGGGATCAGGTCATGATGCAACACCGCCACTTTTGTTTTAGGCGTGAATTTGGCGATCGAGGTCACCGCGTTATCCACATGCCCTTCAAACAAACTGGTGATAAACACAACATCAGGTTCAAGATTGTGTAAAAAGGCTTCGCGAACATACTCCGCGCATTCGCCCCGCCAGGCATTGTGCCTCTCCATCGCTCGCACCGGGCCAGGCGCATACCAAACCACGATATTTTCGGCCGGAACCAGGCGACTAAACTGCGCCTTCAGGTCGGCGATGGTTTCCGGGAATAATGAGGACAAAGCGATAAAGATTTCGTGTTGGCTGTTGTTGCGGATAATCGCCTTGGCGATCGAAATAGTATAGCGACCAATCCCACGAAAGCGGCTTTCCGTTTGTGCCCCTTGCAGGTCAATAACAATGCGCATTATGACTCTCCGTGCTTCTTATTATTTGCGTTCTTTAACTGTTCATACAGATCAATGGCCCTGGTCGTCATATTCTCCTGATAAACAACATGACGTTCATTCGCCATAAGATCGGCGTGATAGTTAGGCGCGGAATTCAAAACGCGTCGGAAAACAGATTGCAGCAACCGGTATACGCCCAGCTTTCTAGCGCTGGAGAGCACAAAGCCTTTGAACTTTGGATGCTCATGGAACAGGCCGAGAGTCGTATTGATCGTTTTTCTCAAAACCTTTTTGACCGCCTTGCGGCCCCGGGCTTTGATGCCTTCATCCCGAACAGCCTGCAGCTGACAAGAAACCCACCGTAATGGATAAGTCACACGCCAAGAATTACTGGCATGCACATCAATGAGTTGTTGCTGCAAGCTTTGATTGTGGGCATGTACCGCCATCAGTTCCTGATGCGATTTATCCCATTGGTGCCGGACGCGCTCCAATTGATTGCCCATGTCGTGAAGTTTCGCCGCCTGCGCACGCTGCGCCTTATCCACTCGCTTAAATTGACTCTGCAAGCGTTGGTCATAGCGATCGCTCAGGCCATCGAGAGTAATCCCATATTCTTTATCGAAATAAGAATCTAACTCGCGGACAATCGACTCGTCGGCCTCTTTCTGGGCAATCAGGCTATAATCGGGGCTGACGCCTTTCAACACGTCGACCAAATAAACCGACGAGTCCGAGTCTCTCAACGCGGATTTTTCCTGCAGGCGCAGTATCTTGGTTCTCAGAAAGCCGTAATAGTTTGGAATGAACTCAAGCAGCGCGGGGGGCAGCGGATGGTTGTGGGTGGGATCCATATAAAAAGAGCAGGTTCCGACGCTCACGTTTTCAGGATTCGGCGTCTCCAGAATCAGCAGGCCGCCAGGTTTTAACACTCGCAGAGCCTCTTTGACCAATGACTGTAAAACCTCAAAGGGCAGATGTTCGGCAATATGAAAACCGGTAATGGCCAGCAGGCTGGCGTCTGCCTGCTGTTGGAGAAAGTCCAGGCAATCCATCTTCTTCACGTTCAGGCCGACCTGCAAGGCGCGTTCGAGCATGCCATCATCCAGATCGACCCCCATGGCCGGAATAGCATTGTCCCTTAAGGTTTCGAGCCACTCTCCACGCCCACAGCCCACATCGACAACTTCAGCTGAAGGGTAAATTTTTGCCAACGCCGTGATGAAAGGAAGGTACACGGATAAGCGTTGTTTGATGTCCTGTACGCTACCCCGATGCTTTTCCTCAAAAACGCGATAGAAATCATCACTCATTCAAAAATCTCCAACTTAGGAGGCAACCAGGCTACTCCAATAAATTCTTTCTCGTCTGAATTCACCACGTTGAAAACGACCGCTAAATCGCGCCATTCGTAATTTTTGCCAACGTGAGTTCCAGACGTGTGTAAAGCGACCGCAACCGAGTAGGATCCAACGCCCAAGTTGGCTGAAAAAGCAAATGAAAAGGTTCTAGAATCATTCTCTTTCAGCTCAAACAGCGGCTGCCCCAGGTGATGGGTATTGGTGCCAAAAACCGGCTGTCCTAATCGGTCTTTAATCATATACCCCACAACCAGTTCGGGAAGTGCCTCATTGATATGCACTTTAACCTGCAGATTAACAGGCTGCCCCACTGTCGCCACCTCGATGCTTTCACCCTCATCGTTCAACAGACGAATATCGGTGATGCTCGCTTCACCCGAGCCGGAACGGGTCTGTAACTTTCCGTTATTTTCAACCTGGCGAATAGACAAGTTCTGCTTGTCGGCGAGCAACGCATTATAATAATCCATTACGGATTCCGGCTCACCCTCCATCTCTATCCTGCCTTTATTCAGCAAAATAGCCCTGTCGCATATGCTTTGGATCGCCTGCTTGTCATGTGAAACCAGCAGAAGCGTAGTGCCTAGCTTGCGAAACTCGCGTATCCGCTCGAAACTTTTGTGTTGGAAATAGGCGTCGCCGACGGACAATGCCTCATCGACAATCAGAATATCCGGCCGAATCGCCGTTGCAACGCTGAATGCCAGTCGCACCTGCATACCGCTTGAATAAACACGGACTGGCTGATCGATATAATCGCCGATTTCGGCGAACTCTTCGATTTCCGGCATCAGTTCCGTAATTTTTTCGACGGAAATACCCAGCAACTGCCCGGACATATAAACATTCTGGCGGCCAGTAAAGTCAGAATGGAAGCCCATCCCGAGCTCCAGCAGCGCGGCCACACGGCCAGAAAGAGCAATGTCGCCGCAGGTGGGTTTGGCAGTGCCGGTAATCAACTTCAATAATGTGCTTTTACCTGCGCCGTTGATCCCAATAATACCCAGCGCTTCGCCAGGCTCAACGTTAAAACTGATGTCCTGCAGGATCCACTTCAGCTTATGCTTGACGGTATTAAATGGCGAAATCCATTCAACCAGGCGCCCGGTTTTAGAGGTGTACTGTTTGTATGCTTTGCCAACATTATGTACTTTGATATAACTCATTATAACTCGTCCACCATATCTGCAGCATGCTTCCTGAACAGTCTCATCCCAAACGCGCAGAATATTATTGCCAGTACCAATACCGGCCATAATGAGTACCAGTTAGGTTGCTGATGATAGGCAAATATCGACTGGTATGACTGCATTACCCGAGCCATTGGGTTATACATCAGTGATTTTCTTGCCCATTCCGGCAGCGAATTCAATACGTAGACGATAGGTGTAAACCAGAACCAGAACTGCAGCAAGACGCCTACAAACTGCCCGACGTCGCGGAAGAATACGTTCATCACCCCCAATGTCATTCCCAGCCCGACGGTGAACAGGACCTGCAGTGCCAAAACCGGCAGCACGGAGAAGAATAAAACCCCTGGGAAATTACCGGTAAAAACAAGGAAGACCAAAAACAAACTGAATATGATGGCGAAGTTTAAAATCGCCGATGCGGTAACGATGACCGGCAAACATATTTTCGGGAAGCTGAGTTTTTTGATTAAGTTGGCATTGGTGATAAATACACTTTGACTCTTATCAAGAATCTCGGTAAATAGACCCCACGTCAGCACCCCGGAACACAGATAAATACTGTAAGCAAAAGGACCAGAGTTATCAGGCATCCTGGCCTTCATCACCTCGGAAAATACCAGCGTATAAACCAAAATCATGGCTAACGGCTGCAATACCAACCACAGCGCCCCCAACATGCTGGTCTGATAACGGGACTGAAAGTCCCGTTTAATACTGCTCCAAATGAAACCCCGATAACCGTAGATGGCTAATAACATCTCTTTCATTGTTATTCTCCGCCTAAGAGTGCCAGAATCTCTTTAGTTTTCTTCTGCATCAGTTCAACGTTCCCCTTTGATTCAACGTTCAAACGCACGACAGGCTCGGTATTTGAGGTGCGCAAATTAAAACGCCATTCATCAAACTCAAGACTAATACCGTCAGTCATATCAAAAACCAGAGCATCATTTTTATAGACGTTCAAAACGCGATCAATGGCAGTCTTGGCATCAAGCAGCTTGCGGTTAATCTCGCCGGATGCCGGATAGGCGCGCATGCGATCCTTCACCAATGCACTCAGCGCTTTGCCTTTGGCTGAAAGCAGGCTGGCGACCAGCAGCCATGGGATCATCCCGCTGTCGCAATACGCGAAATCGCGGAAATAATGATGCGCGCTCATCTCGCCGCCGTAGATAGCGTCTTCCTTGCGCATGCGTTCTTTGATAAAGGCATGCCCGGTTTTCGACATAACCGGTACGCCGCCGGCCTGATTGACAATGTCAATCGTGTTCCAGGAAAGGCGAGGGTCGTGAATGATCTTGGCACCGGGGTGAGTCTGAAGGAAAGCCTCGGCCAGCAGGCCAACGATGTAGTAGCCTTCAATGAAGGTGGCTTTTTCATCAAACAGGAAACAACGGTCAAAATCGCCGTCGAAGGCGATGCCCATATCCGCCCGATGCTCAACTACCGCTTTGGCGGTGTCGGCGCGGCACTCTGGTAACAGCGGGTTGGGAATGCCATTAGGGAAATGGCCATCAGGCTGGTGGTGAACCTTGACGAAAGAGACCGGGATATTATCACGTTTGAACCGACGCTCGATCTCATCGATAACGTGGCCGGCAGCGCCATTACCTGAGTTGATGACCAGTTTCATCGGTTTCAACTCAGCCACATCAATATAGCTCAGCAAATGATCCACATACTCATTCAGGACAGAAAGAGTCTGGTAACTGCCACGCCGGCTTTCATCAACCGGCGCGAAATTGTTGTCTTCCGCCAGTTGCTTGATATTCAATAGGCCCGTATCACCGCTAATCGGCTGGGCATTGGCTTTAACTAACTTCATACCGTTGTAATTCATTGGGTTATGGCTAGCCGTAACCTCAATGCCACCATCCATACCCAGATGGAAAGTGGCGAAATACACTTCTTCTGTTCCACTCATGCCGATATCGTATACATCGGCACCGGCATCCCGCAGCCCGTTAGCCAAAGCCAGCTTCAGCGCCTCGCTCGTCAGGCGCACATCCCCGCCCACAATCACGCGCTGGGGTTTCAGGTATTCGCCATAGGCGCGGCCGATACGGTAGGCAATGTCTTCATTCAGCTCTTCGCCAAGCTGCCCACGAATATCATATGCTTTAAAACAAGTTAAGGTACTCATTAAAACCTCAAAAATTAGCAACGACCGTAATGATCTTTAATACGGATAATGTCATCATCCCCTAAATAAGAGCCCGATTGGATTTCGATCAGCTCCAAGGGGATATTCCCTGGGTTTTCTAAACGGTGAATGACCCCGATAGGAATGAATGTTGACTGATTTTCAGTAAGCAAGAACGTTTTATCCCCGGTTGTTACCTTTGCCGTACCAGAAAGTACGACCCAGTGCTCTGTACGGTGATGATGCATTTGCAGAGAGAACGCCTCTCCCGGATTCACGGTAATGCGATTCACATTAAAGCGTTTTTCCGCCACCAAAATGTCGCAAATGCCCCATGGGCGATAAACTTCGCGGTGTCTTCTGTATTCGCTTCTTTTTTGTTTCTTCAGATGTTCTACAACTTTCTTAACATCCTGAACTTTCGATTTATCAACAACCAACACCGCATCTTTAGTGTTAACGATCACCAGGTTGTCCACCCCCACGGCAGCCACCAGCTTTTCGTCGGTGTTGATATAGCAATCGTGGGTGTTGTGCAGGAAGGTATCACCGGTCAATGCGTTACCCGCATCGTCTTTTTGGCTCACCTCCCATAATGCAGACCATGAGCCGACATCGCTCCAGCCGGCATCAAGCGGGATCACTACGGCATCGTGGGTTTTCTCCATCACCGCATAGTCAACCGACTCATCCGGGCAAGCGGCAAAAGCGTCTCGATTGACGTTGATGAAGTTTTTATCGCATTCGGTCTCATTCAGAGAATGACGGCAGGCTTCGAGAATGTCCGGACGGAACTTCTCCAGCTCTTCCAGGTAGCGTTTGGCGCGGAACATGAACATGCCGCTGTTCCATAAATATTCACCGGAATCCACATAGCTTTGGGCAGTGGCAAGATTGGGTTTTTCAACAAAGCGTTTTACGCCCGCCGCCACCGAGTCTTCACCGCAGGGTTCGCCGCGCTGAATATAGCCATAACCCGTTTCCGGGCCGGTCGGCACAATGCCGAAGGTGACGAGGCTTTGCTTCGCCGCGAAAGGCATCGCCGCCTCGATGGCGCGATGGAATGTCTTGTTGTCTTTGATGATGTGGTCTGCAGCCAACACCAACATGATGGGATCTTGCCCCTGAGCAACGGCATTCAGGGCCGCCAAGGCGATAGCCGGCGCCGTATTGCGGCCAATAGGCTCCAAAATGATATTATGGGACAACATGTCGATTTGACGCAGTTGCTCAGCCACCATAAAACGGTGGTCTTCGTTACAGATTACGACAGGCTCACCGATTTCCACCCCATCAAGTCGTTTTAACGTTTCCTGCAACATCGAGTGCAAGCTGTGCAAACGCAAAAACTGTTTAGGGTGAAGTTCACGGGACATCGGCCATAAGCGGCTACCAGTGCCGCCTGCCATAATTACGGGTAGTAACATTTTTTATCCTTTATAACGCTCAGCTAGATAGCTCCAGCAATACAACCACTTAAGCCAATACATCACGTTCAATTGCTGCGCTTACTATTGTCTTTTCAATTCACCGGCTAAAAGCCAGCAGAACGACTCATCACTATCGTTACAGTTTCAACACCTGCACAGGTGATAAACCCAGCTGTCATCGGCGCCAGCGAAAAGCACGCTACCGCCCTTGGCTCAACAGCTACCAACTGACTGATATTAAATAAAATTTCCCATACAAGCCCGTTGCGATGGCCCCCTGTATGGCACGCGGTGTCACACATTTGTCATCCTGACGGGGTATATAGGCTAACAGCATAAATATTTTTGCTGCGTATGCTATCACCTTACCTATCAAAACACCTGTACATTATCTGTTCTTTCAGGCTTATCTGAAAATGAACGTTCATTAAACATGCAGAAAAAAATTCATTACATACAAAATCATTATCAATCAAATAGTTATTATAATTGTCATTTTATCGATGATAGCAAATGAGGATATATCTTATAGGATACATGACTGCAGTCTTCTGACCGCAATCATGCATTTGAGGGATCGGGAAACGTTACTTGCGGTAGCCTTGCGGGTTTTTGCTTTGCCAATTCCAGGTATCGCGCATCATTTCATCAACGCCGCGTCTAACTTCCCAGCCCAGCTCGTTTTTCGCCAGGTTGGCATCGGCCCAGAATGCCGGCAGATCGCCGTCGCGGCGCGGCAATATCTGATAGGGGATAGCGACGCCTGACGCTTTTTCAAACGCCTGCACCATCTCCAGCACGGAATACCCTACCCCGGCGCCCAGGTTGTACGCCTTGATCCCTTCAATATTATTTAAGTGATCCATCGCCATCAGGTGGCCTTCCGCCAGATCCATCACATGGATGTAATCGCGAACGCCGGTGCCGTCCTTGGTGGGGTAATCGCCGCCAAAGATGCCCAGTTTTTCCAGCTTGCCAATCGCCACCTGAGAGATATACGGCAAAAGATTGTTGGGAATGCCGTTAGGATCTTCGCCAATCATGCCCGACTCATGGGCGCCCACCGGATTGAAATAACGCAAGGCGATGATGGAGAACTGCGGCTCGGCTTTAGCAAAATCCTGCAGGACCTGTTCCACCATCAGCTTGGAGGTGCCATAAGGACTGGTGGTGCCGCCGATTGGCGTGGTTTCCACATAAGGCACCGGAGAGTTGGCACCATACACGGTGGCTGAAGAGCTGAAGATAAAGCGGTGTACTCCGGCCCGGCGCATCGCATCCAGCAACACCAAAGTGCCGGCTACGTTGTTTTGATAATACTCGAGCGGCTTACGCGTCGATTCGCCGACCGCCTTCAATCCCGCGAAGTGGATCACTGCGGTGATGTCATGATCGCTGAAGATGCCATTCAGACATGCGGCATCCTGAATATCCCCCTGATAGAACGCAGCGGATTTGCCCGTCAATTTTGCCACGCGAGACAAGGATTCCTCTGACGAATTCGACAGATTATCCAACACCACCACCTCTTCACCACGCGCCAGCAAGGCCAGTACCGTGTGAGAACCAATATAACCGGCACCGCCAGTGACTAAAATCGCCATAACAACTCCCTACGCGCTCCCATAGCGCTGAAATTATGATTTATACTCCATTCTGACCAGCAAGTCAGTCAGAAGCTTCCTGATCGAAGGCGCTGCGCCAACCGAGGCTGACAACCCGTTTCAAGTCAAACGGTTATCGGGGAAATTCGCCTTCACTCCTCCGCTCAGCCGCAATAAAAAAGAGCAGCGCAACGCTGCTCTTTCTGTCGCGCATGGCGCGGGCTAGCGCGAACGCGCGAAATATTGCGCTACGCGTTTCACGTCGTTTTCATCCAGCGTTCCCGAGTCGCTCAGCAGAGTGATCCACGATTTGATGTAAGTGTATTTCGCCGAGGCCAGATCCTTTTGCGCGCTGTACAGCTGCTGTTCGGCATTGAGCACGTCAACGTTAACGCGCTGCCCAGCCAGCACGCTTTGCCGCGTTGCCGTCACCTGCGTGGTCGCAGATTTCACCGCCAGTTCATAAGCCGCCAGCTTGGCGCGGCTGCTGATGCACAGATTGAACTGCTTGCGTAAATCGTTCAGCGTAGTGCCGGTCTGCGCATCCATCTCATACATCGCCTGGCCGTATCGCGCCGCAGCCTGGCGGGTCGACGCCGAAACCCCACCGCCGGAATAGATAGGCATGCTGACCTGCACGCCGATGCTGTCGGTACGGTATTTCTGGTTTACCGTGTTATCGCTGCTGGAATCGTTCTCCGAGTGCGAAGCGTAGAGCTGCACCTGCGGCATAAAGCCGGCCCGGTTTCTCTCCACGTCATATTTCGCCGCATCAACGCCGTGACGGGACGCCGCCAGCGCGGGGTTATTCTCCAAAGCAATCTTTTGCCATTCGTCAAATTTTGACGGGATAAGCGGCGCCACCTGGAATTTCCCCGGGCGCAATACCTGCAGCTCATCGACCTGATCCAACGGCATGCCAATAATCACTTCCAGCTCACGCTGGGCCGAATCCAACGCATCACGCGCTTCGATCACCTGGGCTTCCGCCAGGCTATAGCGCGCCTGGGTTTCCGAAACGTCGGTAATGGTGCCTTCGCCCGCACTCATCAAGCGATCGTTCAACGTCAGCTGCTCTTTGTAAGCCGCCTTTTGCGCTTCGGCCAAGGCGATTTGATCCTTGGAATAGGCCACTTCGACATAGGCGCTGATCACTCTCACCGCCAGATCCAGCAATTTCCCGCGGTAACGCTCATCCGACATCAAGGTTTGGGCGACGCCGGCCTTATAGCGCGCGTAGGCTTCATAATCGAACAGCGGCTGCGTCAACGTTACCGAGCTGGAGTAACTGCGGTATTGCTGGCGCTTGGTCGTCTCTGAGACGTTGCCAAAAAAATCGCTTTGCGGATACTTTTGCGTCTGCCAGTTACGCGGCGAATTCTGGTAATTGAGCGACACCTTCGGCAGCAGCCCCGCCCTGCCGATATTTTCGTTTTCGTCCCCCGCCTCTTTCTCTTTTATCGCCGCCCTGAAGGTCGGATCTTTCTCAAGTGCCAGCGAATATGCGTCTAAAATCCCTATTGAATATACCGGCGCAGAAATCGCAAACAATAGGGTGCTAATGGCAAGACCAGCAGCCTGTCGTTTTAATCGAATCAAAATTATTCCTCAGTCAATGAAGTATGAGCGCGATCCAAAATAGGTTTGAACAAATAACTCAGCAGCGAGCGCGACCCCGTTTTAACAAACACCTCGACCGGCATGCCTGGCTTGATCTCTTCCGCATTCAGCATCTTCATGCCTTCCGGCGTAACGGTAGCCTGCATTTGGTAATACGGCTCGCCATTGGCCTTATCCACCAGGCGGTCAGCGGAAATCAACGTCACCGTACCCGGGATCTTCGGGGTTTTATTTTGATTGAAAGCGGTAAACATCAGGTCGACCGGTAACCCGTTATAAACCTTGTCGATCAGTTCAACTTTCAAGCGAGCATCGACAACCAGGTTCGCCTGGCTTGGAACAACATCCAGCAGGTGATCCCCCGCCGCGACGACGCCCCCTTGGGTAAAGATGCTCAACCCAACCACCGTACCGGTGACCGGCGCCGTAATGGCGGTATTGCCCAGGTCAAAGTTCGCCATTTCGAGTTTGTTGCGGTATTCACTGGATTCCATCTGCGTCTGCGCCAGTTGCGTTCTGACCTCGCGCTGATAGTCCGCCATACGCTGTTCGATTTTTTGTTGAGTTTCCAGCAGCTGTTTTTGCAATTGGCCGATACGCCCCTGGCTTTCATCCATGCTGCCGTTAACTTCGGCAAATTGGCGCTGAATTTCCAAATAGCGGTTTCGCGGCAAATACCCGTCGGCAGCCAGCGACTTCATGCTGTTCATTTGCTCACGCAAGGTTGATAGCTGGATCTTCTTATTGACCAGCGAGTCCTGTGAACCTTTCAGTTGAAAACGGATCCCATCCATGGCTTGCCTGTAACCATCGATCTCGCTTTGCAGCCCCTGGCGCCGGGAAACAAACAGCTGATTTTGCAGGGCCAGTATTTCAGCGACACGCGGCTGCGTCTGGATTGCCTGGAGCACCGGGGAAAAAGTAACGCTTTTCAGACCGTCGCGCTCCGCCAACAGTCGTCCGCTCGACGCCAAGGTGGTGTAATATTGGTCGCGCAATGAATCGACCTGCGCCTGAACCTGCGTCTGGCTTAGCTGCACCAATATCTGGCCGGCTTTAACCTTTTCGCCCTCTTTCACAAGAATATTGTTAATGATGCCGCTCGCCGGCGCCTGCACCGTTTTACGATTGCCGGATACAATCACCGAGCCGGATGATGCAACCCCTTTATCCAGTGGTGCGAATGCAGCCCATGCCAGAAAACCAATAAACCCAATCAGGATGACCAGCCATCCCATACGGGTATAGCGCCTTTCATCCAGAGGCATTTCGCTAATATATGAGCCCTTTGCCTCATTAATCTGCGTAGACATTACTGCTCCTTTGACCGCTGCCGACAAAACGTCGAAATAAAACTCATGTTAATGGGTTTGTGTTTTTGGCAAATTTTCCTGCTCAAGCTCACTGTTCACCGCTTGGGCCACCGGCTGCTGCGCCGGCGCTTTTTGTGCCTGTGACAGCGCCTGTATAACCTGCTGCGTAGTGCCAAATGCATTTACCTGACCGTTAGTCAGCACCAGCAGCTTGTTGGTCATCGAGAGCAAATTGGTGCGATGCGTGATCAACACCACCGTCGTTTTACGTTGGTGCAGCGTCTGTATGGCGATATTGAGCGCGCGTTCCCCAATGTCATCAAGGTTGGAGTTGGGTTCATCCAACACCACCAGAGACGGGGAACCATAAAGGGCGCGCGCCAAACCGATCCTTTGCTTTTGCCCGCCGGAAAGCCCGGCGCCGCCATTGCCAATGACCGAGTCGTAGCCGTTGGGAAAGCGCAGGATCATTTCATGCACGCCCGCCAGCTGGGCGGCCTCGATGACTTTCTCCGAGTCGATGTCATTAAAGCGGGCGATATTCTCGGCGATTGTGCCGGCAAATAACTCGATGTCTTGCGGCAGGTAGCCGATATAAGGACCCAGTTCATCCTTATTCCACTGATAAATGTCGGCGCCATCGAGCCGGACTATGCCTGCAGAGACGGGCCAGATCCCTACCAACAGCCGAGCAAGCGTTGACTTTCCCGAAGCGCTCGGGCCGATAATGCCCAACACGTCCCCCGCCTGCAGCGCAAAACTGACGTTGTGCAGCACGGCATTCGCTTGCGAGCCCGGCGGCGTTGCCGTCACGTTCTCAACGGACAACGCGCCCTGAGGACGCGGCAATGACATCCCCTCCCCGCGCTGCGGATACGCATTTAATAATTGAACCAGGCGGTTATATGAGAGTTTGGAAGAGCTGTAGCTTTTCCAAACGTTAATGACTTGTTCGATAGGCGCCAGCGTGCGCCCCATCAGAATAGAGCCGGCGATCATCATGCCGGGCGTGATCAGCCCATCAATCGCTAACCAGCCGCCCAGCCCCAGCACCAGGGACTGTAAAGAAAGCCGCACAAACTTGGTTATGGAGGTCACGCGCGCCGAGCGCTCGCTGGCGATTCGCTGGTTATTGAGGAATCTTTTATGCAGGTTGAACCAACGCCGCTTTAAATTCGGCAACATCCCCAACGCTTCGATCACTTCCGCATTACGCAAGTTGGTGCTCGCCAGGCTGCTGGACATAATTGACAGCTTACTCGCTTCGCCTAGCGGCTTGCGCGACAGCCATTCGTTCAACACCGCCAACCCGACCAGCAACAGCGAGCCGACCAACGCGAAAAGGCCCAGCCACGGGTTAAACAGGAAGATAACCAGCAAATAGATCGGGAACCACGGGGCGTCAAAGAAGGCGAACAACGCGCTGCCGGTCAAAAACTGCCGTACGTTGGTGAGGTCGTTCAGCATTTGCCCGGCATCTGAAGAACCGTTTTTCAGATTAGCCTCAAAGGCTGCGGTATAAATTCGCGTGTTGAGCTGCATATCCAATTGGCTGCCAATGCGAATGACCACCATGCTGCGCACATACTCCAGCAATGCCATTACGCCAAACATGGACAGCATAATAAGCGTCAACATCAACAGGGTAATTTCATTCCGCGAGGGGAGCGCGCGATCATAGACCTGCAGCATATAAATCGACGGGACCAACATAAGCAGGTTGATTAACGCAGTAAAAATACCCAAGGTCCAGAACACCTTGCTGCGAGCGCGCACGACGGCTGCAATTTCATTATAGGGTAACGTTGGGGTCACACTAATCCCTCTTAAACCTATGGTTTACTGTTTACAGTTAATGGCTTAACCCGGCAAAATCCCTCTCAACAGGTTATAAAACAATCTGCTGAAACGGAGTGCTAGAACTGGAATTAACTATGGTAGAGGGTTTGAGATTAGGCAAGGTCGGGAGGGAAGAAAGACAAAAAAATTATAACGTTACATGGTTAATGATTAACCCGGGATACCGTCGAAAAATAAGAAAGGGCTTGACTGCGGGGCAACGCTTAAAAAATAAAAAAAGGGCAGAGTTTTACTCTGCCCTCGTTAGGTCAACAGCTAAAAATTTTTCACTTGCGTTTTACATCAAAAATTCTCGGTCACGTAATTTATTTGTCATTTGGCATCGGGGAGCGACTGACGGCCATGGCCGGCAACTTGGCAGCAAATGATGACTTATTGACCGTTTGCCAATCCGGTTTTTCGTCGGTATAGATGGCAATGGGTTTATCGTCTACTTTAATTCCCTGCGAAATATCCGCCTTATTCTCAACATCCAGGTTCCACTGTTCGATAGAGACATTGCCTCTAATCCCGGTAACCGTAGCCGGCGTTACGCGCGCATTTTTGGGCGGGTTTTTCCACATGAGAATCGTGTATTTTTTACCCTTGGTGTTAGGGTTGGCTTGTAAAACATAGGCCTCAACGTCTTTCTGCGGGCTAGCCATATAGAGCAAGTGCTTCCCTTTCATTGCGTCGACTGCCATGGCATAAGCCAGTAAGCGTAATTTAGGCTTCCAGTTCTCGTCAAACAAACCGAAGTAGTACAGCTTGCCGTTCAAGAATCGATCCTGAGCCAAATAATAATCGACTCTTTTCATATCATAGAAATAGAAACCGCGTGCAAATAGCTTCACCAGGTCATACGGATTTGACTGATATCGACCCGTCGAGGCCGTATCGAGCTGTTCCGTATCCAGGATAGGTTTGTTGCCGCCCCCGTATTTGTTCGCCATATCCCGCATATAGCCAGGCAAATTATCCGCGCCGAAAACATAGTGGTGAATAGAGTAAGCATCCGCATACTTATCTATACCGAGCTTAAAGCTTTTATCGACAAATCTCCGGCCGCCGTCTAACCCACCTTTAAACTCTGAACGTGAGTATGTCGCTGCAAAAGCCACCGTTTTAATATTTTGCCCTGAGGCCTGAATGGCTTCTTTGAGCATTTTCATCTCATTGACATACATCGCCGGGGTCGATTTAATCCACCAAACGCTCGGCGCATCCACCTCATTGCCTAACTCAGCATATTTGACATCATAACCTTCAAGATGTTTTAAGGTGACATTGAGGTAATTCTTATATTTGTCATAATACTTGGGATCAACAGCAGAAAGTTTATTATGAGAAACTGTGTATTTTGCTGGTGGGTAACCGAAAAGGAAATTATGACTCATGCCATACTTTTTAGCTTCCTTCAGTTGGAAATCGACCTCTTTAAAATTAGTAGGGTCCCCATTAGCATCAGCGACTCGGTGCCACGCGGTTTCTGCACTGCGTAAACTATTTACCCCGGTACGAGATAGAAGTTCAAATGCCTTATCGATCGCTTTCAAATCACCCGTCGATTTAACCGCGGGTATTTCCATCCCGTGTACACCAAAATCTACACCATCATTGTCCGAACTGCGTGAAAGCTCACGTTTCATAAGCTTATTATAGACATATGTTGAAGTGTCATCACTTAGGTCTTCACGGGTTTTCTTCATCTCTGCATAATATTGAGCTTGAGTCGCAGCCGCTTTTGCACACATTGGCAGTGAACTCACGATAAAAAACAAGCAGGAAAGACTATAAGCGCCAACATTTGCAGTAGGATATAATTTCATGTTACCTCCAAAATAAATATAAAAAGCTGAGCATCCTGAGGTCAATGACAAAAGAGATTAAATCCTTTTTTGTGAATTTAAAAGCCCTTACATTATTAATAAGGGCTAAACCTGAAATGGTACTTCTTAGGCTTAGGCGTAGATTGGCCTGGTTAACCTACGTTTGATTAAATAAAACAATCTATAAACACGAGGGTTTAGTTTAGCCAGATAAATCAACACACTCTTGTTTCTTTCTTTAATTCCGACAAGTTTAACATTAAGATCATCAGTAAGAGATATGTGACCACATTCAATAATATTTGAGATGGTGATAATGTTAGTATAAATTCTATCGCTAAGATGTTTTTTTGTCTTTTTGCTTTCACTTGCGCTTCGTAGCAACTCTAATGCATTAATACTCTCAATATAACCAATCACATTTTTCTCATTGCGATTGCTTTGCATAATAGAGCCAGCTCGCACTCTGCGCTTAAACAGGATTTTATTTGATGCTGTGACCTTCCCAGCCTTGAAGAACAACCGAGGCGTGAACTCTTCATCTTCATGGATTATAGGCTTAAATCTTAGATCATGCTTAGAAAGTAAATTAGAACGAAAAACATACATCCAGGCATTAGGATAGAATGTGCCATACGCCGACAAGGTGTTGAACGCGGCAACACCATCAGGAAAATCTTTATCCATCTTTCTCGTATAGAACGGCAATGGCTGATTGGAGTTGTTCGGCGTATCAAAAAAGGAGTCTGCCGAGAAACAGAAGATATCCAGGTCAGAATTACGCTGATATGCCAGCATAAATTCTTCCAACAATGTCGGAACCGCGATATCGTCCGAGTCGAAGTAATAGGTAAACTCACCGGTCACATGACGGCTGCCCTCATTACGCGCCTCACCTAAACCATGGTTTGTCGTATGAACGATCTTGACAACCTCAAGATGACCATAGAGTTCTTCAAGCAAGTCGCCGGAACCATCGGTAGAACCATCATCTACAATGATGACCTCATAGGGGGCCACAGACTGGGCAAGAATAGAGTCTACCGCCTGTTTTACATATTTCTTGACATTATAAACAGGTATAACTACCGAGATTTTTACGGAATCGTTGGATATCATCATATTTTAATCAGCTCACAACCAGGAACACCCTTCGTCCAGGACTCATAGTAACCAGAGTTCTTGCCATAAGAGTTATCGATAAGCTGGGTATGCATTTTCAATAAACAGCACAGGATGTGACCATGCATACGTGAAGTGACGACTGACTCATGAGACATGAAAAGAGAGTTAACACGAGCAACTAATTTATCCGTATACCAATACCAAAGGGTATTAGCTGGGAAGAGATTTCCTGGAATTCGTTTGTTCAATTTTTCGAACAGGTGCATAGTCTTCATAAAACGACGGTCGCCGTCTGAACAAATATCGTACCAGTCTACGAACTCATTGGGATCGGCATTTTCACCCAGAACAGAGAGATCGGTTTTTTCGATGTCTCGTCTGATCATCCACATGGTTTTCTTTTTTACATCACCCTCTTTTTGTTGAGGGAAAATGTTCCACAGTGATTGCGCCATGTCAGGGCAGAGGAACACATTATCGCAGAAGTGTTTTTTAAGGATCTCCTGGCTATTGGTGTCTCGACAAAAAATCGTCAGATTAGGGTGCTGTTTAAATATCTCACCCGACTTTATCAGGTTGCTGCTCTCTTTGAAATGGACAGTTTGCGGTAAGATAACCACTTTATTTTTCTTGTATTTTTTAACAACGGCTTCGCGAAGCCTCTGATGCGCTGGATAAAGATCGCCAAAGTTCCCACCGCCGTGAAGGACGATAATAACATTTTCCGGAATAGAATCAGTCTGCTCGACAAAATGCATGCTGGTATGGTCAGAGTGACGAGAAATGACCTTATAATTATTCTCTTTAAAGAATTGCTCTGCCCCTTTGAGAATCAATAAATCACCAACATTCAAATGCAAGGGATAATCAAGATAAATTATTTCGCTACCTTTAGGTATAACCTTTTCAATAACGGACAAGTTATCTTTTAAAGTTTGCATTCTTTCCATCTTTAACATTCCACCCTGAAAATTTTACGTAATTTTTCACTTTTAATTAGCTGCAACTTCACTTCATTAATCAACGGCGCCTTAGTGAAGTAAATTGTTATAGCAAAAGCAAAAAGACCAAGAAATATTTGCATAAATAAACTAACGGCATTCGATACCTGAGGAGGCATAAAATACCCAACACACCAACTGACAACTATGGTCGGCACCGTTAATTTAAATGGCAACCATAGACTATCAATGTACTGACGATAACTGGGGCCAAGCACTGGTTTAATCAATATGAAATAGCTAAGGTAAGTATTGATAACCTGGACGATTAAAAATGCCAGTGCAACCCCTATAGCGCCACCTAACTTAACGCCAAGCAACATGCTAGGGATAAAAAGCAATGTTTTGAACACATTGAACTTAAAACTAATGTCAACCCTGGCCTTGGCCATCAGCAAAGAGCCTATTGGATTGCCAATAGAACGAAGAAGACCGACGACACAAAGAATTTGCAAAATAGGAGTAATGAACAGCCAGCGCTCGCCAAAAACAAACAACACAAAACTATGAGAAACCACCATCAAGCCAAGCAATGCCGGAAAGTTGATGATACCAACCAGAGAAATCAGTTTGTAGAAAGAGTCTTTCAACTTGGCACTGTCATCCTGAATTTTTGCAAACGCAGGGAATAAGACACGCGTGATAATGGGGTTTAACTTGGTCGGCGGCATAACCGCGACATTATAAGCCAGGTTATAGCCCCCGGTGACAACCGTACCTAATGTCCGTGCCAAAATAGCTGTTGAAACGTTGGTATTGAGGAAATTGACAAGACTGTCAGCGGTCAGATAAGCGCCAAACTTGATGTTAGATTTCACCTCGAAAAATGAAAACTTCATGCTGGGGCGATAAATACTGCGGCCGAAATAAGCGAACAATAACGTTCTTACCAAAGCGTTAATTAAATACCCGTAGATCGCAACAATGGCGAAAGGGTAGATAGTGGCAAAGCCGAGAGAAAACGCGAAGCCCAAGAAATAGGAAAATGACTCGATTTTACCGATAGTAGCAAAATCAAGCTCCTTTTGCATCAAAGCGCGGAACTGTTGCCCATGCGGGATAAGCAAAAAGGCAATGGAGATTATTTTAACCAATGGCTCTAACCCTGGTGCATTTAAGGCATCAGCAATCAAGCCGCTGGTTAAAAACGTGACAACGCTAACCGTAAATCCAATCCCGACGTTTAACCAATATAGCGTGGTTAATTGAGACTCTGTAATGTCTTTTTTCTGAACAATTGAATTTGATATACCGAAGTCTGAAATAGTGTCAGCAAGTGCGATCACGACCATGGCTATGGTCAGAAGGCCAAACTCACTTCGCTCAATCATACGTGAAAGCAATGTCAATTGTAAAAAACTGAGGCCTATAATGATCACGGTGGAAATTGCAGACCATTTAGCTCCCCGCACCGTTTTTTCTCGTAGACTCATAATTATTTAATGACCTATAAAAATTGCCCACTTTCCTTCATCAATTAAACAATTGCAATCAGAAAGTGCTGAGAGAGGGTGTATGTAACCCAAGAAATTCCCAATATCAGATAATAGTATGATGACCAGTTAGCCAAGATACGGCGGGTTAGCTTCATTCATATCAATCAATTATTTGATAATTTTCCTGGGATAATCTCTCAACAAGCTTCTTTTTAGAAGCGGGGTCAGGTGAAACCAAATAGGTGAACTTGCAAGCGTTGATTAATGGAAAATCATCATAATGATCGGTAAACAAAAAATCTGGATTTGAAGAGAAAACTTTCAACACGGCTTTCTTTTTCTCTTCATTGAGAGTTTCTATGAATGTATTATCAGATACAAAATGAGAGTAAATCACCGTATCAAAAACACCTGCTTTCTGTGAAAACGGAATGACATAGATATCCGGAGCAGCCGTAGCAAGACAACGGATTGCATCTTTATGCAACGCTAATAGATCTCGCCGCAGAGAAAAGATTGCCAAATAGTTACCATATAATTTCCCCACCTTTTTCCAGAAAGGTGAACCAACCTGAATAGCCAAGACCGCCGCCTTAAAACCTACGCGATCCAGCTTTCGTTGTTTTCGAAGACGGACGAATCCTATAAATCTCTTCAAAAAAGAGAATCGGAAAAAAACAAACGATAATAAGAATGACAAAATAATCCATACTTTAAAAGTATTGAATTTAACCAAGGTTCCATCTAGATCGTATGCAATATATTTCATTTCGCCGGAGCCACATCGTTAGCCCAAGGACAACGCAGCAGAATGTCTTCATACATGCAGAAGTCCGGTTTTACAACAGGATTGGAAAAGGTCACATTAAGTGCAGCAGTTCTGACTGCTGCACCCTCGCCTACTTGATTTTTGATATATTTAATACAATCAACAAATGTTCCACCGCTATCTACGGAATCATCAACCAAGACAATATTCTGGCATTCTTTAAGCAGTCTCAAATCGCCCTCTTTGAAAATGACCTCACCAGAACTTACCGCTCGTCCATTACGATTAAACCGCCATTCATTATACTTAATTTCAGCAATCCTAAGGGAGTTATTTATAAACACTGGCAATAAAGGTAGCACTTTCGCTATCTTGAATTTTTTCTTATGTTTAGTTGAAGCTCTCTGCCGCTTGATAATTACAGTGGGTAAATTCAACCTCTCTGCAATCTTTTTTGCAACAAACTCGCCTCCAGTGGCGATACCAACGATTAGGTCCGGTGAGTAACCTGCATTGATCTTATCAGCAAGCTGAAAACACAAATTATCAAAATCAGAATTTAGTACAGTAATGACTTTCATAAACACTCCACGACCTATTTTTTTTCAACAAACTTAACCCAAGCAAGCTTGCTCAACGCCAAGGGTAATGCACGCCATTTATATTTCTTTGCTACATCGACATCATTTATCGCAGAATGCCATTTTGCCCAATATGGAACAGCTTTTCTCGAGGCATTCCACCCACGACAATGGAATGCGGTACATTCATTGTAGATACCTAAACGCCAGCCTGCCTTGACAAGTCGCTGAGATATTTCAATGTCTTCCTTGTACATATAATAAGTACGTTCGAAACCTGGCAACCCCTTCGAATCAACGCATTGAGTTAGCGCAGAGACTCGAGTCAACATAAAAGCACCGCAGATAGCTTCTGCAGGCGTAAAAGTCTCTTCAATATCTATTTGTGGTTCGTTCGCCTTAATATCTTGCCAACGTCCATAATAGTTACAGGCTATTCCAACCGAATCAAAAACATTCAACGACTTATTAGCATGAATATCATACCGAACCAATGGAACCGTAAGCATCCCAACATTATTTTGTTCCGGTAATGCTGCGAAACTCAACAGTTTTTCCAGGCAGCCGCTTTCAATACGTGCATCAGGATTCAAAAATAGAACCCAATCAAATTTATCAAGGTCGTATAGCGCTTTATTATTGCCCGCAACAAAACCAATATTTTCTTCTTTGATAACGCTAAGCTTATTAGTCGATATCAAATGATCTAAATACTCGGTATCTTTAGAACCTGAATCTACAATTCTGATTTCCAGATCACTGTTTATGTTATCGAGACCACTAACGCACCACTGAATATGTTTTTCACTATTATACGTAACTACGATAACCAAGCATTTATTACTCATACCATTTTCCATGTAATCTTCATATTAAGTTTTTATAGTAAACCACTTGACTATCATTTTTCTTTGTAGAAATCATCAACGAAATGGAATCTCGAGAAGAAGAATATAATAATCCCGCCTGAAGCACCGAATAAAAACGGGTTCACAGAACCAGATAATAACCAGATAGCAAAACACACTAATGGCATAATTAAATTCTTAACTCGTTTTTTACCATTGACATTTATAGCATTGGATAGACATGTAAATAAGAAAATCAAAAACAGAGTGCTGACACCTATTATTCCAAAATCCATAACCAATGACAAGGTTTGACTTTCATACAAATATGGCGTAGACGTTGACCGCAGTGCATTTGGTATATAATATCCCATTCCATGGCCGAGAAGAGGATGAGAAGATATTGCATTTAACAATGCATTGTTTTGGAATATACGCTCCTTGTCAGAAGCAGCATTTAAACTCTGATTATTCAGTCGGGAATCTATAAGTGCAAATATTACATCACCAAGCGGGGTAAAGAATAGTATTATTACGATGCCAACTATAGATAAAATCGATATCTTGACAATTTTTGAAAATGTAGCTTCTAATAATATAGCCAAGCCAATGAACAGAACACCTTGAGCCCAGAAAGATCTTGATAAGGTTAAAGCGAGAGAGATAACTAATAATATGAAAACGATCTTAGTATTAACCCCCCCCCTCCCAAGAATCATATCTTTCGTTATGAAATAAAGCATAAATGGAACTAGTGAATCCATGGGGATTTGTAGACGAGTGATGAATGTATCGCCGACACCCAACTTCATCATATTAATGTCCCAGACTTCTGTAATCCAGGTAATGATATCTAGCGAGCTAATCCCTGTGATCACAGAAAATATTATGATGAATATTTTCCCACATGCAATTAAGGAAAGACATATCTTTAAAGAATTATATATTATTTCCCTATTACTAATATCATAACGCCCACACTCAACCAAAAACAAGGCAACAATAACCGCAAGAAGAATATCCCTACCCTGACCCGATATATTTGCCAAATCATTATTCATTTGCATTGAATAAAGAGCCGCGACAACCAAGAATATTAAAAAAGGGATAATGGTTATAGTGAACTTGGCAAATATTTTCTTATGTGAAAACAAATAGCAGAGTATAGAAACAATAATTAATGGACTGCGTAGAACGAGCAAATATATTGTAGTTTTTATAAAGAAACTAGATTTTATTTTAGACATGGTTGCCATCATTAGGTTAACTCAAGAAGTATTATTTATTAGATGCCAAATATTAATAACAAAAACATTTATATATAATTATAACACTTCTTGATTCAGTTAGCACTGCCTTATCTGTTTATTAATTTCTTAACAATAAACTTCGGATTGAATTTTATAAAACTCCAGTAAGCAGCTCTTGGAATACCTACTTTTTTATCACTCATATCGATAAGAAATTGCATAAAATCTCTATCACTCCCCTGATACATGCTCTTATTTCTGTTTAACAAGTCCGTCAAAGAACGACTGAGGGGGTAACTTTTTGACACTCGCTCTTCGTTAATTGTATGATCATGATGCATTATATACTTCGATTCTTTCTTACGTAAAAAACCACCGTATTTATTCGCCAACCGTAACCAAGTATCCCAGTCTTGCAAGCGCTTAACTTCAGGATTGAAGCCACCAATGTCTCTTAATCGAGAGGTCAATGTAAATATCTGATTTGAAGCAACATTTTCGAAAAGAATCGATCTAAAATCGCTAAAGTATATATCCTTTTTTTTATTATAAAAGTTCTTTTGCTTCCCGTCTGCAAACCTCTCGATAAAATCACAACAAATGAATGAGTATTTATCATTCCAGCTATCTACTAAAAATCTTATTCTATCCGGTGTAAATTCATCATCGTCATCTAGCCCTGTAATAAAGTGCCCTGTAGCCTTGAATATACCCAAATTCCTTGTTGCACAGGCGCCTTTATTTTCCTCATTACGCAGATAGATAATATCCGAATCACTTTCTGCCAGACTTTCCATAAAACTTTTCGTTTCATCCGTAGAAGCATCATCGCAAACAATCAGTTCTATATTTTTATAATCTTGTTCTTTTACAGAACGAATAGCTCGCTTAAGTCGCTCTAACCGATTGAACGTCGAAATATAAACACTCACCTTTGGCAAATTATCCATAAAACTCCCATTTTTATCACGATTGCCCATACCCACCCCAAGACATACCATTTACTCAAAAGAAATTATTTATTCTTAATTTCATTTAAAACATATCTCAGACTATCAGAAACACTAACGCTACGAATGCCCTGTTCAGATATCTTGCTCTTTGATAAAATTGAATACTTTGGCCTTGCCGCTGGTGTTTTATAATCTTCAGTAGTGATTTTTTTCACTACAATATTCTTATCAATTAGCTTGGCATCGTTCGCATACTCGAATATTCTTTCTGCGAAATCCGCCCAGTTCATTTCATCTGATCCGCAATAATGATAAATACCACCTTTGACGTTCGCCGATAGCAAGCTAATAATTGCAGATGCAATATCTCCGGCATAGGTCGGGCAACCGTACTGGTCGGCAACCACCCCCAAGGTGTCGCGATCATTAGCCAACCGCAGCATGGTTTTCACAAAGTTATTGCCATACTCACTGAATACCCAAGCGGTGCGAATAATGATGGCTTCGGGCTGTACACCGGCGACGGCAATCTCACCATCCAGCTTGGTTTTACCGTAAACGCCCAGCGGGTTCGTTGCATCGGTTTCAACATAAGGCGTCGTCGCCGTGCCGTCGAAAACATAGTCAGTCGACACATGCACCAGGCGCGCGCCAACGTCGTTGGCTGCCAACGCCAAATTTTTGGGGCCAGTCTCGTTGATCAGAGCCGCCAATTCGCGGTCACTCTCTGCTTTATCTACTGCGGTATATGCAGCGGCGTTAACGATAACGTTCGGTTCAAATTGCGCGACCGCCTGTTTAACTTTGGCTAAATCGGTAATATCGAGCACGTCCGAGTCCGTAGCCCAGACTTCCCAACCCTGCGGCAAACGATCCTGGAAGCAGCTGCCCAGCTGCCCTTTAGAGCCCGTCAGCAATACCTTCATTTGGCCAACTCCTTAAACAACTTACCGACTTTATCTTTCTCAGAAAGCAGTGGATTATCAATTGGCCATTCGATACCAACTTCAGGATCGTTCCACAGCAGACAACCTTCATGCGCCGGGTTGTAGTAATCCGTGCATTTATATTCGAAATCGGCAATATCGGAAAGAACCACGAAACCATGTGCCAAGCCTGGCGGGACCCAAAATTGCGTCTTGTTCTCTTCCGACAGAATGACGCCTTCCCAGGCGCCGTAGGTCGGTGAATCCGGACGAATATCGACGGCCACATCGAAAACTTCGCCGCGGACTACGCGAACCAGCTTACCTTGCGGATTTACTTTTTGAAAATGCAAGCCGCGCAACACGCCTTTGGCGGAACGCGAATGGTTGTCCTGAACAAAATCAAGATCGATATTCAGCATTTCTTGGTAGCGTTTTTTCTCGAAGGTTTCCAGGAAGAAACCGCGCGCATCACCGAAGACCTTAGGCTGAATAATTTTTACGCCTTCAATTTTTGTGTCGATAACCTGCATATCACTTGTCCCCGATCAAATGAGCAAGATACTGCCCATAAAGTGTCTTACTGAGCAATTTTGCTTCTTCCGCTACCTGTTCACGCGAAAGCCACCCTTTGCGGAATGCAATCTCTTCCAGGCACGCCACTTTGAAACCCTGACGTTTCTCAATGGTATGAATGAATTGCGATGCTTCAATCAGGCTGTCGTGTGTCCCGGTATCCAGCCAGGCAAAACCGCGCCCCAGCAGTTCTACATTCAAATTACCTTGATCCAGATACATCTGGTTCAACGTGGTAATTTCCAGCTCACCGCGGTGGGAAGGCTTAACCTGCTTGGCCATATCCACGACATTGTTGTCATAGAAGTACAGGCCGGTAACCGCCCAGTTGGACTTGGGCACCTTAGGTTTTTCTTCAAGAGATAAGGCCCGGAATTGCTCGTCAAACTCAACAACACCAAACCGTTCAGGATCCATAACCTGATAACCGAAAACGGTAGCACCTTCATTACGGGCTACTACGCTTTCCAATTTTGCACCGAAACTTTGGCCAAAATAGATATTGTCACCCAGAACCAGAGCGCAGCGCTCACCGTTGATAAACTCTTCGCCAATCAGGAAAGCTTGAGCCAGCCCATCTGGACTTGGTTGGATTTCATAGCTCAGTCTGATGCCAAAACGGCTGCCATCTCCAAGTAAGCGCTGGAAAGAGGGCATATCCTCTGGCGTTGAGATAACCAGAATGTCCCGAATGCCGGCTAACATCAGCACCGAAATTGGATAATAAACCATCGGTTTATCATAAATAGGCAGCAATTGTTTAGATACACCACGAGTGATTGGGTATAAACGTGTGCCGGAGCCCCCCGCTAATACAATACCTTTCATTTTCTACTCCTAACTTAATATTAACGGGCCTGACCTAAGCGCTCACCAGCATATGAACCATCTTTAACTCGGCTCCACCACTCTTCATTCGCCAGATACCATTCTACCGTTTTTTTAATACCGCTCTCAAACGTCTCTTGAGGCTTCCAACCCAGCTCTCGCTCAATTTTTGAAGCATCAATCGCGTAACGAATATCGTGGCCAGGACGGTCAGTGACATAGGTAATCAAGTCTTCATATTGCCCCACGCCTGCCGGTTTGTTTGGCACCAACTCATCCAACAAGCGGCAAATTGTTTGCACCACTTCGATATTTTTACGCTCGTTATGGCCACCGATGTTGTAGGTCTCCCCCACTTCCCCCTCTGTGACAACTTTATATAGCGCACGGGCATGGTCTTCTACATACAGCCAATCACGAATTTGTGCGCCATTGCCATAAACCGGTAAGGATTTGCCATCCAGTGCGTTAAGGATGATCAGCGGGATCAATTTTTCCGGGAAATGATAAGGACCATAGTTGTTGGAACAGTTGGTGACTATGGTTGGGAAACCGTAGGTACGCAGCCACGCGCGAACCAGATGGTCGCTGGACGCTTTAGAAGCGGAATACGGGCTGCTTGGGGCATACGGCGTGGTCTCGGTAAACAGGTCATCGGTACCATGCAAGTCGCCATAGACTTCATCGGTAGAAATATGATGGAAACGGAATGCCTTTTTCCCGTCCGCATCCAGCGTATTCCAATATTGACGCGCCGCTTCCAGGAGAGTGTAAGTACCCACAATATTGGTTTCAATAAATGCGGCGGGGCCATCAATAGAACGGTCTACGTGGCTTTCTGCAGCCAGATGCATCACTGCATCTGGTTTAAATTCACTAAAGATGCGGTCCAGTTCTGCACGATTGCAAATATCGGCATGTTCAAATGTATAACGCTCGCTGTCTGCAATCGTTTTTAACGACTCGAGATTCCCTGCATAGGTCAGGCTATCCAGAACCAAGATCTCATCCGCGGTATCGTTAATAATATGGCGAGCCACAGCAGACCCAATAAACCCGGCACCGCCGGTAACGATAATTTTCATAGCACCCTCAATATCCATTATATTATTTAATATGCGCCATCTCTTTTTAATACCACATTGATGGTTTTGAAAAGAATTGCAATATCATTCCATAGGGACCAATTTTTAACATACCATGCATCAAAATATACACGGGTATCATAGTCCACATCGTTTCTTCCGCTGACCTGCCAAAGACCTGTCATTCCAGGTTTTGCCATCAGGTAGTAATCAACATCGCCGGCATAGCGCTCTAATTCTTTTTCGATTACCGGACGCGGCCCCACCAAACTCATTTCGCCCTTCAGTACGTTAAAGAGTTGCGGTAACTCATCTAAACTGGTTTTTCGAATGAATTTACCGACTCTGGTAATGCGAGGGTCATTTTTGAGTTTAAAATCTTTGTCCCATTCGGCTCGCGCTTCAGGATCATTTTCTAATAGTTGCTTGAGTACTTCTTGCGAATTCATCACCATAGAACGAAACTTTAAGCATTTGAACTTATTACCGTCACGGCCGACACGTTCATGACCATAGATCGCCTTACCACCATCTTTAGAAACCAGATAAGCCAGAATGGCCAAAATTGGGGACAGTAAAAGTATAATGGATACCGAGCCGATAATATCGAATGTTCTTTTCAAAAAACGCGAGGTTCTTTTGGCCAGGCTATTACTCACTCGCAGTATCATTACTTCATGACTAAAAATGAACGACATGTCCGTTCCATATAATGGAACGCCGCGAAGTGTTGGGATAACGGAAACCGAACGGCAGTGATGCTTTGCAAGTTTTTTAAGCCACTCATCACGCAATGCATGCTCATCGAACTCCAATGCCACGATGAACTGAGTCGTTTCAGGATCGCTCTGCTGCCACAATTCTTTCTCATCACAGATAACGGGTTTTCCCAGCAATTCTTTTTCGCACTGTTTACCACTGGAGAAGAAACCGCAAATTGCGAATCCTAAAACTTCTTCGCTCTGCAAGGCCGCGTAAGCATCGCAAGCATTCTTGCCGGAACCGATGATAATCGTATGTTTCTGCCACATCCCGAGTTTGTTTAGCAGGCGTTTTGTTATTGCCCGCGCCAACGGTACCAATATCAGGGCCAGGGTCCAGGTCAATATCCAGACGTAACGCGAAAACTGCCATTTAGAGAACGCCACTAAAGCAAGATCGCATACCGCAAATATCAATAAGGTGCGAAATATTTCTTTTAATTCAAACCAAAAAGGCTTTCGATATGTGTAATGGCGTAACCTGACCCAAAACCATCCGACACATAACACGGCCAGCATGACATGGGTCAGAAAACGAGCTGACATCTCTGATTCAGGAATGAATTCATCGATGTTAGCACCAAACAATCCGATTAACTTTACGGCAATAACTAAAGACAGCGTAAAAAACACAAAGTCAGATAATGCCAATATAAGTTTTACAATATTCGTTTTTTTTGAGTAACTGAGCGCACTCATAGAATTATCCTTTATTAGTAGGACTGTTAATCCGAGACACTATCCCGATATCTTAATATGTATGCTTAGCTTACACATCCACCTGTCTGGAGTTCTTAAATTTCGGCCAAATAACATCCCACTATCTTAGTAAAGTTATTAATTTATTCGAAAAGTCTGAATAATGGGTCCACATAAGAATACTCTCACACTTCTCCCGCGCATGTAAAAACACAGGTTTGAAATATTTATTTAATTAACTGAAGTACCTTTTACCAGAAACAATATCTAAATTAACTCCAGTAAACAATACAATCACAATCAATGTTAATTATTGGAATAACCATATAGTTACTCACTCTAATTTCTATGCGGTTATGGTTTATTTTGCAAAGAGTACTAGTCAAAAGTCATATGATTTTGCGAGGGATTTTTTGCAGGAAACCAACTTTATCAAAGCGGCTTATCATTCCAGATAAGCCGCTAAAATAAGGTTATATTTTATTCTTTTGATTTATAGCTATATTCATAGTAATCATAGCCATAGCTGTAATAATTAGATGCCTTTCTCACCACAGCATTGAGTATCACGCCTTTAATATCAATGCCATTCTGCTCAAACCTGCGAACGCTCACCTCGACTTCTTTCGGGCTGTTCAACTCGAACCTGGCCACCAACAACGAGGTGCCCGCAAGTTTGCCGATGATCGCCGCATCGGTCACCGCCAGAATTGGTGGGGTATCGACCAATACCAAATCGTAATGTTCAGATGCCCAGGCCAACGCCTCTTCAAAACGTCTATGCATTAACAGCTCTGACGGGTTTGGCGGGATTTGCCCACGAGAAATAAAGTCAAAAACGTTGTTATCAGTATTCTGTATAGCCTCATTAATGGCCATCTTCCCGGATAATACGTCTGAGAGCCCTCTTTTCCCGTCTGCACCGAGTAACTCATGCGCATAACCTTTACGCATATCGCTGTCGATCAGCAGCACCCGTTGGCCCGTTTGTGCCACAACGGCTGCCAGGTTGGCACTAATGAATGTTTTACCGATGCCCGGGCTGGCGCCAGAGATCATTAACACATTATTCTTAGCTTCCATCATGGCGAAATGCAGGCTGGTGCGCAGGCTACGAATTGCTTCTACCGCCAGATCGGCAGGGTTGCCAAAGGCCAGCAATGAATTGGCGTCAGCGTTTCGCTTCTTGCCACCCATTTTAGACTGCAGTTCAATATCCTGTTTACGCTGCCATTCTGAAAGTGGCACGCTCGCATAAACGTTGATACCCAATGCTTCCAGCTGTTCAGGACTTTCAATACCACGATGCAGATAAGTCCGTGCCAACACGTAACCGCAGGACACCAAACCACCCAAGACCAGGCTCAGGAACAGAATGACCGCTTTACGCGGCTGCACAGGTTTATCAGCTGTCATTGAACGGTCGACGATGCGCACGTTACCAATGGTACTGGCTTTGGAAATATTCAGCTCCTGCTCACGATTAAGCAATTGCATATAGACTTCTTTGCCAGAATCCACGTCTCGACTCAAACGTACAACTTCCTGTTGAGTTTCAGGCATGGTGTTCACCCGCTTGTTTAAACGTTCCCTTTCTTCTTCAAGCGTTTTACGCTTTTCGAGCAAAGAACGATACGCAGGGTGTTCCTTGGTATACAACTTAGAAATGTCGGCTTCTTTGAAGGTCAACTCATTCAACTGACCTTCTACGGAAACAATACTGTCGAGTATCGATTTGGCTTCCATCGACAGGTCAACAGAGTCTTTCTGCTGACGATAGCGACTCAATTTATCTTCGGCTGTATCCAAAGCCTCACGAACTTTCGGCAACTGCATCCGCAGGAATACCAGACTTTTGGCATCCTCTTCTGACTTGCGTTCAATGTTTTGCTCAAGATAGTTACGCGTAATGCTGTCTAAAATCTTTTGGATCAGAACCGGGTCATCCCCTGTCAGGGTCAAACCTAAAACGCCGGTATCTTTACCTTGGTCAACAACGTCATACTGTTGAGTCAGCTGATTAACGACTGACAAGAAGGTTCTGGCCGTAATGGTGAAGTCGGTGCCAGGTTCAGCAACAATGTCACTGACCAGAATTGAGACGCCCTTGTTCTCGGCAAATACGCCAACCTTGCCTTTAAACAGCTCGTCACCATCTTTGCTGATAGTGTAATCAGTCGGGCTGTCTACCGTCAGGGTCAACGAAGGGGAATCCCAACTTTTCGGTACGCTAAACTTGGTTACCGCCAATTTTCCCGGGTCGTTATGCATCAAACGCGCTAAACCGCGGCCGAAGATGGGGAAGTAATTCTGTTGGATTTCCGTCGTCAAGTTCAAATCTTCTATTGTCTTCCCGAGAATCATTCGGGACTTCAATAATTCAATTTCCGGCGCTGACTGCGGCTGACCCGAAGGCAACATCTGGTTGATGTTGCTTAATAGCTTGTTGCCTACGTTTTGCTCAACCTGAACAATCGCATTCGCACTGTAGATCGGCGTTGCGAACAGGCAATATATAATGCCGAAGGTAAGAAAAATTGCCGTAACACCAATAATCAACCAGCGATTGTCAATCAGCTCTCCGACTAAACGACCGATATCCAGTTCATCCGAACTGTCACCCTGCGACACACTTACTCTATTCTTATCTGCCATTGGTAATCCTGATTGACTTAGCGGCTTAAAGCTTGAGCCCATTTTTGGGCTGATTTATCAAGAAGCTCATATACAAACTCGAAGGCTTCGCGGGATTTCCTGTAGGGGTCGGCAATTTCTCGCTGCGCGAGCCAATGCCCATACAGCATGGTTTTTCCCCTGACCTCAGGCGCCAAACGGCAGACGGAATCAATATGCTCTTTCTCCATCACCAGAATCAGATCGTACTCGCGACACATTTTTGCCGTCAGCTGTTGCGCCTGGTGCCCGTCGAGTGAGGTTCCTCGCTCTATCGCGACCTCAGCTGCGGTTGCATCTGCCGGCTTATCGACCAAAGCACCCAATCCCGCCGAAGAGATTTTTTTGTTTGGCAGCAAATTCTTCAATAAACGCTCCCCCGTAGGGGAGCGACAGATATTGCCAACACAAACAACCAATATCGAATTAAACATATAGTTACCTATCTACACCTACGGCCAATTGCGGATACGCAATGTACCTTCACTGAGATTATTGAAACCATTGATTGTCGGCACCAGTTGGCTGATGACACGGTTCCAACGAACGACAGGTGCAGTTGTTACATAAACGATATCGTATGGTTGCAGATGGAACTCCGTGCCCATAACCATGGCTGCCGCATCTGAGGCATTGAGCTGATAAATGTTCGCCAGTTTGCTGCCTTCGGTACCGTGTAACGGACGAATAACAAAGACGCCCGTCGCATCGGAGGCCAATTGATCGATACCCTCCGCATTGCCCAAGGCCTCGGTCAACGTCATGCCGCTGCGGTCCATTTTCAGGGTGGTCTGTTTCTTAACTTCCCCCATAACGAACACTTTCAGATCGTCGTTACGCGGGATATAAAGGATATCACCGGGGTACAGCAGCTGGTTCTGCGTCAGATCGCCTTTTTGCATCAGCGCCTGCAAAGAAATGCGTCGTTCCTTGCCGTTGTGCGTCAACACCACGTTGCGCCAATCTGCATTTTCAGACAGGCCACCGGCGGCGTTGATGGCATCCATCACGGTAAGGGGCACGTTGGTGATTGATTGCTGGCCCGATTTCGACACCTCACCGGTGACATAGGCTTTTTGCGAGCGGAATGCCGCCACGCTGACATCAACCTGCGGGCTTTCGATAAACTGCGCCAAGCGGTTGGAAATCTCACTGCGTACCTGCGACAAGGTCTTCCCGGCCACTCTCACCTTACCGATGTAAGGGTAGAATATCGTGCCGTCGGAGTTAACCCAGTTGCCGGTATCGCTGGCGCTGCGGTACTGGCCGGCTGGCGTCGTCAATTCGGGGTGATCCCAAACGGTCACCATCAGCACGTCGCCAATGCCGATCCGGTACTCGTAATTCTGTAACTCACGTTCCAACGCAGGGTTGGCCTGGGCCACAACGGCATCAGGTCGCATTTTGTCAACCAGGCTTGGCGTCAGCGGATAAATATTTACCAACTTATCGAGATCGTAATCACTATCCTGTTGCTTGACAACGTCTTTTCCACTGGTTGAAAGGTGGGTGCCAGGGATGATCGTACAACCGCTGATCACACTAATCGATACCAAGAGTGGTATCAGTTTCCATTGTTTTTTTGCCATCGAGTTATCATCACTTTCAAAGTAAATATGTTTGCTGTGCCAAGTCCTCTGCCAACCATGGCGCTATCGCAGCACTCAGCAAAAAATTGAGCGTCCGTAAAAGCTTCACAAATGCGTTGTCAACGTATTTCATTTAGCATCCATTGAGACCAGACTTGCTATCGTATAGTGCCGTTATGTATACGACTTCGCTTCGCACACAGCATCCCCCTATAATAGCCCGAGGTGATGGCGATATGCGAACTCGTTAAATCAATGCCAACCTGGCCATAACTATAAAGCTTATTCCCTATTATGTCAGAATAAACTTATTACAACGCCAGCCTTTCGGCCCACTCGCGGAATGCTTTACCTTGGGTTGGGTGGCGTAAACCATAAGTGACAAACGCTCGCAAATAACCCATTTTTTCGCCGCAGTTAAAGGACTCCCCCACCAATTCAGTCGCGTCAACCGGCTGCTGCTTGAGCAGTTCGGCGATCGCATCCGTCAGCTGGATGCGTCCCCATGCGCCTGGCTCTATTTTTTCCAGAATCGGCCAGATATCCGCAGAGAGGACATAGCGTCCCACGGCGGAAAAATTGGATTTGAGCTGAATCTCACGACCGGGTTTCTCAATAATTGAAGTCATACGCGAGCTCTCGCCCGGCTGCAGCGAAGGGTTTTCGCACTCCACTACGGAGTAATCGTGAAGTACATTTTCGTCTGCGGTCTGAACCAGCACCTGACTCTGCCCGGTTTGTTCGAAGCGAGCAATCATATGAGGAAGGTTATCCTTTCTCAAGTCGGCTTTCGCATCATCCAGTAAAACATCCGGTAACACCACCACAAATGGCGAATCGCCCACCAGCGGTTTAGCGCAGAGTACCGCATGTCCCAGGCCTTTGGGTTGGCCCTGGCGAATATGCATCAGCGTCACGCCTTTTGGCGTAATCGACTGCACTTCCTCCAGCAATTGGCGCTTCACTCGCGCCTCGAGCATCGCTTCGAGCTCAAAAGAGGTATCAAAGTGGTTTTCGATGGCATTCTTGGATGAATGCGTCACCAGAATGATCTCTTTGATCCCCGCAGCGACGCACTCATTGACAATGTACTGAATCAACGGCTTATCGACGATCGGCAACATTTCTTTTGGAATAGCCTTGGTTGCCGGCAACATACGCATGCCTAAACCGGCAACAGGGATGACCGCTTTCAACTTCGTCATGGTAGTCCTCATTCAATCTTGTGATCGTTTTAAGCCGTAATAGCCTAAC
Source organism: Serratia ficaria (assembly GCF_900187015.1). Lineage (NCBI taxonomy): Bacteria > Pseudomonadati > Pseudomonadota > Gammaproteobacteria > Enterobacterales > Yersiniaceae > Serratia > Serratia ficaria. The sequence goes on along the minus strand of NZ_LT906479.1, from coordinate 1,697,051 downwards.
TTACTTGCTCAGTGTCTGCTTCAGCCACTGGCTGAAACCTTCACCTTCAGAGCTGTGGCGCAATCCATATTGCACAAAGGCTTTCATATAGCCAAGCTTGTCGCCACAGTCATGGGATTTACCGCTCATATGGAATGCTTCAACCGTTTCTTCATCCATCAGCATGGCGATGGCGTCGGTGAGCTGGATTTCGTCGCCCGCACCCGGCGGGGTTTTCTCGAGCAGCGGCCAGATATCGGCGGAAAGCACATAGCGGCCGACCACGGCCAGATTGGAAGGCGCATCTTCACGCGCCGGTTTTTCAACCACGGCGGTCATGGAGGTGCTTTCACCCGCGGCAAGCGGCACGCCACCGCAGTCCACCACGCCGTATTTGGAAACGTCCTGCTCCGGCACCGGCTCAACCATAATCTGGCTGTAACCCGTTTCACCAAAGCGTTGGATCATCTTGGCCAGGTTCTCTTTACGCAAATCCGCCGTTGAATCATCCAGCAGCACGTCCGGCAGCAGCACCACAAAAGGTTCATCGCCGACCATCGGCTTGGCGCACAGCACCGCATGCCCCAACCCTTTCGCCTGGCCCTGCCGCACCTGCATCACCGTCACGTCCGGTGGGCAAATGCTTTGCACTTCCGCCAGCAGCTGGCGTTTAACGCGCGACTCAAGCACCGCTTCCAACTCAAAGGAGGTGTCAAAGTGGTTCTCGATCGCATTTTTCGACGAGTGGGTGACCAACACGATGTCTTTGATGCCGGCCGCGACGCATTCGCTGACGATGTACTGAATGAGCGGTTTATCGACCACCGGCAACATTTCTTTAGGGATTGCCTTGGTTGCAGGCAACATGCGGGTTCCCAACCCCGCTACAGGGATCACAGCCTTAAGTCTTTTCTGCATTTTTCCATCCACAAGCAAATTACTGATGATGCAGCTGCGCCAATTCAGGGCAGGTTCGCGATGTGCATGAGAATGCATCGGACACGCTACCGCCCTTGGCTTGCAGCTACCAAAGCACTGTTAGTGACTTTCCTGTGCGCAATCGTATGAATTTCAATCACGCCGTTATGTAAACTGCAGCTCGTACCACAACACATCTGATGTATCGGTCACAAAACAATAAAAAAAACTGTGTCTTTATAACCAAACGATGTTAGTTGTTACCGTTTATATGGCTAAGATTCTTATACTATTGGCCTATCGATACAAGCCTTAGATACCCGTGGCTGGCTGTTTTCAGAATAAGACTACTAACGCTTACGGCTTATACTCATGGTAGCATAGCAAATAATATGCAACTTATTGATTTTATTGGTTTTTGCCTTTCCGCTTCTTTTGTGAACGCCGTAATGTCCTTCGCCTGACTTGTCTTTTTTCCGGCATATCTAGCTAATTTACGCGTGTTATTATGCTGATTTGAAGTGTCTTTCCGCGCCCCTCGCTTCCCGCAGCCCGCCTATAAAAGTTGAATTTTCCCGCCGCAGCACCCATCATTCCTGAGCGGCATAAGCCGTCGAACTTACAGGTGAAATTGGGCGTATGGAATGGATCGCAGATCCAACAATTTGGGCCGGCCTGGCCACTCTGGTCGTGCTGGAAATCGTTCTGGGTATAGACAACCTTATCTTCATCGCCATCCTGGCGGAAAAATTACCTAAACAACAAAGAGATAAGGCCCGTGTCGTCGGCCTGTTGCTGGCATTGCTGATGCGGCTGGTGCTGCTGGCGTCCATTTCCTGGCTGGCCACGCTCACCAAACCCTGGTTCATCGTCGCCGAACACCCGTTCAGCGGCCGCGATCTCATTATGCTGGTCGGCGGGGTATTCCTGCTGTTCAAGGCCACCATGGAGTTGAACGAACGGCTGGAAGGCAAGGATGAAGAGCAGCAGGGGCCGCGCAAAGGCGCCCGGTTCTGGCCGGTGGTGGCGCAGATCGTGGTGCTGGATGCCGTCTTCTCGCTCGACTCGGTGATCACCGCGGTCGGCATGGTCGATCATTTGGCGGTGATGATGATCGCGGTCTGTATCGCCATCGGTCTGATGCTGCTGGCCAGCAAGCCCTTGACCCGCTTCGTTAACGGCCACCCCACCATCGTCATCCTGTGCCTGAGCTTCCTGCTGATGATCGGCTTCAGCCTGGTCGCCGAAGGCTTCGGCTACCACATACCCAAGGGCTACCTGTACGCGGCGATTGGCTTCTCGGTGATGATCGAAGCGCTGAACCAGCTGGCGCAGTTTAATCGCCGGCGCTTCCTGTCCAAGGTGCGGCCGCTGCGCGAACGCACCGCCGAGGCGGTGCTGCGCATGCTGAGCGGCAAGCATGAAGAGGCGGAAGTGGACAGCCACTCCGCCAATCTGCTGGCCGACAGCGCCAACGAAAGCGGCGAAATTTTCAATCAGCAGGAACGGCATATGATCGAGCGCGTGTTGGGCATGGCGCAGCGCACGGTCAGCAGCATCATGACCTCGCGTCACGATGTGGAATATCTCGAGCTGAACGATCCGCAGGAAAAGCTGACGCAGCTGCTGGAGAAAAACCAGCATACGCGCATCGTGGTGGTGGAAAACAGCGCCAGCGACGAGCCGCTGGGGGTTATCCATACCATTGACGTGCTCAAGCAACAGCTGGCGCAGGCGCCGCTGGATTTGCGCGCGCTGGTGCGTCAACCGCTGATCTTCCCCGAACAGTTGACGCTGCTGAGCGCGCTGGAACAGTTCCGCCAGGCGCAGACGCACTTCGCGTTCGTGGTGGACGAGTTCGGTTCAGTCGAGGGCATAGTGACCTTGACCGACGTCATGGAGACCATCGCCGGCAACCTGCCGGAAGCCGGCGAGGAGGTCGACGCGCGGCATGACATTCAGCAGAACGAAGACGGCAGCTGGACCGCCAACGGCTATATGCCGCTGGAAGATCTGGTGCTGTATCTGCCTCTGCCGTTGGAAGAGAAACGGGAATATCATACGCTGGCCGGCCTGTTGATGGAGCACAGCCAGCGCATCCCGCAGGAGGGGGAGCAGCTGCGGATCGGCGACTACCTGTTCGAACCCCTGGAGGTCAGCAGCCACCGCATCCAGAAGGTGAAAATCACCCCGCTGTCGCGGCCGGCCGCCGATTACGAAGTCTGACAGGTGCCGGGCATCGCCCGGCCGCCATTACGGATGCTGCGGAACCAGCAGCTCCGTCGCCACAATCACCACGATCAAACCGACTATCACCGGCACCGACGTGCGTTTCACCACCTCAAAGGGTGAAATTTTCGCCATGCCGGACACCGCCACCACCACGCCGGAAACCGGCGACAGCGTGCGCCCCAGGTTGGAAGCCTGCAGCATCGGGATCACCAGATAAGCCGGGTTGACGCCCATTTGCGCCGCCAGTTTGGGGATCAGCTCCACAAAGGCGTAGAAAGGGGCATTGCCGGAACCGGTCGTCATCGCCGCCAGCATGGTAATCACCACCAGCACCAGCATCATAATCAGGCCGCCGGTGCCAAACGACTGGGCCAGGCCGATCAGGCCGCTGATAAAGCCGACGGTGCTCAACCCCTGGGCGAATACGCCCGCCGCCACCAGCAGCATCACCACGCTGGCGAAGGCATCCGCCATGCCGCGGTAGGCCACTTCCAATCCGCTGAATACCTGTTTGGCGCTGAAGCTGCGCGCGAACTCGATCAGCGCCGCCAGCAGCATGCAGCCGACCAGCACCGTAATGATATGCAGCTCCGGCCCCCACTTGCCGTCGAATACCAGCACGCCGAGGATCGGGGTAAACGGCAAAATGGCGTAGAAGCCCGGCGCATGCGTGGTGATTTCGCTGACGTCCATGATGTGATGCTGTTCATCGTTCTTTCTGTCGAGGTGGCGCTGCCAGAAATAATGCGCGACCGCCATGCAGACGATGGCCGCAATCGAGATCGGCAAGGTGGTTTTAAAGGCGAAATCGACCAGCGGCATCTCCGCCGCCTTGGCGGCCAGCACCACGTCGCCCGAGGTGGGCGCCAGAATAATGGCGGCCGGTGAGGCGCAAATGGCGGCCGCGGCGCCGCGGCTGATGCCGACGTTAACCATCAGCGGGAACAGCGTCGCCATCAGCAGCACCCCCAGTCCGGTGGCGGAAGACACCGCCAACGACATCAGGCAGGCGACAAAGTAGGCCGCCACCATCAGCAGATAGGGGGAGTTGATCATCTGCAGCGGCCGCGAAGCCAGCTTCACCACCACGTCGTTGGCGCCGATATGCGTCATGTACGCGGCGAATCCGCACAGCATCATGATCATCATGCCAAGGTCGCCGCCGCGGCTCATCAGCAGGATTTTGACGTACTCGATGATATCGGTGGCGCTCCAGCCGGTCGAGGTCGCGCCGGCCGGCAGCAGCCTTTTCCCCATCAGGGCGCTGATGGCCAGCAACAGCAGGCCGCCCACCAGCAGAACCCCGGTCGCCGAATAGCCTTTGATGATATAGCGGCCAACGCCGGCCGCCACTGCGGCGCCAATCAGAAGTTCTATCATATTTCCTCAGCTTGTTCGTTCTTTCGCGCGTGAGCGCATCATGAGGCGCTACTCTGCACAATCTCGGCGCGGGCGGTCATGACCTTCATCAAGGTAACGTCAGGAAATTATTGGCGGGCGACCCCCAGGCGATGCGGGCCGCAAAGGCCCGCATCCGGGCGGTTAAAGCTTATCGAGCAGTTTTTTCAGGTCCTGGCCTTCGCGCGATTCCTTGTTCTTTTCGGCCCATTTGTTCAACGCATCCTTGGCCCGGTTCTGCAGCGTCTTGCGCAGCACCTGATCGACCTGCAGCTGATAGTTAAGCTGGTTCCATGGGCCATATACCCGTAACGGGATCGGCGTTTTCTGCAGCTGCTCGATCAGTTCGCCGCGCCCCTGCCAACCGCCGGTCACCCGTACGTTGAGCGCCATGTCGCACTGCTTGCCCGGCATATCGACGGTGCCGCCGCCGTTCAGATTCAGCAGCGAAGACTCCGCGTTCATCTCGCTGATTTTGACCGTCCCCTGCGCCAGGCTGGCCTGCGCCGCCAGCTGTTTAACCTCGGTATAACGCGGATATTGGTCCTGCCCGCGCACGCTGGCGTCGTTGCGCGCCACCGCCTGCTGAATCAGCTGCTGAATATTCAGGCCGTGCAGCTGCGCGTCCTGCATCGCCAAGCGGGCGGTGCCGCGCCAACGATGTTCAAAAGACTGCGCCGTCAGGCGATCGCCGGTCAGCTCCCCTTGCAGGCTGAACTTGCCGGTCATCACCTGCGGCATGTCAAAGGCCTTGAGCACCGTGCCCAGTTCAACCTGCTTCACCACCGGCTGCACCGCGATAACCGGTTTGGCGCCGCGCGCATCCAGCGAGCCGGGCAGAGAGAAATCCCCGCCGGCCACCTGGCCCGAAAGTTTATGCAGCGTCAACAGCCCATGCTGGTTGTCGGCCTGAACGTCTAGTTGGGCGATGCTCAGGCCGCGATAGGTCAGTTGGGCGGCCTGCAGATTGAGCTGCGCATTGAAATCGTGCAGCGCGTCGAGATTTTGTTGCCGATCGTCCGCCTGGCTGGCGATCACCGGCGCGAAGGTCATCGTCTGGCGCTGTTCCGGCGAGCCGGCGCTGGACTGCCAGCCGGAGAGCGCATCGAGATCGAGATGGGACGACGTCAGATTCAGCACGTAGGTGGGGATGTCATCCAGGCTGGCGCTGACATCGCCGGCAAACTGGCTGTCATTGGCGCTGACGTTCAGTTGGTTGAGCGCGATTTTCCGCGGCGTTTGCTGATAGGCCACCTCGGCGCTGCCCTCGCCTTTGATGCCGCCGTTCAGGATGTCGGCGCCCGCCAGCTGGTAATTGAACCGGGTCACCTTAGCGCCGATCTGGCGTGGGTATTGCTGCAGATCGATATCGGCCGCCAGGGTGAAGGTCAAATCGCGCTGATCGCGATTCACCCGGCTGGACAGCTCCATCTGCGCCTGACGCTTGTCATTTTGCTGCAGGCTGAGGTTGATGTCCCTGACGTTGATCTGCTCGTTATCGGCCCGCTGCCAAATCAGCAGGCTGTCCACCACCCGCAGATTATCGATGTCGAATTTCCACGGCGTGTCCACGGACTCGCCGCCTTTGCCGGCCGGCGCGATGGGCGCGTCGACGTTGGATTGCTCTTCGCTGTCCGGGGTGAGGCGAACGACGGCGTTCTTCAGCATCACCTGTTTGACAAACAGCTGGTGCGACAACAGCGGCAACAGCTTGACGTCGAGGCGCATGTTGTCAGCGCTCACCACCGGCGCCTGGGCGCCCGGCGCAGTCAGCGTCATACGGCCGGCCAAAATGCTCAACTGCGGCCAGATGTGCCAGCGCAGGTCGCCTTCGAGCGTCAGCTGATAACCGCTTTTCTGCTCGACCTTCTTGACCATATAAGCGCGAAAATCATTCGGATTCACCAACAGCACCAGCGCGGACATTCCCGCAACCAACACAACCAGCAAAATCACCAATGTCGTCAGTAGTCTTCTCATGCCACCCTCTTGTCAGCGCCACAGCGGCCGTGCTTGCGGCGCCGTTAGTCCTTGTCGATTCGACTGGCCACTGCACCCTGCTGATCGCGGTATTTGGCATCCTGCCGGCTGTTGTATGGCCTGTCGGCCGGTCCGGACAAGGGTTCAAAACTCAACGCGCCGATCAACATGCCCGGGCGTAACGCCAGCGGCAACTTACCTGAATTATAGAACTCCAGCACGATACGGCCCTGCCAGCCGGGATCGATGCGGTGTGCGGTGACGTGCACCATCAGCCCCAGGCGCGCCAGCGAAGAGCGGCCGTCCAGCCAGCCGACCAAATCGTTCGGCAGCGTCACGGACTCGAGCGTAACCGCCAACGCCAATTCCCCCGGGTGCAGGAAGAAAGCCTCGCCTTCCGGCAGCACGATTTCATCGCTCATCACGCGGTCCAGCGCGGCGCTGACTTCGTCTTTTGGCCCGCTAAGATCGATAAAGGCGGCGGTATGGCCGCGAAACACGCGGAACTGGTTGCCCAAACGGACATCCACTGTGGCCCCGTTAATGCGCTCAATCGGCGGACGCGGTGAAATCACCAGTTTTTCGCTATCCAGCCAGGCTTCTATATCGCGGTCGCACAGTCTCATTTCTTTTCTCCATCAAAGCAAAGCGCGTAACTACACAAAAATTGCCACACAACGGGCGAAAGGTCTACGCCGGGGCGCAAATAGTTGGCCGCAGGCCGGAAATACGGGTTTTCCGGCCATGAAGCGGCTTTATTCAAAGAATTGACTGATTTTGGCTTTCAGAATATCGATCGCAATGCGGTTCTTGCCGCCGCGCGGCACGATAATGTCGGCATACTGCTTGGAAGGTTCAATAAACTGCAGGAACATTGGACGCACGGTTTTCTGATATTGAGCCATCACCGAATCCATCGAACGGCCGCGTTCATTCACGTCGCGCTTCATGCGGCGCATCAGGCAAATATCCAGCGGGGTATCGACGAAGATCGAGAAGTTCATCTCCTGACGCAGACGGATATCCGTCAACAGCAGGATCCCTTCCAGAATAATCACCTTTTTTGGCTCCAGGTGAACGGTCTCTTTTTTGCGCGTATGTTCGGTATAGCTGTACAGCGGCAGTTCTATCGCCTTGCCTGATTTCAGCATTTGCAGGTGCTGGAACAGCAGGTTGTGGTCCATGGCGCTCGGGTGATCGTAGTTGGTTTTGACCCGTTCTTCCATGGTCAGATGCGTTTGGTCTTTGTAATAACTGTCTTCTGGTATCACGCCGATATGTTCATCGCCGACCTGGTCGCGGAGTTCGCGATATAACGTACTGGCAATGAGGCTTTTTCCGGAGGCAGATGCGCCAGCTATACCAATAATGACGCACTGATGCGGCTTGTCAGTCATAAAATTAAAGACCTGATTTCGTAGTGTGAAGGGGGGGAACTAAAACGCGACAATTATAGGGAGTCAGCCGGCTTTGCGCCACTCTATATTATCGGCTGCACGCCTATTTAGCCCTGGCCGGCGCGACAAAGTTTAAGATTACTGCGCCTATGGCGATCTACGCGAGCAGGTTACACTGCTGCGCTGGCTCGGGCCCCAATTTTGGGCGTTACCCTCGTTCACCGGAGATTGATGTGCTGGATTGGTATTTTCTGACTTTTTTTGGCGACAGCATGCTGCTGCTGCCGTGCTCGCTGATTCTTTTTGCCGTGTTGGCCATTCCTCGCGCCACCCGAACCGCCGGCTGGCAATGGGCGCTGATCTTCGGCTGCGCCGGCGGGATAGTCTGCCTGTCAAAATTGGCCTTTATGGGCTGGGGCATCGGCAGCGAACGTTATGATTTCACCGGCTTCAGCGGGCATTCGGCGCTTGCCGCCAGCATCTGGCCCCCGTTGCTGTGGGCGCTGACCGGGCGCTTCACCCATCCGCTGCGCAGCCTGGCTCTGGTCGCCGGTTTGCTCTTGCCCCTCACTATCGGGATGTCGCGGCTGGCTATCCACGTGCACTCCCCTTCTGAAGTGATCAGCGGACTGATTTTAGGCTATCTGGCCAGCACGCTGTTTCTGTGGCTGCAGCGCGGCAAACCTCGCCCGCAGCTCTCCTGGCCGCAGATCGCCGTTACGCTGGCGGTGCCGCTGGCCTTGATGGGCCAACGGCAGCCGGCGCCGACGCAGGGCCTGCTGGAACATATCGCCACCGCGCTGGCGCATATCGAGCGCCCCTATACTCGGGCGGATCTGCATCGGCAGACGCCGCAGCTCTAATAAAAAACCGGCCAACTGGCCGGTTTTTGCTTTCGGCGCCTTACAGCGCGCGGAACGAAATCTCCGTCGGGATCGCATCCCCTTGCCAGTACATCTGCGCGGCGACGCGGCCGGCGAGCTGGCGATACATCTCGGCGAACTCGCTGTCCGGGCGGCTGATCACCGTCGGCGCGCCGCGATCCAAATCTTCACGCAGCGAGATATGCAGCGGCATTTGCCCCAGCAGGCGGCTGTTGTATTTCTTCACCAGCTTTTCCGCCCCGCCGGTGCCGAAGACCGGTTCGTGGTGACCGCAGTTGCTGCAAATATGCACGCTCATGTTCTCCACGATGCCCAATACCGGCACATGCACCTTTTCGAACATCACGATGCCCTTGGCGGCGTCCAGCAGCGCGATGTCCTGCGGGGTGGTCACCACCAGCGCGCCGGTCACCGGAATGTTTTGCGACAGCGTCAGCTGGATATCGCCGGTGCCCGGCGGCATGTCCAGCACCAGGTAATCCAGATCCGGCCACAGCGTGTCCTGCAGCAGCTGCATCAGCGCCTTGCTGGCCATCGGGCCGCGCCACACCATGGCGTTATCGTCGGTGACCAGGTAGCCGATGGAGTTGGTCGCCAGGCCGTGCGCCATGATCGGCGCCATGTGCTGGCCGTCCGGCGACGTCGGGCGCTCGTGTTCGGTGCCCAGCATGTTGGGGATCGACGGGCCATAGATGTCGGCGTCCAGGATGCCGACCTTGGCGCCTTCGGCGGCCAGCGCCAGCGCCAGGTTAACGGCGGTGCTGGATTTCCCCACCCCGCCCTTGCCGGAGCTGACGGCGATGATGTTGCGCACGCCCTTGATGCCGGGCTGATCGTTGGCGCGCTTGAGGGTGACGATATCCTGCTTCAGCTTCCAGTCGATGGCGCCGGCGCCGGTCACGCGCAGCAGCTCGGCGCTGACGCGCTCTTGCAGCGCCTCAAAGCCGCTCTGCCAGGCGAACGGCATGGTCAGTTCGATATGCAGCACGTCGTCCAGCAGCGCGCAGTGATGGATGGCCTTCAGCGCGGTCAGGTTATTTTTCAACGTCGGGTGTTCAAAGGCGGCCAGTACTCCGGTCACCAGGGCACGCAGAACTTCGGGGTTGGTCTGCTCGGGGGATTTAGCGTTCATCCCGGCTCCTTGATTTTGAATGGGTAGCTTCCGGCTAAGCATATCAGAACTGCCGGGCGGCTGGCGCGTACAACCTGCAAGAAACCGCCCTAGCAGCGAGGGGCGCGATCGGTTAACATCGAAGGCCCTTTTATTTATTACAGAAAGCAAGTTCTCACTATGGCTCAAGTCGCGAAAAAATTATTGGTGACGTGCGCGCTACCGTACGCAAATGGTTCCATCCATCTCGGCCACATGCTCGAGCACATCCAGGCGGATATCTGGGTTCGTTACCAACGAATGCGCGGCCACGAAGTTCATTTCATCTGTGCGGACGACGCGCACGGCACGCCGATCATGCTGAAAGCGCAGCAGCTGGGCGTGAAGCCGGAAGAAATGATCGCGGAAATGAGCCGGGAGCACCAACAGGACTTCGCCGGGTTTGGCATCAGCTATGACAACTATCATTCGACCCACAGCGATGAAAACCGCGAGCTGTCTAACCTGATCTACGGTCGCCTGAAAGAAAACGGCTTTATCAAGAACCGCACCATCTCCCAGCTGTACGATCCGGAGAAAGGCATGTTCCTGCCCGACCGTTTCGTGAAGGGCACCTGTCCGAAGTGCAAGTCGCCGGATCAATACGGCGATAACTGCGAAGTGTGCGGCGCGACCTACAGCCCGACCGAGCTTATCGATCCGAAATCCGTGGTGTCCGGCGCCACGCCGGTGATGCGCGACTCCGAACACTTCTTCTTCGATCTGCCGTCGTTCAGCGAAATGCTGCAGGCCTGGACCCGTTCCGGCGCGCTGCAGGAGCAGGTGGCGAACAAGATGCAGGAGTGGTTCGAGTCCGGCCTGCAGCAGTGGGACATCTCCCGCGATGCGCCTTACTTCGGCTTTGAAATCCCGGACGCGCCGGGCAAATACTTCTACGTCTGGCTGGATGCGCCTATCGGCTACATGGGCTCGTTCAAGAACCTGTGCGACAAGCGCGGCGATCTGGACTTCGACGAATTCTGGCGCAAAGACTCCAGCACCGAGCTGTATCACTTTATCGGCAAGGATATCGTCTACTTCCACAGCCTGTTCTGGCCGGCGATGCTGGAAGGCAGCAATTTCCGCAAGCCGACCAACCTGTTCGTGCACGGTTACGTCACGGTGAACGGCGCCAAGATGTCCAAATCGCGCGGCACCTTTATCAAGGCCGGCACCTACCTGCAGCACCTGGATGCCGACTGCCTGCGCTATTACTACGCCGCCAAGCTGTCTTCGCGCATCGACGATATCGACCTTAACCTGGAAGACTTCGTGCAGCGCGTGAACGCCGACATCGTCAACAAGGTGGTTAACCTGGCTTCGCGCAACGCCGGCTTTATCAGCAAGCGTTTCGGCGGCCAGCTGGCCGACAAACTGGCCGATCCGGCGCTGTACCAGACCTTCGTCGACGCGGCGGAAAGCATCGCAGACGCCTACGCCAGCCGCGAGTCCAGCCGCGCGATCCGCGAAATCATGGCGCTGGCCGATCTGGCCAACCGCTACGTGGACGAACAGGCACCGTGGGTGGTGGCGAAGCAAGAAGGCCGCGACGCCGATCTGCAGGCCATCTGCTCGATGGGCATCAACCTGTTCCGCGTGCTGATGACCTACCTGAAGCCGGTGCTGCCGGCGCTGACCGAGCGCGCCGAGGCCTTCCTCAACAGCGAACTGAGCTGGGACGCCATCCCGCAGCCGCTGCTGGGTCACCAGGTCAACGCGTTCAAGGCCCTGTTCAACCGTATCGATCTGGACAAGGTCAACGAAATGGTCGGCGCGTCGAAAGAAGACATGATCGCCGCCACACCGGCGACCGGCCCGCTGGCCGACGATCCTATCCAGGACACCATCAGCTTCGACGATTTCGCCAAGGTGGACATGCGCATCGCGTTGATCAAGAGCGCCGATTTTGTCGAAGGCTCCGACAAGCTGCTGAAGCTGCAGCTGGATCTGGGCGGCGAGTCGCGCCAGATCTTCTCCGGCATTCGCTCGGCCTATCCGGACCCGAAAGCGCTGGAAGGCCGTTTGACCATCATGGTGGCCAACCTGGCGCCGCGTAAAATGCGCTTCGGCATCTCTGAAGGCATGGTGATGGCGGCCGGCCCGGGCGGGAAAGAAATCTTCCTGCTCAGCCCGGACAGCGGCGCACAGCCGGGCATGCAGGTGAAATAACCGCATTATGCCTCTCTTCAAGGGTCGAGCTTGCTCGGCCCTTTTTATTGCCTGCCAAACCAACGGCTATAAGCGCCGACAAAAAGTCATAACCGGCCGATTCCTTATTCGCGCGCAACTGGTTATGATGCTCCGACCCAACAAATAGACGTCCAGACAGCAAGACCGCTATACGTTCGCCTGCTTGGAGCCGCACCCCGGGATCGTTCTCACCTGCTTTTTGGAGCCAATAATAATGAAAAACCTCAAGACTTCACTGCTGGCCCTCAGCCTGTTGGCCGCCCTGCCGCTGGCCGCCGCGGAAAACGCCGCGCCGGTGCCGGCCGCCATCGCTCAACATCAGGGGCCGGTACGCATTGCGGTGATCCGCAACCTGGGTTCCGACGACAACACCACCCAGTTTCTGGCCGGCGCCATTCAGGAAGGCCGCAAGCTGGGCTTCAAGGTGGACACCTTCCTCAGCAACGGCGACGACGCGCGCTTCCAGGACTTCGTCAATCAGGCCATCAGCCAGAAATACGACGGCATTATCCTCTCGCAGGGCCGCGCCCCTTATTCCACCGATTTGGTAAAACGCATTGCGGCGGCCGGCATTGCCGTCTCGGCGTTCGATACCGACGTCAGCGCCAGCATTCCCGGCGTGACAGTTTCGCAGCAGGACGACGCTTCGCTGGCCAACGAATCTTTCGGCCAGTTGGTCAAGGACTTCAACGGCAAGGCCAACATCATCAAGCTGTGGGTGGCCGGTTTCCCGCCGATGGAGCGCCGTCAGGCCGCCTATCGGCAGCTGCTGAAACAGAACCCGGGCATCCATGAGCTGGAGTCGATCGGCGCCGTATCGTCCGACGTGCAGGGCGACACCGCCAACAAGGTCGGCGCGGTGTTGGCGAAATACCCGAAAGGCAAGATTGACGCCATTTGGGGCACCTGGGACGCCTTTGCCCAGGGCGCCTACAAAGCGCTGAAGGAAAATGGCCGCACCGAGATCAAGCTATACAGCATCGACATCTCCAATCAGGATCTGCAGCTGATGCGCGAAGCCAACAGCCCGTGGCGGGTCAGCGTGGCGGTCGATCCGAAGCTTATCGGCGCGGTCAATCTGCGGCTGGTGGCCAACAAGATCGCCGGCGACGCGACGCCGGCCACCTACCAGTTCAAGGCCGCCGCCATTCCGCAGGCGCTGCTGGTCGCGCAGCCGGGGCCGGTCAACGTCGCCGGGCTGGCGAAGATCATCCCCGGCTGGGGCACCAGCAGCGACTTCATCCAGCCGTGGTTCGCCACGCTGCAGGCCAAACACAGCCAATAATCCCGTTTTTTGCGAGGCTGCCGACGCAGCCTCTTTTTTCAAATAATTATTCCTCTTCCCCCTTCCCTGCCGAGCAAAATGCGCTACTGTTATCAGCATCGCCAATAACTGTATGCATAAACAGGTCCGACATGAAGGGATTCCCACCGCTGATCAACGCGCTGCTGGCCAGCTCGCTGGTGCTGACCATCGGCCGCGGCGTTACGCTGCCGTTCATTACCATCTACCTTACCGAGCACTTCCGGCTGCTGCCGAACAGCGTGGGCGTCATATTGGGCATCAGCCTGACCATCGGCATTCTCGCCAGCCTGTACGGCGGCTATCTGGTGGACAAATTCAGCAAGAACCGGCTGATTTTGCTGTCCATCCTGCTGTTCGCCCTGAGCTTCTTCGCCATCCCCTGGATCCCGCGCCCCGGCGGCGCCATCCTGGTGCTGGCCATTCTGCATACCTGCTATTCGGTGTTGAGCATCACCATCAAGGCCTGCTTCGCCGAGTGGCTGCCGGTGGAGCAGCGCATCAAGGCTTTCTCAATCAATTACACGCTGGTCAACGTCGGCTGGGCGGTCGGCTCTTCGCTCGGGGTGATGGTGGCCGGATTCAGCCCGCTGCTGCCGTTCTACCTTTCCGGCGGCCTGGCGCTGTTGACGGTAGCGGCGCTGAGCCTGCGCCTGCGCCGGCAGCAACCCGCAGTCGCGGCCCCTGCGGCAGAGGCCGCCGCCCTGCCTGACTTCCGCCAGACGCTGGCCATTCTGCGCAACGATCGGCGGCTGATTTACTTCACCCTGGGCAGCACGCTGGGCGCGGTGGTATTCGGCCAGTTTACCGGCTACCTGTCGCAATACCTGATCACCGTATCCAGCGCGCAATTCGCCTATAAAATCATCGGGCTGGTGATGATCGTCAACGCCTGCATCGTTATCGCCCTGCAGTACCTGCTCAGCCGCGGCATGCGCCAGGAAAACATGCTGCGCTGGCTGGTGCTGGGCACCCTGTTCTTTATCGTCGGGCTGCTCGGCTTTATGCTGGCCGGGCAGTCGCTCTGGCTGTGGGTGGTCGCCATGGCGATATTTACCCTGGGGGAGATCGTCGTTATTCCGGTGGAATACATGTTTATCGACTTTATCGCCCCGCAGCACCTGAAGGGCAGCTACTACGGCGTGCAAAACCTCAGCGCGCTGGGCGGCGCCGTCAATCCGGTGATCTGCGGCCTGCTGCTCAGCTATGCCGCACCGCAGCTGATGTTCGTGATGTTGATTGGCGCCGCGCTGCTGAGCCTGCTGTTCTTTTTCCTCGGCCACCGCCTGGCGCAGCGGCCTGCGGCCGTCGCCGGGGGCGCGGAATGAGCGGGCAGGCTACACTTAAAACCGACTGTCAACCCGCCTGACAGGCATGACGGGCATAGCGAGAATTCATGGTGCGATCTGTGGCATGGCTCACAGTTTAATTGTATGATGAATACATCAATTAAGCGGGAAAGGGTGATGGCCAACGTGTTCACTGTCTGCTGGAAATACCTGAGGGCGCTCGTCCTCATCTACCTCTGTTTGTTCGTAGGCAATGCCCTGGCGGCGCTGCTGCCCATCGCCATTCCCGGCAGCATCATCGGCATGCTGCTGCTGTTCGCCCTGCTTGCGACGCAGATCCTGCCGGCCAAATGGGTCAAACCCGGCTGCCATCTGCTGATCCGCTATATGGTGCTGCTGTTCGTGCCGATCGGCGTGGGGGTGATGAAATACTATGGCCAGATCGTCGAACACCTAGGCCCGCTGGTGGTTTCCTGCCTTATCAGCACCCTGATGGTGCTGGTGGTGGTCGGCTATAGCTCGCACTATTTCCATCGCGAGCGCCGCATTATCGGCAAGCCGGAGGACGAACAATGATCCATGAAATCTGGTGGTCCCTGCCGTTGACGCTGGCGGTCTACTTCGCCGCCCGCCGGCTGGCGCAGTGGCTGAACATGCCGCTGCTGAATCCCCTGCTGGTTTCCATGGCGGTGATTATTCCGCTGCTGCTGCTGACCGGCATTCCCTACGCGCGTTATTTTCAGGGCAGCAAAATTCTCAACGACCTGCTGCAGCCGGCGGTGGTGGCGCTGGCCTTCCCGCTGTACGAACAGCTGCACCAGATCCGCGCCCGCTGGAAGTCGATTATTGCGGTGTGCCTTATCGGCAGCATCACCGCGATGATCAGCGGCGGCGCCATCGCGCTGTGGATGGGCGCCACGCCGGAGATCGCCGCGTCGATCATGCCTAAATCGGTCACCACGCCGATCGCCATGGCGGTGGCGCAATCGCTCGGCGGCATCCCGGCGATCAGCGCGGTGTGCGTGATCTTCGTCGGCATTCTCGGCGCGGTGTTCGGCCATGCGCTGTTCAACCTGTTGCGCATTACTACCCGCTCGGCGCGCGGGCTGGCGATGGGCACCGCCTCGCATGCGTTGGGTACCGCGCGCTGCGCGGAGCTGGATTACCAGGAAGGCGCCTTCGGCTCGCTGGCGCTGGTGATCTGCGGGATTATCACCTCATTGCTGGCGCCGTTCCTGTTCCCGGTGCTGCTGCACCTGTTCGCCTGAGCCGGTAAAGCTTGCGATACATCTCGCATTTATATGTTTCATTGCATTGATTTCATCAATAAAGAGAGATGAATCACACTTTAATTTGGCCGGGCTGCCTAGAATGTTACCCCGTTAACCTGTAGAGAGACTTTCTATGCACCCGCGTTTTCACACCGCCTTCAGCGAACTGTCCGCGACACTGCAATCCGCCCTGCTGCCTTATCTCGATGCGCCTGACTTTCCGGCGATGTTCACGGCGGAGCAGGCAGAGGCGATCCGGCAGCGCAGCGGGCTGGATGATGATGCCCTGGCATTTGCCCTGCTGCCTTTGGCGGCGGCCTGCTCGTTAACGCCGATATCGCATTTTCACGTCGGCGCCATCGCCCGCGGGCAGAGCGGCAACCTGTACTTTGGCGCCAATATGGAATTCAGCGGCGCGCCGATGCAGCAAACGGTGCACGCCGAGCAGTGCGCGGTGACGCACGCCTGGCTGCGCGGCGAAGCGGCGCTGGCCTCCATCACCGTCAACTACACGCCGTGCGGCCACTGCCGGCAGTTTATGAATGAGCTGAACAGCGGCGCCAGCCTGCAGATCCGCCTGCCGGGCCGCGCGCCGGCGACGCTGGCGGATTACCTGCCGGACGCCTTCGGCCCGAAAGATCTGGATATCGCCACGCTGCTGATGGACCAGGTCGACCACGGCTATCAATTGGCGCTGACCGAACCGTTGGCGCAGGCCGCATTGGCGGCGGCCAACCAGAGCCACGCGCCTTACAGCCACGCCCACAGCGGCGTGGCGCTGGAAGCCGAAGACGGCACGCTGTATGCCGGCCGCTATGCCGAGAACGCCGCCTTCAACCCGAGCCTGCCGCCGCTGCAGGCTGCGCTGATCCTGTTGAACGTCTCGGGCGGCGACTGCCTGAAGATCCGCCGCGCCGTGCTGGCCGAACCGCAGGGCGCCATTTTCAGCCAGTGGGACGCCACCCGCGCCACGCTGGCGGCGCTGGGCTGCCAGCAGGTCAGCCGCGTCGCTTTCTAATGTAGGGCGCAGCAAGATGGCGGAGCCGCCCGGCGCCGCCATTAACAGCCCGGCCCGCCAAATACAATGCCATTCATCTTCCAAAACACTTTCTTTAGTTAAAAAATCATTTGATTGTCGATAATTGCGCCAACCTGGTTCATCATTTGGCAACAAATGCTGTACATATTCTCCCTATCTTTTAGGATCGGCAGCAATAAAGTTATCTGATACGTAAAGAGTAAAACTGATGGAACTAGAATACGAAAGCAAACGCCCTCTCTACATCCCTTACGCCGGCCCGATTTTGCTGGAATTTCCGCTGCTGAACAAAGGCAGCGCCTTCACCGAGGAAGAACGCAGCCACTTCAACCTGCACGGCCTGCTGCCGGAAGCGGTGGAAACCATCGAAGAACAGGTTGAACGCGCCTATCGTCAGTACCAGGATTTCAAGAACGACAACGACAAGCACATCTACCTGCGCAACATTCAGGACACCAACGAAACCCTGTTCTACCGCCTGCTGGACTCGCACCTGAGCGAGATGATGCCGATCATCTATACCCCGACGGTCGGTGAAGCCTGCGAGCATTTCTCCGATATCTACCGCCGCGCGCGCGGGCTGTTCATCTCCTACCCGAACCGCGACCGCATCGACGACATGCTGCAAAACGCCACCAAGCAAAACGTCAAGGTGATCGTCGTCACCGACGGCGAGCGCATTCTGGGCCTCGGCGACCAGGGCATCGGCGGCATGGGCATTCCTATCGGCAAGCTGTCGCTGTACACCGCCTGCGGCGGTATCAGCCCGGCTTACACCCTGCCGGTGGTGCTGGACGTCGGCACCAACAACCCGCAGCGCCTCAACGATCCGCTGTATATGGGCTGGCGCCATCCGCGCATCTCCGGCGACGAATACCACGCCTTTGTCGAAGAGTTCATCCAGGCGGTCAAGCGCCGCTGGCCGAACGTACTGCTGCAGTTCGAAGATTTCGCGCAGAACAACGCCACCCCGCTGCTGAACCGCTATCGCGATGAAATCTGCTGCTTCAACGATGACATTCAGGGCACCGCCGCCGTCACCCTCGGCAGCCTGATCGCCGCCAGCCGCGCCGCCGGCAGCCAGCTGCGCGACCAGACCGTCACCTTCCTGGGCGCCGGTTCGGCGGGCTGCGGCATCGCCGAACAGATCATCGCGCAGATGAAGTCCGAAGGGTTGAGCGAAGACGAAGCGCGCGCCCGCGTATTCATGGTCGACCGTTTCGGCCTGTTGACCGACAAGCTGCCCAACCTGCTCGATTTCCAGGGCAAGCTGGTGCAGAAGAGCGAAAACCTGGCCGCCTGGCGGACCGACAGCGACGCCATCTCGCTGCTGGACGTGGTGCGCAACGCCAAACCGACCATTTTGATCGGCGTATCCGGCCAGCCGGGCCTGTTCACCGAAGAGCTGATCCGCGAAATGCATCAGCACTGCCCGCGCCCGATCGTGATGCCGCTGTCCAACCCGACCTCCCGCGTGGAAGCCCGTCCGGAAGACATCATCAACTGGACCGAAGGCGCCGCGCTGGTCGCCACCGGCAGCCCGTTCGCGCCGGTGACCTATAAAGAGCAGCTGTTCCCGATCGCCCAGTGCAACAACTCCTATATCTTCCCGGGCATCGGTCTTGGGGTGCTGGCCTCCGGCGCCACTCGCGTGACCGACGCCATGCTGATGGCCGCCAGCCGCGCGCTGGCCGACTGCTCGCCGCTGGCCACCGACGGCCACGGCGCGCTGCTGCCGAACATCGATGACATTCAGGGCGTCTCGAAATGCATCGCCATGGAAGTGGGCAAGGCGGCGCAGCTGCAGGGCGTGGCGATGGTCACCTCCGAAGAGGCGCTGTCTAAGGCGATTGAGCACAACTTCTGGCGGCCGCAGTACCGCAGCTACAAGCGCACCTCGTTCTGATTTGCGCGTTCAAAAAACCAGGTCCGGCGAGCCGGGCCTTTTTTTATGCCTAAAACCGCCGAAAAATGCGGCACCGCACGTGCTTCAGGCGGTGGACAGCTTGCGTCGGCCAGTCAGGTAAAGTAGCCTTGATCCATCTTTTTAGCCCCCCCAGCGCGTAAGGCAACAACATGTGGAAACGCCTGATAATCAGCCTGTTCATCATCATTGCGATGTTGATGCTCTCGGCGATCGCGCTCGACCGTTGGATCAGCTGGAAAACCGCGCCCTACGTCTATGACGAACTGCAGGGGCTGCCTCATCGCCAGGTCGGCGTGGTGCTCGGCACCGCCAAATATTACCGCACCGGGGTGATTAACCAGTATTACCGCTACCGCATTCAGGGGGCGATCAACGCCTACAACAGCGGCAAGGTAAAATACCTGCTGCTGAGCGGCGACAACGCCCAGCAAAGCTACAACGAGCCGATGACCATGCGTCGCGATCTGATCGCCGCCGGCGTGGCGCCGAGCGACATCGTGCTGGATTACGCCGGCTTCCGCACCCTGGATTCCATCGTGCGCACCCGCAAGGTGTTCGACGCCAACGACTTTATCATCATCACCCAGCGCTTCCACTGCGAGCGGGCGCTGTTTATCGCCCTGCATATGGGCATCCAGGCTCAGTGCTACGCGGTGCCTTCGCCGAAAGACATGATGACGGTGCGCGTTCGCGAGATCTTCGCCCGCCTCGGCGCCCTGACCGACCTGTACATCCTCAAGCGCGAACCGCGCTTCCTCGGCCCGCTGATCCCGATTTCCGCCATGCACACCGTGCCGGAAGACGCCCAGGGCTATCCGGCGGTTTCGCCGGAGCAGCTGGTCGAACTGGAACACAAGCTGGCGGAAGAGAAACAAAAAGCCAGGAAGCCCTGACCCGGCGAGCGGATAAAAAACGGCCAGCAATGAATGCTGGCCGTGGTGTTTTCTGGCGCCGAGGCTTATTTCTTCTTGGCGTATTTCAACGAGTCCAACGCCACCGCGAAGATAATGATGCTGCCCTTGATGATGTACTGCCAATAAGGGTTGATGCCGATATAGGTCAGGCCGTAGTTGATGACGGTGAAAATAATCACCCCGGTCACCACCCCCAGCACCGTCCCCACCCCGCCGGCGAAGGACACGCCCCCCACCACGCAGGCGGCGATCGCATCCAGCTCATACATAAAGCCGAGGTTGTTGGTGGCGCTGCCGATGCGCCCCGCTTCCAGCAGGCCGCCGAAGGCGTAGAACACGCCGGACAGCGCATAGATCATGATCAGGTTCAACGGCACGTTGACGCCGGAGACCTTGGCCGCTTCCGGATTGCCGCCGATGGCGAAGATATTCTTGCCGAAGCGGGTCTTGTTCCACAGGATCCACACGAACACGATGGCTATCACCGCATAGAAGGTAATGTACGACAGCTTGAAGTCGCCGAAGCGCAGGAAGCCCTGGGCGAAGGTCGAGAACTTCGGATCGAAGCCGGCGACCGGCGAAGCGCCGACCGAGTCGTAGTACAGCGAGTTGATGCCGTACACGATGATCATGGTGCCCAGCGTGGTAATGAACGGCGTCACGTTGAGATAGGCGATGATCAGGCCGTTCACCAGACCGATCACCGCGCCCACCGCGCACACCAGCAGGATCACCAGCGGAATCGACCAGGTTTCCATGTGCGGAAACACCTTGTTGACGTTGTCCATCGACTGCAGCAGCGTCGCCGCCACCACCGCCGCCAGGCCGACCTGGCGCCCAGCGGACAGGTCGGTGCCCTGGGTGACGATCAGCCCGGCCACGCCCAGCGCGATGATGATGCGCACCGAGGACTGGGTCAGGATGTTGCTCAGGTTCATCAGGCTGAGGAAGGTCGGGTCCTGGATAATAATGATCGCCAGCAGCACCAGCAATACCACGTAAATGCCACCTTCCTTGAAGTAGGTGAACAAGGTTTTTTTATTCAGCGCGTTCATAATTCTGATCCTTAAAGGTGCAGGGATGCGAGACGTAAGATTTCATTTTGCGAGGTCTGTTTGGTGTTGACGATGCCCGCAACCTGACCATTACTCATCACCAGTATTCTGTCGGTAATTCCCAAAAGCTCCGGCATTTCGGACGAGACAATAATGATCCCTTTGCCCTTTTTCGCCAGCTCGGTCATCAGCTGATAAATCTCGAACTTGGCCCCCACGTCGATGCCGCGCGTCGGCTCGTCCAGCATCAGAATTTCCGGTTGGGTCAGCAGCCAGCGGCCGATGATCACCTTCTGCTGGTTGCCGCCGGACAGCGAGCCGATATGGGTGTGATGCCCCGGGGTTTTGACCCGCATGGCGTCGATCACCCACTGGGTGTCGCTCTTCATCCGGGCGTTGTCCAGCAGGCCAATCTTGTTTTTGTAATTGCGGATATTGGAGATCAGCGAGTTGAAACCCACGTCCAGATAGGCGTAGATCCCGGTGGAGCGGCGCTCCTCGGTAACCAGCGCAAAGCCGTGGTTGATCGCTTCATTGGCCGAGTGGTTGTTGATCGGTTTGCCGTGCAGCTTGATGGTGCCCGCCACCTTTTCGCGGATGCCGAACAGGGTTTCCACGATGTCGGTGCGCTTGGCGCCCACCAGCCCGGCGATGCCGAGGATTTCCCCCTTGTGCAGATCGAAAGACACGTCGCGGATCGACGGCTGGCGCAACGAGGTCAAATTTTTCACCTCCAGGATCACCTCTTCCGGCGTGTTCTGGCGATCGGGGAAACGCTGGCTGAGCGATCGCCCGACCATCATGGCGATGATCTTGTCCATATCCAGCCCTTCCAGCGGCTGGGTGGCGATCCACTGGCCGTCGCGCAGGATGGTGATCTCGTCGCACAGCTGGAAGATCTCTTCCATCTTGTGCGAGATATACACTATGCCGCAGCCGCGCTCTTTCAGCTTGCGGATAATGGTGAACAGGTGGTTCACCTCTTTCTCCGTCAGCGAAGAGGTCGGTTCGTCCATGATCACAATCTTGGCGTCGTAGGAAAACGCCTTGGCGATTTCGATCATCTGCATCTGCGATACCGACAAGGTGCCCACCTTGTCGCGCGGGTTGATATCGATATCCAGCTCGTCGAAGATCGCCTGGGTATCTTTGAGCATCTTGTCCTGATCGACGAACATGCCCTTGGTCGGGTAACGCCCCAGCCACATGTTGTCCATCACGGTGCGCTGCAACACCAGGTTCAGCTCCTGATGCACCATGGAAACGCCGTGTTCCAAGGCCTCTTTCGAGCTTTTGAAGTCCACCTCCCGGCCCTGGAAAATGATGCTGCCGCTGTCTTTTTTATAAATGCCAAACAGGCATTTCAATAACGTCGATTTCCCCGCGCCGTTTTCCCCCATTAATGCATGAATGGAGTGCGGACGAACGCGCAGGTTCACATTATCCAATGCCTTGACGCCGGGAAACGACTTGTTGATATCCGCCATTTCCAGCAGAAACTCGCGTGGGCTGTCGGCCATAAATACACCTGGCTTATCGGTCTTTTAATCGTAAATTTCCCCGTCCGCGGCTTTCCTGGTGTTGGCGGCCGCGGGCGGGGTCATTGCGGGTTATCTCAGCGCTTATTTCACAAACTGAGACAGGTTGTCTTTATCTACGCCAACGTAAGGAATGCGCACGACTTTGTTTTCGATCTTGTATTGCGTGCCGTCGGCGGCCGGTTTGCCGGCGGCCAGGTTTTTCGCCAGTTCGAAGGTGGCTTTCGCCTGGTTGTCGGCGTCGTTCAGCACCGTGCCGGCCATCGCGCCGGATTTCACCAGCGCCAGCGCTTCAGGCAGCGCATCCACGCCAAACACCGGAATGCTGGATTTGTTGTGGGCCTTCAGCGCTTCCACCGCGCCCATCGCCATGGCGTCGTTGTTGGCGATCACCACTTCAATCTTGTTGGCGTTAGGGCCGGACAGCCAGGCGTCCATTTTGTCTTTCGCCTGCGCGGTGTCCCACATCGCGGTATCCATCTGCAGCTGCTGGGTTTTGAAGCCCTTCTCATTCAGCGTTTTCACCACGTAGGTGGTGCGCGCTTCGGCATCCGGATGGCCCGGTTCGCCCTTCAGCAACACGTATTGGATCTGGCCGTCTTTGTTCAGGTCCCAGGCCGGGTTGGCTTGCCAGTGCTTGGCGATCAGCTCGCCCTGGATCACGCCGGATTCCTTGGAATCGGTACCGACGTAATAGGCTTTGTCATAGCTGTCCAGCGCCTTGCGGGACGGTTCTTTGTTGTAAAACACGATAGGGATATCGTTTGCGCGCGCCTTGTCGATCACCACCGGCGCGGCGGCCGGGTCGACCAGGTTGATCGCCAGCGCCTTGACGCCCTTGGCCAACAGCACGTCAATCTGATCGTTCTGCTTGGACTGGTCGTTTTGCGAGTCATTCATCAGCAGGGTGATGTCCGGAGAAGCTTTGGCGTCCTTCTCAATCGCTTTGCGCACCACCGACATAAAGTTGTCGTCGTATTTATAAATCGTGACGCCAATACGGGTATCTGCATGGGCTGCGGCGCCGAACATCATCGCGGCGGCCGTTGCGGCCAGGGTGAAAACCTTCTTATTCATTGTCTGTCTCCGGTTCTGTGTAGGGTCTTACTCATTATTGCGCCAAGGGGCGCCGGCGGTGCGCGCGCCCCAGGCCTGGCGTTTTGCCAATAAAAACCTGTCGTCCGTGGATATTGTTATTCCCGAGAAAATGCTGTGTCAGCGCGAGGTAAAAACTGCAGCGGCAAGTGCCTTTGCGCCGGAAAACGCCTAGAGCATAGACGGCGCGATGTTAATAATCTGTGAATTTTCTCACAGATTGAAAACGGTTACACAAGATTAAATGTTCAGAGAGTGACCGTCGCCTCACTTTGCCAGGGGGCGACGGAATGGCGCCGCACCAGCGTCGGCATGAACAAATGCGTGGCCTGAGGCTCCGCCAGCCCTGCTGCGCCCTGCAGCGCCAACTCGGTAGCCAGGGTGGCCATCGAGACGATCGGGTAGCGCACCGTGGTGAGCTTGGGGCTGGTGTAACGCGCAATCGGGATATCATCGAAGCCCACCAGCGAGAAATGTTGCGGCACCGTGATACCGTTTTCTTTCAGCACCGCCATGGCGCCGGCGGCCATCGCATCGTTATAGGCGAATACCGCGCTCAAGTGCAGGTTGCGCCCCAGCAGCTCGACCATCGCCGCCTCTCCGCCCTGCAGATCCGGGGAGCCGTAGGCGCGCCAGCTGTCGGGCGTCGCCAGCCCCGCGGCGGCCATCGCCTGCGCATAGCCCTGCTGGCGCAGCGGCCCGTCTTCGATAGGATGATTGGAGCCGAGATAACCGATGCGCCGGTGCCCCTGCGACAGCAGCAACCGCAGCGCCATTTCCGCGCCGCAGACGTTAGCCAGCCCGACGCAGCGCTGTTCGTAGCCGGCGATGATGCGGTTGATCAGCACCATGCCCGGCACCTGGTCGAGAAAGCCGATAAGTTCGGCGTCGCTCAGGGCTTTTGCATGGACGATCAACGCGTTGCAGCGTTGCCGAATCAAGACTTCGATGGCGTGGCGTTCTTTGTCCGCCTGATGGTAGCTGTTGCCGATCAGCAGGTATTTGTGGTGTTTTTGCGCCACGGTGTCTACCGCTTTCACCAGCGCGCCAAAGAACGGGTCGGAGACGTCCATCACCACCACGCCGAGCGTGTCGCTGCTCTGGGTGGCCAGCGCCTGGGCATTGGCGTTGGGCCGATAACCCAGCTCCGCCACCGCCTGCAGCACCTGTTCACGCGTCTCCTTGCTGGTCAGGGCGCTGTGGTTCAGCACGCGAGAAACGGTCGCCACGGACACGCCGGCGCGTTTCGCCACGTCGCGGATGGTGATCGGGTGAGCTGGAGGCATGCGGGATCCTGAGGTCGGGGTAGTGGCCAGTGGCGCTATCCTACCCCGTTTGTCATCCTCCCCAGCGTGAATTGCGTCACAGGAAAGAAAACGTTTACATACATTTTTTTAACCTGCCGGCGTCGGATCTCAATTCTGCGTTTTTGCCGCCGGCCTGTCGGCCGCCATCAGCGTCAGCCTGCGCCACAGCCACTCCGCCGGGCCCTGGGAAAAGTATCGCAGCCACAGCGTCGAGAACAGCAGGTTCGCCAGCCACACCAGCGGCACAAACGCCAGCAGCTGCAGCCGGTCGAACTGCTGATACAGGCCGAACCGGTAAAACAGCGTGGTGCAAATCAGCGTCTGCAGCAGATAGTTGCTCAACGCCATGCGCCCGATCTGCGTCAACCCATGGGCGATGCGCAGGCGCGACAGCGTCGGCCAGAAGCCGTAACACAGCGCCAGATAGCCCATGGCCTGCAACGGCGCGCCCAGCTCGCGCGGCACCTGCAGTAAAAATCCGCTCCAGCGGTAGTCCCAGTGCAGATGCCACTGCAGCGCCACCGCCGGCAGCTGGATCAGCAATGAAAGCGGTATCAGCCAGGCCGCCTGCCGGCGGTAATAACCCGGCGCATAGGCGCCGCGCAGCCAGCCGCTGCGCATCAACCCGGCGCCGAACAGCATCAGCCCCGCCAGCTCCCAACCGTACTGCGCGCCGATGGCCAGCAGGCTGGAGGACAACAGGTCGGCGCGGCTGCGCCAGGCTTCGAAGCCGCCCTGCAGCTTCCAGAATTTCTCGTACTGCAGCTCGGCCACCCCGGGTTGCCAGAACCCGCCCGGTTCGCCATGCGAAATAAAGCCCAGCAGCAGCAGCACCGCCACGCCGATCAGGTACAGCACCACGCCGGTTTTCAACAGCTGGAAGGTGTCTTTGGCTTCGCGGATCATCCGCCAGCACACCAGGCCGATCAGGCCGTAAGCCAGCAGAATATCGCCGTCCCACAGGAAAATCGCGTGGCCGAGGCCGAACAACACCAACCACGACAAGCGGGCACGTATCCAGCTTTTGCCGCGCCGCAGCAGCATGTGCAATCCGGCGCCGAACAGCAGCGCGAACATCGCCAGGAATTTGGCCTGGGCGAAAATATCCAGCAGCGCCCAGGTCCAGGCGTCGCGCGCGGTCGGCATCCCCAGATAGGCCGGATTAAGGTAGGCCGCCTTCGGCAGGCCAAAGGCGCTGATGTTCAGCAATAAAATGCCGAGAATGGCGATACCGCGCACGCAGTCCAGCGTGGCGATACGCGGCAGTGGATGATTGTTCATTTTTTACCGCTGTATTCCGCTCAATAAAAAGGCGCCCGCAGGCGCCTGTTACCGGAGTGTTCGCCCATCACTGATGATGGCGCACCGCGCGCAGGAATTCCTGGCGGGTATTCTGGCTGGACTTGAACAGCCCCCCCAGCGAGGTGGTGGTGGTGGCGCTGGTCGCGTCACGGATCCCGCGAGCCTTAACACAATAATGGACCGCATCAATAGATACCGCCACGTTGTTGGTGCCCAACAGGGTCTGCAGCGCCACCAGGATCTGCTGGGTCAGACGTTCCTGCACCTGCGGACGCTGCGAGAAGAACTGTACGATGCGGTTGATCTTCGACAGGCCGATCACCGAGTCTTTCGGGATATAGGCCACGGTCGCCTTGCCGTCGATGGTCACGAAGTGGTGTTCGCAGGTGCTGGTCAGCGTAATGTCGCGCACCGTCACCATCTCGTCCACCTTCATCTTGTTTTCGATGACGGTGATTTTCGGGAAGTTAGCGTAATCCAGGCCGGAAAAAATCTCATCGACATACATTTTAGCGATGCGGTGCGGGGTTTCCGCCAGGCTGTCGTCGGACAGATCAAGATTAAGCAGCTGCATGATTTCGGTCATGTGCTCTTTAATCCGACGTTTACGCGTTTCACGATCCAGCACTTCCCCACGCAATGGGGTTTCCAGACCACGCTCTTCCAGCGCCGCATGAACCAGCGCAGCTTCTTTACTTAATGATGTCATTTATTGTTCTCCAACGGACCTGAACCCGCCGATACGCCCCTTGCGGCGCGCGGCAGACGGATTTCTTGCTCTCCTGACGGCAGAGTTTCCGTAGCTGATAACGGGATCCCGGTCAAGATTTTGCCCCCACTGTAGAGGAGAGCGCGGCGATTATCCAGTGATTGTGCTTCATCCGCAGGTGAAATATCCGCATTTAGCACAATCAGGCGGGCTGCGGGTATTCCACTTTTTTTGTACGGAATTTAATCACCGGCCGCCGTTTTCCGCACTCGCTGACGCGCCGGCGTATTCACCACCAGCAGGCCCGCCACCAGCAACGCCGCCACCGCCACATACAGCGCCGGCTCCAGACGGTGGGTCAAGGCGGTCGACAGCGCCGACAGCATCGGCCCGACCAGTTGGCCGATGGCGTAGCCGGTGGTCAACAGGCCGGCCATATAGCGCGCATGGTTCGGCGCCAGTTCTCGCCCATGCTGGATAGCAAGCTGCACCACGCTGAGGAAACCGCCGCCGGTCAGCATGGCCCCCAACGCCAGCCCGGCGACGCCCGGCACCACCTCGGCGCACAGCACCCCGAGCGCCTGCACCCACAGGGTGATCGCCAGGCGGCTCTGGGTGGTGAGGCGGTGGCGGGTCAGAATGCCGATGACAATCCCCAGCACCGCGGCGCCGCCGAATACCGGCCAGACAAACTGCCCGAACAGGCTGGCGGGAAAACGCGCCGCCGCCATCTGCGACAGGAAGGTGGCCGGCAGGATATAGCCGAAGCCGGCGAGGCTGTAGCTCAACACCAGGCGCTTCAGCGCCGGGGTCAGCCGCAAGGGCTCCGGCGCGACGTTCGGCCGATGCAGCTCCCCCGCCCGCGGCAGGTTAACGCCGATCGCCGCCACCAACGCCAGCGCCAGCACGCCATAGACCAGCCAGGCCTGCGCGGCGGTCAGCGCCAGGCTGTGAATGCCCACCGCCAACATGCCGCTGATGAAAATGCCGGCGCCCGGCCCGGCGAACACCGCCGCGCTCAGCGCCGGGCGGCCATAGTGCGCCAGCCGCTCGTTGGTCCAGGCGGCCACCAGCACCATCGCCCAGCCGCTGGCCCAGCCGATGACAAAGCGCAGCGCGCCGTGCAGCCATTCGCCCTGCGCCAGCGCCGACAGCAGCGTCAGCGCCACTGCGCCCCATACCCCGAGCCAGAGCCGCCGCTCGACGTGGCGGCCGGCGCGCATCGCATCGTAGGCGCCGCACAGGTAGCCCAGGTAATTGATCGCCGCCACCAGCCCGGCGCCGGTCAGGCTGAACTGGTGCTCGGCGATCATCAGCGGCACCTGGGGCGTAAAGGCGAAGCGGCCGATGCCCATCGCGACGATCAGGGCAATAAAACCGCTCAGGGCAATGCGTAAGGCCATCTCGGTTATCCAACAGGTTAAAAGAAAGTTGCGAGTATCATGCAGCAGTATTAAACTCACAAAAACTGAATAATACTCACCAAGTTCATCACGAAAAGAGAACAAAATGGATCTGACCCAGCTTCGCATGTTCTGCAGCGTCGCCGAAACCGGCTCCGTCGCCCGCGCCGCCGAGCAGCTGCACCGCGTGCCGTCGAATCTGACCACCCGTTTGCGCCAGCTCGAACAGGAGCTGGGCACCGATCTTTTTATCCGTGAAAAACAGCGCCTGCGCCTGTCGCCGATGGGCCACAACTTCCTGTGTTACGCCAACCGCATACTGGCGCTGAGCGAAGAGGCGATGAGCATCACCCACGCCGGGGAGCCGGCCGGCAATTTCGCCATCGGCTCGATGGAAAGCACCGCCGCCACCCGCCTGCCCTCGCTGCTGGCGGCTTACCACCAGCGTTTCTCCCAGGTGTCGCTGTCATTGAGCACCGGCACCTCCGGCGAGATCGCCGAACGGGTGCGCGCCGGCACGCTGGCGGCCGCGCTGGTCGACGGGCCGGTGCAGTACGACGAACTGAACGGCTGCATCGCCTTCCCCGAACACATGGTGGTGATCTCCTGCCTGGATCATGCGCCCATCCATAGCGCCAAAGACGCCAAGGGGGAAACGCTGTTCGCCTTCCGCGCCAGCTGTTCCTACCGCCTGCGGCTGGAATCCTGGTTCAGGCGCGAAGGCGCGCTGCCGGGGCAGATTATGGAAATCCAGTCCTACCACGCCATGCTGGCCTGCGTCGCCAGCGGCGCCGGGCTGGCGATGATCCCGCATTCGGTGCTCAGCCTGCTGCCGGGCCACCAACGGGTCAAGGTGCACGCCCTGCCGCCGGAAGTGGCCGAAACCGCCACCTGGCTGCTGTGGCGGCGCGATGCGTTCGGGCCGAACGTGCGCGCGCTGAAAGAACTGATTATTGAACAGACGGAAACCGCCGTCGTTGAAGACAACACCCCACAGGATTTATCAGACGCTGTCGATATCGCCTGATTTAAAAAATAGACCACTGAGGAGACTATGATGGAAATGATCAAAACCCGCGCCGCCGTTGCCTGGGGCCCGAATCAGCCGCTGAAGATTGAAGAAGTCGAGCTGATGCCACCGCAGAAAGGCGAAGTGCTGGTGCGGATCGTCGCCACCGGCGTCTGCCACACCGACGCCTACACCCTGTCGGGCAAGGATCCGGAAGGCGTGTTCCCGGCGATCCTCGGCCATGAAGGCGGCGGCGTGGTGGAAGCGGTCGGCGAAGGCGTGACCAGCGTGGCGGTCGGCGATCACGTGATCCCGCTGTACACCCCCGAATGCGGCGAATGCAAATTCTGCAAATCCGGCAAAACCAACCTGTGCCAGGCGATCCGCGCCACCCAGGGCAAGGGCCTGATGCCGGACGGCACCACCCGCTTCTTCAAGGACGGCCAGCCGATCTTCCACTACATGGGCACCTCCACCTTCTCCGAGTACACCGTAGTGCCGGAGATCTCGCTGGCGAAAATCAACAAGGAAGCGCCGCTGGAAGAGGTTTGCCTGTTGGGCTGCGGCGTGACCACCGGCATGGGCGCGGTGATGAACACCGCCAAGGTGCAGCCGGGCGATACCGTGGCGATCTTCGGCCTGGGCGGCATAGGCCTGTCGGCGATCATCGGCGCGCAGATGGCCGGCGCCGGCCGCATCATCGGCGTCGACATCAACACCAGCAAGTTCGATCTGGCGCGCAAGCTGGGCGCCACCGATCTGATCAACCCGAAAGACTATGACAAACCGATTCAGGAAGTGATCGTCGAGCTGACCGACGGCGGGGTCGATTTCTCCTTCGAATGCATCGGCAACGTCAACGTGATGCGCTCCGCGCTGGAATGCTGCCACAAAGGCTGGGGCGAATCGGTGATCATCGGCGTGGCCGGCGCCGGCGAAGAAATCTCCACCCGACCGTTCCAGCTGGTGACCGGCCGCGTATGGCGCGGTTCCGCCTTCGGCGGCGTCAAAGGCCGCTCACAGCTGCCGGGCATCGTCGAACGTTATCTGGACGGCGAATTCGCGCTGAATGACTTTATCACCCACACCATGGGGCTGGAGCAGATCAACGAAGCGTTCGATTTGATGCATGAAGGCAAATCGATCCGTTCCGTTATTCACTTCGATAAATAAGCCAGGAGGCGGAGATGACCCTGTCATTAGAACTTCTCGAAGAGCATCGCATGTTCGGCGGCTGGCAACAGCGTTATCGCCATGCGGCGCAGAGCCTGAATTGCAATATGACTTTCAGCATCTATCTGCCGCCGCCGCGCGATGATAACCCGCCGCCGGTGCTGTACTGGCTGTCGGGGCTGACCTGCAACGATGAGAACTTCACGCTGAAGGCCGGCGCGCAACGCATCGCCGCCGATCTGGGGCTGGTGCTGGTGATGCCGGACACCAGCCCGCGCGGCGACGAGGTGCCGAACGACGAAGGCTACGATCTGGGCCAGGGGGCGGGGTTCTACCTGAACGCCACCCAGGCGCCCTGGGATCGTCACTTCCGCATGTATGACTACATCAGTGACGAACTGCCGGCGCTGATTGGCCAACACTTCAGCGTCAGCGAACGTCAGTCGATCTTCGGTCATTCGATGGGCGGCCACGGCGCGCTGATGATGGCGTTCCGCAATCCGCAGCGCTTTCGTTCGGTGTCGGCGTTCGCGCCGATCGTCAACCCCTGCCAGGTGCCCTGGGGCCGCAAGGCCTTCGCCGCCTATCTGGGGGATGACGAAAGCCAGTGGCTGCAGTACGACAGTTGCCACCTGCTGGCCAACGGCGCGGAGAAAATGCCGGTGTTGGTGGATCAGGGCGACGACGACCAGTTCCTGGCCGATCAGCTGCAGCCGGCCAAGCTGGCCGAACTGGCGCGCCAGCGCGACTGGCCGCTGCAGCTGCGCATTCAGCCGGGGTACGATCACAGCTACTTCACCATCGCCACCTTTATCGAAGACCACCTGCGCTTCCACGCCGAACACCTGTTCCGCTGATAAAAAAATCCGGGCGGCTTCACCCGCCCGGATCCTTTCCCTGCCCTTACCCCTTCAGCTTCGGATCCAGCGCGTCGCGCAGCCCATCGCCCAACAGGTTGAACGCCAGCACGGTAAAGAATATCGCCAGGCTGGGGAAAACGGCCACGTGCGGCGCAATCACCATATCGGCGCGCGCCTCGTTGAGCATCGCCCCCCACTCCGGCGTCGGCGGCTGCGCCCCCAGGCCAAGGAACGACAGGCTGGCGGCGGTGATGATCGAGGTGCCGATGCGCAGGGTGAAATACACCACGATGGACGAAATGGTGCCCGGCAGAACATGCCGCATGATGATGGTCCAGTCCGAAGCGCCGATGCTGCGCGCCGACTCGATATAGGTCTGATGCTTCAGCACCAGCGTATTGCCGCGCACCAGCCGGGCGAAGGCCGGAATGCTGAAGATAGCCACCGCGACGATCACGTTGGCCATGCCGCTGCCCATCACCGCCACCACGCCGATCGCCAGCAGAATGCCGGGAAAGGCGAACAGCACGTCGCAAACGCGCATGGTGAGGCGATCCCACCAGCCCTCGTAATACCCGGCCAGCAGCCCCAGCAGGGTGCCGATCAGCCCGCCGGCCAGCACCGAAAATACCCCGGCCGCCAGCGAAATGCGCGTGCCCATCAGAATGCGGCTGAAAATATCCCGCCCCAGGGAATCGACGCCCAACCAGTGCACCAGCGAAGGGCCTTCGTTCAGCCGATCATAATCGAAGTAATTTTCCGCATCGTACGGCGCCAGATAAGGCGCCAGCAGGGCCGCCGCAATCAGCAACAGCACGAACAGCCCCGCTATCGCCGCCACCCGCTGGCGGCGGAAACGCCGCCAGAACTCGTGCCACGGCGTGCGCACCGCATTGGGATCGATGACCGGCATCGCTTTCAGTGCGGCGTTGCGCCGCCAATGCTTAATCATGCCGCATCCTCATTTGTAGCGTATCGCCGGGTTAATCGCCGCATACAGCATATCCACCAGCAGGTTGATCAGAATGAACTCCAGCGAAAACAGCAGCACCTCGGCCTGGATCACCGGGTAGTCGCGCATCTCCACCGAATCGACCAGCAAGCGCCCCAACCCCGGCCAGTTGAACACCTTTTCCACCACGATCGAGCCGCCGAGCAGGAAGCCGAACTGCAGCCCCATCATGGTCGCCACCGGGATCATCGCGTTGCGCAGCCCGTGCTTCATCACCACCCGACTTTCCCGCACGCCCTTGGCGCGCGCGGTGCGCATGTAATCTTCCTGCAGCACCTCGACGAACGACGCGCGGGTAAAGCGCGCCATCACCGCCGCCACCGCCGCTCCCAGGGTGATGGAGGGCAGGATATAGTGCCGCCAGCCGTCGGCGCCGACCGTCGGCAGCCAGCCGAGGTTGACCGAAAACACCTGCATCAGCAGCATGCCGAGCGCGAAAGCCGGAAACGAAATCCCCGACACCGCCAGCGTCATGCCGAGTCGGTCCGGCCAGCGATTGCGCCAGACCGCCGAAACCACGCCGATCGCCAGGCCGAACGCCACCGCCCACAGCATGCTGGTGAGGGTCAGCCAGAAGGTCGGCATAAAACGCGAGGCGATCTCTTCGCTCACCGGGCGTTTGGACACCATCGAGGTGCCGAAATCCCCCTGCAGCGCATTGACGAAAAAGCGCGCGAACTGCTGCGGCAGCGGCCTGTCCAGCCCCAGATCCTTGCGCACCAGCTGCACCACCGACTCGTCGGCCTCCGGCCCCGCCGCCAGCCGCGCCGGATCGCCGGGCAGCATATGCACGAACAGGAACACCAGCACCGCCACAATCAGCAGCGTCGGGATCAGGCCCAGCAGCCGTTTCAGAAAATAGTTAAGCATCTCGGGACAGTCCCCTCGCTCCGCCCGCCCCTGAGCCGGGGCGAACGGAGATTGGCGCCTTATTTAAGGTCGGCATTATCGAAGTTGAACGAGGTGTCCGGCATCACGTAGAAACCGCTCAGCTGTTTGCTGTTGGCCGACAACAGGCGCTCGGTCGCCAGGAAGATCCAGGGCGCGTCGGCCCAGATGCGATCCTGCGCGTCTTTATACAGCGCCTGTTTCTCGGTGCGATCGGTGGTCGCCAGCGCATCGGTCAGATCCTTGTCGACCTGCGGATTGCTGTAGAACGCGGTGTTGAACTGCTTCGGCGGCGCGGCCTGGGTGGAGAACAGCGGCGACAGCGCCCAGTCGGCCTCGCCGGTCGATGCCGACCAGCCGGTATAGAACATGCGCACGCCGGTGTCTTTCACCCCGACGCTTTCCACCTGCGCGGCGCGCTGCCCGGCGTCCATCGCGGTCACCGTCACTTTCACCCCCACCTGCGCCAGCTGTTGCTGGGCGAACTGCAGCACTTTCTGCGCGGTGCTGTGATTATGCGAAGACCACAGGCTGGTGGTGAAACCGTTCGGGTAGCCCGCTTCTTTCAGCAGCGCGCGCGCCTTGGCCGGATCGTACGGCCAGGGCTGGTAGCGGGTGGCGAAGTCGATCGCCGGCGGCACCGGCCCTTCCGCCGGCACCGCGTAGCCGGAGAACGCCACCTTGATCAGCGCGTCCTTGTTGATGGCGTAGTTCAGCGCCTGGCGCACTTTCGGATTATCGAACGGCTTCTGGGTCACGTTCATGCTGATGTAGCGCTGCAGGATCGAGGGCGCCGCCACCACGTCGAGCTTGGCGTTGCCTTCCAGCACCTTGGCCTGCTCATAGGGGATCGGGAAGGCGAAGGTCGCCTCGCCGGTCTGCAGCATCGCCGCGCGGGTGTTGTTGTCGACCACCGGCCGCCAGGTGATGCTGTCGAGCTTCGGCAGCCCCTGCTTCCAGTAGCCGTCGAATTTTTTCACCTTGACGAAGTCGGTCTGATTCCAGGTAACGAACTGATACGGCCCGGTGCCGACCGGGTGGAAGCCGATCTCCTTGCCGTACTGCTTCAGCGCCGCCGGTGAAATGATCGCCGCCGCCGGGTGCGCCAGGTTGTTGATGAACGCCGAGAACGGCGCCTTCAGCACAATCTTCACCGTATTGGCGTCCACCACTTCGGTTTTGTCGATCATCTTGAACAGGTTGTAGCGCTTCAGGTGGCTGTCCGGATTGCTGGCGCGATCCAGATTGGCCTTCACCGCTTCGGCGTCGAACGCGGTGCCGTCGTGGAATTTGACGCCCGGATGCAGCTTGAGGGTGTAGGTCAGGCCGTCCTTGCTGACCTCGTAGCTGTCCGCCAGCACGTTCACCAGCTTCATGTCCTTGTCGAAACCGAACAGCCCCTGGTAGAACGACTTGGCGACCGCCTGCGACAGGGTGTCGTTGGCGTCGTAGGGATCGAGCGTGGTGAAGTTGGAAGCCACGGCGATCACCGCGTCCTTCGCCGCCCAGGCCGGGCCGGCTCCCGCCGCCAGCAGCACGGCCGCCACTAACGCATTACGTTGGAATCTGTGCTTCATGTCGCTTGTCTCTCCTGAGGTGTTTAAAAGGCGCCGGCAATCGGATGGCGGGCGACAAAGTGCCCGGGGCCAACCTGCACGAGCGGTGCGGTAACGGGTTCATCGCCCAGCGCGCGGATCGGGCTGGGGATGTCATCCATCAGCAGCGGCTGACGTTGGTGCGCATGGGCGGGATCGGCGACCGGCACCGCCGCCATCAGCTTGCGGGTGTAGGCATGCTGCGGCTGGTCGAACACCGCCTGTCGCGGGCCGATCTCCACGATCTGCCCGAGGTACATCACCGCCACGCGATGGCAGACGCGCTCCACCACCGCCATGTCATGCGAGATAAACAGGAAGGCGATGCCGAACTCGCGCTGCAGGTCGAGCAGCAGGTTGACGATCTGCGCCTGGATCGACACGTCGAGCGCCGACACCGCCTCGTCGGCGATCACCACTTTCGGATTCAGCGCCAGCGCGCGCGCAATGCAGATGCGCTGGCGCTGGCCGCCGGAAAATTCGTGCGGATAACGCCGCGCATGCTCCGGCTGCAGCCCGACGCGCTCCAGCAGCCAGGCCACCCGGCGCTCGGCCGCTTTGCCGCGCGCCACGTCGTGCACCAGCAGCGGCTCCATGATGGAAAAGCCGACCGTCAGGCGCGGATCGAGCGAGGCATAAGGGTCCTGGAAGATAAACTGAATGTCGCGCCGCAGGTGCTGCAGCGCCGCGCCTTGCAGCCGGTTGATCTGGCGGCCGTCGAAGGTGATGGTGCCGCGCTGGCTGTCCACCAGCTTCAGCAGCGAACGGCCGGTGGTGGATTTGCCGCAGCCGGATTCGCCCACCAGCCCCAGGGTTTCGCCGGGGTAAAGATCGAAGCTGACGTTTTCCACCGCGTGCACCCGGCGGGTGACGCGGTTCAGAATGCCGCCGCGCAGGTCAAAACGGGTAACCAGGTTCTCCACCCGCAGGATCGGCGCGGCATCGGCCGGCACGGTATCCTGCGGCGCGCCGCTATCGCCGCCGCCCGGCAACGGGAACCTGGCGGGCAAGGGGGTATCCGCCATCGATCCCAGCTTCGGCACCGCCGCCAACAGCGCCTGGGTGTAGGGCTGCCGCGGCGCGGCGAACAGCGCCCGCACGGTGTTTTGTTCCACCGGCTCACCGCGATGCATCACCAGCACCCGATCGGCAATCTCCGCCACCACGCCCATGTCGTGGGTGATGAAGATCACCCCCATCCGCATTTCCTGCTGCAGCACGCGGATCAGCTGCAGGATCTGCGCCTGAATGGTGACGTCCAATGCGGTGGTCGGTTCGTCGGCGATCAACAACGCCGGTTTGCAAGACAGCGCCATGGCGATCATCACCCGCTGGCGCATGCCGCCCGACAGCTGGTGCGGGTAGCGGCCCAGCACCTCTTTGGCCTCCGGGATGCGCACCAGATCGAGCATGCGCAGGGCTTCTTGCCTGGCGCTGCGATGATCCATGCCCTGGTGCAACCGCAGCGATTCGGCGATCTGTTCACCGACCGGGAAGACCGGATTGAGCGAGGTCATCGGCTCCTGGAAAATCATCGCCATATCGGCGCCGCGCACCCGCCGCAGCTGGCTTTGCGGCGTTTGCGCCAGATCGAGCAGCTGGCCGTTGCGCCGGCGGAACGGCATGGCGCCGCTGACGATGCGCCCGCCGCCCTGCTCCACCAGGCGCATCAGCGCCAGCGAGGTGACGGATTTGCCGGATCCGGATTCGCCGACGATCGCCAGCGTTTCGCCGCGATCGACCTCAAAGGACAGGTTGCGCACCGCCTCGACGGTATCGCCCTGCTGCTGAAAATTGACGCTCAGATTGCGTACCGCCAGCACGCGCTGCGGCGGCAGCTGCAGCCCGCCGTCGAACACGGGCCGGGTTGAAGTTTCGGTCATGCAGCCTCCTGGCTAACGGTTAGCGATATATCCCTACGGAAGGCGCATCGCCGACATAACCAAACCCGCGGTACATCCCTTCGCTGTTGAACGGCAGCGCGATATTGCCGTCGCGATCGACGGCGATCATCCCGCCGCTGCCGCCCATCGCCGGCAGCTTTTCCATCACCACCCGATCGGTGGCCTGCTGCAGGCTGAGGCCGGCGTATTCGATCAGCGCGGAAACGTCGTAGGCCGCCACGCCGCGCATAAACACCTCGCCGGTACCGGTGCTGGACACCGCCACCGTGGCGTTATTGGCGTAACAGCCGGCGCCGATAATCGGCGTATCGCCCACCCGGCCGGCCTGTTTGTTGGTCATGCCGCCGGTGGAGGTGGCGGCGGCCAGGTTGCCCAGCGCGTCCAGCGCCACCGCGCCGACGGTGCCGAACTTGCGATCGGGATCCAGCGGATCGTCGGCCTGCGCCGCGCCGTCGTGATCGAGCAGCACCCGGCCGAGCTCCGCCTGTGCGCGATGCAGTTGATCGAACCGCGCCTGGGTAAAGAAGAAATCGGGGTCGACCATTTCCAGACCGTGAGAGGCGGCGAATTTCTCGGCGCCTTCGCCGGCGAACAGCACATGCTGGCTGTTTTCCAACACCGTCCGGGCGGCCAAAACCGGGTTGCGGATGCGGCTGACCCCGGCGACGGCGCCGGCGTCGCAGGTGCGGCCGTCCATGACGCAGGCGTCCAGCTCATGCGTGCCCTGATGGGTGAAGACCGAGCCTTTGCCGGCGTTGAACAGCGGGCACTCTTCCAACAGCCTGACCGCTTCGGTCACCGCGTCCAGCGCGCTGCCGCCTTCGGCCAGGATCGTCTGGCCGACGGCGACGATGCCGGACAGCGCCTGAATATATTCACGTTCCTTTTCAGCACTCAGCGCCGCGCGGGTAATCGCGCCCGCGCCGCCGTGAATGGCAATCACTGGTTTGCTCATTTGCCTGACACCCTGTGTTAAGCCCAACGTTGCAGAACGAATTCGCTGCGCGCGGTATATTATTATTCAGTCTTTTTTTGACTATATTTAGCCTGCAAGAGGAAGTAAAGCATAACGTCAGCGCCCTGATTTTAGCGTAGCGCGCTTAGAACGTTTCGCACATTGAAATAGCTTAATGGAATAAAAACAGAGGGTTATGCGGGATCTTCCGCCGCGGAAATAATTGCCGGTTTCTTTGTTAACAATACAATGCGGATGTGCGGCGATCTGCCGCCGAAATAAGCGATAGCTCTGTCGAAATAAGCCACCTGCGCTCGGCCTGCTGTTTTTATGCCGGCAAAGCGCAGATGATAAATAATCAGAACCCCGAACCCGGCTGCTGCAAAAACGTTTCCTCTTCCGGCGTGCACGCCCGGCCCAATATGGCATTGCGGTGCGGATAGCGGCCGAAACGATCGATAATCGCCTTATGGCGCAATTCAAATTCCAGCTGATCGCCGTTATTCAATTCCGTATACAGCTGCAGCGCCTGCCGGTGAATCAACGCCGACTCCGAATGCATGAAGGGCAAATAGAGGAAACCGCGCTGTTCGCGGCTGAGCCGTTCGCACTCGCCGCTGCGAATCGCCCCCTGCGCCAGGACCAGCGCCATGCCGTCGCAGGAAAAGGAACGCGGGGTACCGCGAAACAGATTGCGGCTGAACTGATCGAGCACGATCACCTCCGCCAGCCGCCCTTCGATGGTTTCCCGCCAGCCCGCCAACTCTCCCGCCGCGGCCGCCTGCCAGACGTGGCCAAAGCGGGTGTGCAGCAGGCGATCAAAATCGTCATCCTTTTTGAACCACATCACCGGTTCTATTTCACCGAACCAAAAATCCAGTATCTGAGCGTGCATCTCTGTCTCCTGTTTTACTTCAGCATAGCATCCTTCATAATAACGCGACTTTGCCGCGTTGTTTCGCGCATCCCGATTACGGAGTTCCTTTTATGGATCATTGCCATACTTCCGATCTTATCTCCCTGGAGCAGGCGCTGGAGAAAATGCTCGACCAGCTGGTACCTCTGCAGCAGACCGAAACCCTCGCCCTGACCGCCGCCGCCGGCCGCATTACCGCCGCGCCGGTGATTTCGCCCATCGACGTGCCGCCGTTCGCCAACTCGGCGATGGACGGATACGCGGTGCGCATTGCCGAACTGCATGACAACGCGCCGCTGCCGGTCGCCGGCAAGGCCTTCGCCGGCGCACCGTTCAACGGCGATTGGCCGGCCAACAGCTGCGTACGCATCATGACCGGCGCGCCTATTCCGGCCGGCGCCGACGCGGTGATCATGCAGGAACAGGCCGAAGTCAGCGACCAGGGCGTGCGCTTTAACGCCGTGGTGCATGCCGGGCAAAACATCCGGCTGGCGGGCGAAGACATCCGCCAGGGCGCGGGCGTGCTGCCGGCCGGCGTGAAGCTGGGCGCCGCGCAGCTGCCGCTGCTGGCTTCGCTCGGCGTCGCCGAGGTGCAGGTGATGCGCAAACTGAAAGTCGCCGTTTTCTCCACCGGCGACGAACTGCAACCGGTGGGCCAGCCGCTGCAGGCCGGCCAGATCTACGACACCAACCGTTTCGCGGTGCGCCTGATGCTGGAACAGCTGGGCTGCGAGGTGATCGACCTGGGCATTATCCGCGACAATCAAGCAGCGCTGCGCGCCGCCTTCGTGCAGGCGGACAGCCAGGCCGACCTGGTTGTCAGTAGCGGCGGCGTCTCGGTGGGCGAAGCCGACTACACCAAGCAGATGCTGGATGAGTTGGGTCAGGTCAGCTTCTGGAAGCTGGCTATCAAACCCGGCAAACCTTTCGCCTTCGGCAAATTGAAGAACGCCTGGTTCTGCGGCCTGCCGGGCAACCCGGTTTCCGCGGCGCTGACCTTCTATCAGCTGGTGCAGCCGCTGCTGGCCAAGCTGGCGGGGCACAGCGACTGGCGCCTGCCGCCGCGCCTGCGCGCCCGCGCGCTGACCCCGCTGAAGAAGGCGCCGGGCCGCCTCGATTTCCAGCGCGGCGTATTCGGCAGCAACGCCGACGGCGAACTGGAGGTCAGCACCACCGGCCACCAGGGCTCGCACGTGTTCAGTTCCTACAGCCAGGGTAACTGCTTTATCGTGCTGGAACGCGAGCGCGGCTCGGTGGCCGCCGGTGAAACGGTCGAGATCGAGCCATTCAACGCCCTGCTGAGGAGCTGAGCATGCTGCCGGAATTAACCGATGCCGAAGCGCTGCGCTACAACCGCCAGATAATCCTGCGCGGTTTCGATTTCGACGGCCAGGAAAAGCTGAAGGCGGCGCGGGTGTTGATCGTCGGTCTCGGCGGGCTCGGCTGCGCGGCGGCGCCCTATCTGGCTGCGGCGGGCGTGGGCCATCTGACGCTGGTTGATTTCGACACCGTCTCGCTCTCCAACCTGCAGCGCCAAATCCTGCACCGCGATGAGCGCATCGGCATGAGCAAGGTTGAATCGGCGCGGCGGGAGCTGAGCGCCATCAATCCGCATATCCGCATCGACGCCGTCGACGGCCAGCTGGACGACGAGCGGATGGCGGCGCAGATCGCCGCCTGCGATGCGGTGCTGGACTGCACCGACAACGTGGCGGCGCGCGACCTGCTTAACCGCCTGTGCCACGCGCAGCGCAAACCGCTGGTTTCCGGCGCGGCGATCCGCATGGAAGGCCAGCTCAGCGTGTTCACCTACCAAGCGGGCGAGCCTTGCTATCGCTGCCTGAGCCGGCTGTTCGGCGAAAACGCCCTCACCTGCGTCGAGGCCGGGGTGATGGCGCCGCTGGTCGGCACCATCGGCAGCCTGCAGGCGATGGAAACCATCAAGCTATTGGCGAACTACGGCCAAACGCTCACCGGCAAGT
Organism: Serratia ficaria; assembly: GCF_900187015.1. NCBI lineage: Bacteria > Pseudomonadati > Pseudomonadota > Gammaproteobacteria > Enterobacterales > Yersiniaceae > Serratia > Serratia ficaria. Next base: position 1,656,477 of record NZ_LT906479.1, on the reverse strand, counting down.
TGCTGATGTTCGACGCCATGACCCTGCAATTCCGCGAGATGAAGCTGCCGAAAAACCCGCAGTGCGAAGTGTGCGGCGGGGATTGACTGACCAGTCCGGCTCTCTTTGATGATCTGGGCTTGAAATGTCTGATTGGCATCTTCTACGCGATCTTTAAATTGGGAATGGCTGGCGAAGTGTATTTTCCCGGTGCTTATGGATACATAAAACGCCCTTGGCAGAGGTTGAGAATGCCAGGCTTTACTGCAAATCTGAACGTGGCAACAACGTATAAGAGGTAGCGGTCAAATCGCTGGAATAAAAAACAACCACCTCCTTCATTAATTCAGGGAGATCATCAGGTTAACGAATCCCCCAGTATCACTACGCGGTGACTTTCGCTAATCATATTGATGATTGCACCACGAGGACCTTCACGCCAGCAAGCATCAGCATAAAATTGAGCAAGCTGGCTTTCCATTTCTGACGAATTTAGAAATGATCGCACCAGATAATAACTATCGGGATCGTGGAGCGAGTTGCCAAAACGTAATATGTTCACTCCGCTTTTCTGGTGCAGAGGAACGCTCTGATTTTTCATAATATCGTGAAATGCAGCCCCCGAGCCGGGTTTTAAGGTGTATTGGAGCACTTCGATTACTCTACTCATGCGATTCTATCCTTACTGTCTGTGCTATCATCACCAGCAAAATACTACAAATTACGATCACTGATATGACGTGTTTTCTCCTGCTTGCGTAACACTATACCGCAGAGCATCCCCTCCCCAGCAGATTATTTCATTTCCTAAGTGAATATATACCATATTGCTCATAATAATAAAGAATACCAATTTTATTTTTTTGGTTAAATATTTCTTTCAAAGCTGTTGATGCATACCGATTACTCGGTCAAAAAAGAATATCCCGAATGTTAATCCAAACATGCCATTTGTAGCTTGATGTGTATTGTTAGTTGAATTTTACAATGTTAATTTCTGCTTGGCAGTATAAGAAATAGGAATTGAAAAGTAATATATTAGCTACCTAAGTAATCCACAAGGGAAATAATATAGTATTCATCAGCAATGAGTAATTCTGAACTTGCTATAAACAAAATGGATTTAGGAACATTTCATGCAACACACCGACCTTTTAATGATTGGCTGCGGCCCGTCCAATCTCGCTGTGAGTGTCGCCCTTGAAGAATGCGCAGAAACTCACAATATCACCTCTTCTTTCATTCTGGAAAAAGACTCCTCTGTTTGTTGGCATCGTGGGATGTTATTTCCCGAAGCGCAATCTCAGGTTTCCTTTCTGAAAGATCTGGTCACGCAGCGCGATCCGACCAGCCGGTTCAGCTTTCTCAATTTCCTGCACAAAACGAAACGCCTGGATAGCTTTGTCAATCTGCAGACGTTTAATCCCTACCGTAAAGAAATCTCAGATTATTTGCAGTGGGTAGCAGACAGTCTGGAGAAAACGCAGGTTGTCTACAACAAAGTGACGGCGGTGAGGCCTGAGCTTACGCCGGAAGGGAAAATTACCGGCTGGCAGATCCTCGTTGAAAACGGCGACAGTTACCGTGCAAATCGCCTTATTTTCGGGGCCGGTCGCGACCTCAATGTGCCGGCCGTTTTTGAGCATGTCTCGCCGGATAATGTGATCCACAGTACCAATTTCCTGACGGCCCTTGAACACATGAATAGTTCCAGAGTTAAAAGCATCGCGGTGATCGGCGGCGCGCAAAGCAGTGCTGAAATGTATCAATCCTGCATCGAACATTTCCCGACGGCCAATATCACCATGATCATGCGCTCCATCGGACTGGTGAATTATGAGGGAAGTCAATTCACCAACACCTTATTCCAGAATGACTATATCAACACGTATTTCAATTGCGACAATGCGACCCGCGAAAAGACCCTGGCGGCCATGCATACCACCAATTATTCCGGTGTGGCGCCATCGACCTTGTCAGGGCTCTACCGTTTCCATTATTTGCAGGATTTGCGCGGTGAAAACAGGGCGGCAATGCTGACGCAATGCGATCTTTTACAAGCGGTAGATAATGACGGAGGCGTGCTGATCACCTGGAAAGATAACAAGACAGGCCACACACACTCTGCACGTTTTGACGTGGTGTTGCTGGGCACCGGATATAAGAATAAAACACCGACACTATTCGAAAGTTTGTCAAATCAACTCGATATCGAACAGATCCGTGTCGACCGCAATTATCGTGCTGTCTTGCCATATGCCCCCGGAGTTTCTCTGCATCTGCAAGGGGTTAACGAAAACACGCATGGCATTGCGGATTCTTTGCTGAGCGTCCTGGCTTTTCGTTCAAAAGAAATTCTTGACGACATCACGGCATAATTTTAGGAAATGACATGCATTCCTTTAAACCACTTGATCGCACCAAAATGCGGTTCGAGAACAACCTACACGCCCAACGTCTGATGCCGTGGCCCGAGCTGAACGCGCCTTTTGAAAGCTCATGGTGCGTTATCGCGGCAGGCACAGCATCCACGCCGCATGAACATCACGAGTACGAGATATTCGTCGCCATTAAAGGTGAGGCCTTTATCGTGTGCGAAGGTGAAAAAACGCGCTTTAAAGCCGGCGATACCGTTCAATTCCCGCCGTTCACCCGGCATTGCGTGCTCAATGAAAGCCTTGAGCCGTTCGAAATGTACAGCATTTGGTGGGATGCGGAGATGTCCTCGCATTTTGCTCAACGTCACCAACAAAAAAATCAGGTGTCAGACCATGTCTAAAACTCTCGTTATTGCTCCGCCGCCCACACCCAATGGCGATCTGCACGTTGGCCACATGGCTGGGCCCTATTTAGCCGGCGATATTTACGCTCGCTACCTGCGTTTGACCGGCGAGAGCGTCAATTACGCGACCGGTACTGACGACAGTCAAACCTATGTTATCACCAGCGCCTACAAACTGGGCACGTCACCGGAAAATTTGTGCCGTCGGGCCGCCGCCGACATCAGACGCAGCCTGAATGACTGGGGAGTCGCGCTGGATGGCTATGCCCCGTTCGACGACGACTATAAAAAAATGGTGTACGCCTTTTTGTCTCCATTGCATGAGCAGGGTAAGTTCCGACTTAAAACCGTCAGACTTCCGTACTCGACACACCGCAATACGTTTATGGTGGAGTCGTTCGTGTCCGGTGAATGCCCGGCCTGTCTGGCGCAGTCCCGCGGTGGGTTGTGTGAAAATTGCGGGCACCCCAACAATTTTGACGGATTAAAAAACCCGGTGGCGACGCTGCCCCCCTACGAGTCACTGGAGTACAGAGAAACGGAGATCCTGGTGTTCCCGGTGGAAGAATATAGGGCTGAGCTGGAGCGTTATTACACTGCAAAAAAAGGCAGCTGGCGCCCGCACATTCTTCAACTGATGACGGAACTGTTCAGCCGCGAGATGATCGATTTCCCGATCACTTACCCCATCACCTGGGGACTGCCATCACATTTCCCTGGCACAGAGGGGCAAGTGATCAACGCCTGGGCAGAGGGAATGCCGGCATCGATGTATTGCAACGCCTGCGGCGAAAGCGACGCGACGCCGGCGGATGCGGCCTGGCGTGCAGAAACCGGCAATCGCCTGGCGTATTTCCTCGGCTTCGACAACGCCTATTTTTGGGGAGTCACGCATCTTGCCTTGCTGATGGCACATGAGGGTAAGTATTTGTTGCCTGATGTCATCGTGCCAAATGAGTTTTACGAACTGGAAAACGCCAAGTTTTCGACCAGTCGCGGCCATTTGATCTGGGCCCGCGATCTGGTCAAAACCCTGCCTCGCGACTATGCCCGTTTCTATCTTTGCCTGACCAGCCCGGAGCACAACCGGAGCAACTTCAGCCGGGATGCCCTCAGACAGATCCTCAATGAACGGCTGATTGCAGCATGGAATGCGCTTGCCCGTTCATACGACACGCAGCGCTGGGAATTGCGTCTGAATGACGATGAGGGCAATACCCCCCTGCTGGTCGACACCATGCATCAGCGTTTGGCCCTGACCTGCCGTCTCGAGACGTTCAGTCAAAGCCGGCTGGCCGACTGGTGCCTACACCATATTGGCCGCCTGCAAGAGCTGGTCGCGGAAGAAAGCGATATCAGCCTGAAGGCGATCAATCAACAGTTGCGAGTGCTCGTCGACGGACTGGGGCTGATCATGATTGATCTGCACTACGCTATCGTGAATGCCAACCCGCTGAACGGCAGAGAACAATGGGCCTTACCTGAACTGCCGCCGATCGCCACCTTCACCAACAGTGGGTCATATGCGTCCTAACATCGCCATCATCGGGGCCGGTATTACCGGCGTCATGACCGCGCTGGCTTGCGCCCGTAAGGGCGCAAGCGTTGAGCTGTATGATGCCGCGGCAATTCCGAACGTCGCCAATCTGTCGTGGGCGCATGGTCGCCTGTGGAAGCACGCTCACGAAAACAATGCCGCGTTGCAACCGTTGGCTGTGCACTCGCATGCTTTCTGGCGTCAATTCATCGGCACAGGCAAAGAGACGTTCGGTTGCCAGACACAATCCATCCGCGTGGTTGATGACGCCGACTGTCGTCGTTTGACGCAGCTTTATGACGCCTTGGCGATAGGTTACGACATCCAGGATCCAGTGTTGTCGGTACAGAGCAGCCTGCTACGCTTACCCACCACCAATCGACAGCTCTTCATCGGCCATGACGCCATTCTCCTCGATGCACAAAAGGTGTATGCGCATTTGTGTCAGGCGCTGGCAAACACCGAAAGGATCGTGCTGAAACCGCATACGCACGTGGAGCTCGACACCATTCGGGAGGGGCGACATTTTAGCGTTAACGGTGAGCGTAAAAATTACACGGCAGTGATTTGCACGGCGAGCCGTCCCATCCTCCGACACCTTGGCTGGCCTGGTGCCGCTCCGGCACCGCAATACCAGGTTCATCTTGACGTGCACCTCAATGATGCCCGGGCAGGCTTGTTAAAGCCAGTGCTGACGATGGGAGATGAGCATCGGTCATGGTGTGTGCCGTCGCCGGAGCGCAGGGTGCTGAAAGTGAGCGCCAGCCGATTTTCCTACTCGATGCCACCGGACAGCAACGGTCTGCAGACGTGTAAGCGGTATTTGCTTGACCGGTTGCGCATCAAATACGACCAGGTGGATGTTGTCGTGTCGCCCTACTTTAAATTGCCGACTGAAGAGCGGCAAGACACCGCTTACTGGAGCCGGCACGACATCACCGGATGTATCACCGTTGAAGCGTGCGATGCCTCTATTTTTAAGATCGCCCCGGCGCTATCCGAGCAGATCAGCCAGTATGTCATTCACGGAGTTAACGAATGAGTAATGAAACCATTTTGCTGAACGTCACAACCAGTCAGATCAGCAAAAGAAACGAAAACCTAATCCTTGCCGCATCGCTGGTTTCCACCCTAGGGAGTGGGATACTCACCATCGCCAACGCGCTGATCATTTCACAAAGTATGGGAACGGCGAAAGCCGTGGGCACACTGTTCATCTTGATCGCACTGCCGCAAGCCTTCTTCTCGGTGTTGTTCGGCAAGTTGTCTGATACCTACGACAGAAAGAAGATCTGCATCATCACCAACGTGGTCAACGCGGCCATAGTCATTGGAGTTTTGGCCGGCATCAATACATTCACCGATCCCTCGATAGTCATTTTTGTCTGTAGTTTTATGCTGTCCATGACTATGGCCATGTTCTTTCCGGCCAATAATGCCATCATCAAAGACTCGGTAGAATCAGGCAGAATGGCCGCATTCAATGCCAAACTCGAAATGGCGGTGCAAATCGGCGCCTTAACGTCTGTGGCGATCGGCGGAGTCCTCATCCAACTGATTGGTGTGGATTTCGTGTTTGTGCTGAACGCCATCACCTTCATTGCCAGTGCGGCGCTGTTCTTAATGCTGACACCGCGTAGGCAGGAATCTGATGACGCGCCCGAAGACGGCACCACCTCTGAGGCTGCGCCGGCAGCAACATTGCCCGCAGTGAGAAGACCCTGGCTGATGCTGCTGTATGGCGTCGGCAACATCATTGTGACGGTCAGCAATATGCTGCTGGTGCTGTTGGTCACCAAACACTTCGCCTCCGGCGCCGGCATCTTGGGTGTGGTTGACGCATTGGCCGGCGTAGGGGTGGCTATCGCCGCCGCCATGACACCGTTCCTGCAGAAGCGATTTTCCTTACTGACGATAGTCATGTTCGGCTACGTGGCGAATGCGGCATTTATCGCCCTGCAGCCGCAATTTACGCTGCCGTGGCTGATGGTCTTCTTCCCGCTTGGCGCGGTGTGTTTTGGCCTGGCACGTATCTCGTGCCGCACGTTGATGTTCAACACTATCCCTTCCCATTACACCGGCCGTTTCTTCGGCTTCAGCAACGCAATTGGACTGACGTCAGCCGTCGTACTGACCTACGCCATTGGCGAACTGGTCGATAGCACCGATGTGCTTGCCGGTTATGTGGCGCTGGCGCTGGCAGTAGTCTTCCTGGCGCTACTGGCATCAACCCTGGTCTTTAAAGGAAAAGCAAAATGAAATTATTGGCGATTGAAGTCGGACAATTTGGCGATTACTACAATTCGCGCTACCAACAGGTGGAGCAGTACGACATTGAACTGTATGTGCTGTCCGGGGTGGCCGACAGCGATCACTGGCATGCCGGGCGCTTCTTCATTTCCGACAGCATGGACATCAACGATTTGACCACGCTGGCCACTCAACTGCATCAGAATTTTCACTTTGACGGGGTGTTCACCTTCGCGGAAAACAGCGTGATCGCCGCGGCCATGATCGCCAGCGCACTACAGTTGCCGACCATCTCGGTCGATGCGGCGATAAAAAGCCGCAACAAGATCGCCATGCGCGAATCCCACCGCGCCAGTCAGGCACCTCATCCAGAATTTCGGCTGACACCGACGTTGCCTGAAGCGCTGGATGCGGCGGCTACACTCGGTTACCCGGTGATCCTCAAGCCCACACTGGGCTCGGCCAGCCAGTTTGTCTACCGCGTCGACACGCCTCAGCAAATGGCGGAGTTCTTCTCAAAAGCCCTGATCGGCATCACGGAAATGAGTCAGTTCAAAAATGAAGGGATCACGGATGTACTGGGCCCCAACACGCTGCTAGTCGAATCGTACCTGGATGGACGTGAATTTCTGATCGAGGCCTATTCCTGGGACGGCGTCACTGTGCTGGGATCCATCGTCGATCGTGTCACGCTGGAAGGGAACTCGTTTGATGATGATGTCCATCATACGCCGACCGATCTCGATAGCCTGGATCTGCAGCGCGTACACGAAGCGGTGCATGCCGGTGCCATGGCTCAGGGACTGACGCGTAGCGTGATGCACGCAGAGATCCGGTTCCATCAGGGAAAACCCTACATCGTTGAGATTGCCGCCCGACCCGGCGGCGGCGGCCTCGATTTTATGGCCCGGATCTCCGCCGGCTATTGCCCAATAAAAGCGGTCATTGATATGGCGATTGGCCAGAAACCGAACTATCTGCGTTATGCGCCAACCGGTAAGCACACGTTCGCGCTTTGCCTGATCTCCGCGCCTGGGCGCATCGACACCATCAGAGTCCCCGAACACATTACTCAGGATCCGAGCACCTTCATGCTGAAAATCATTTCGCAGCTCGGCAGCGTCATCAAACGGCCGCCGTTGGGGAACGACATTATCGGCTTCCTGGGCGTTAAGGGCGACAGCAAGCAGGAGACGGAAGAAAAAGCGCTGAGCTATAGTCAGCAAGTGATTGTGACGACACGATGAAAAAGCTCGGACTGGCGATTGCGTTAGGGAAAGATGCCAACAGCCATACGCGAACCTTTATTGAGGCTATCAATTATAGCCTCAAGCATTTCCCGGAATTCAAAAAAAACACGTTGAAAATCGTCAACGATGAAAAATCACCGGCAGGGGGAAAGCGCGCCGCTATTGAGTTAATTGAATGGGGCGCTAAAGTGGTTGTCGGACATTTTTCCAGTTTTGCCGCGTTGGCGGCATTACCGTTATACATCCGGCAATCAATTCCACTGATCCTACCGGCCTCGACAGCGCGTGAGCTTGGCAAATATAACAAGGTTAACAGAACCGAGGTGTTGAAATACCAGAAAGATGACGCCGCCTTGATGGCCTATTGCGTTGATGACAGCATTATTAATTGCCAGGGCGGAAACGTTTATGCGGTGGTACAGGATAACCCTTATGCCAATCACATGATAGAACATCTCCCTTTGCTGGCCGATGTTCGAGTTATCCGGGAACTGCCTGAGCAAGTCGAAAAAGAAGACTCGTTTATTCTCATTGGCTACAGCGATTTTGCATCAGCAATCATCAAGCGACTGTCACAGACACAGATATATCGAATCTTGCTGGTAGATGATTCAGATAGTGTTGAAGTGTACAATTCATGCCTTCTGCGGCCTCAACGCTTGTCACGTGTTCGTTCGGCATCGCATATTTCACGACATGGTATGATACGCCCATACTGGAATGAAACCTTGCTCGCGTTATCGCTGGCCTGCAGCATTGCACCGCAGCCTGAAGCAGCAAGTGGGGATGAATTAAGCTTCAGCACTTATCTTGGGTTACAGTATTTCGATAAGTCTAATTGCTATGGCGATTGCGTATTGGTCTCAGACGACCTGGATTAACCGAGAACTTGAGTGATCAGGCAACATCTGGGCAACTTATCGGGAAACGCGGAGGGGTCGTAAACATGATGCTATTGGGGTCGACCCAATGCTTTTGGCTTACGATAAAAAATGTACGGCCAAACGCTCACCGGCAAGTTGCTGATGTTCGACGCCATGACCCTGCAATTCCGCGAGATGAAGCTGCCGAAAAACCCGCAGTGCGAAGTGTGCGGCGGGGATTGACGGATAAAAAAAGGGCGGGAAAATTCCCGCCCTGCTTATTTTATCGCGTTGCTTACACGATGCCCTGGCTGCGCAGGTAGTCTTCGTAATTGCCGGTAAAGTCGATCACTTTGTTCGGCGTCATTTCCAGCACGCGCGTCGCCAGCGAGCTGACGAACTCACGGTCGTGGGAAACGAAGATCAGCGTGCCTTCGTACATTTCCAACGCCATGTTCAGCGATTCGATCGATTCCATATCCAGGTGGTTGGTTGGTTCATCCATAACCAAAATATTAGGACGCTGCATCATCAGCTTGCCAAACAGCATGCGGCCCTTCTCCCCCCCGGACAGCACCTTCACGCGCTTCTTGATGTCGTCCTGGCTGAACAGCAAGCGGCCCAGCACGCTGCGCACCGCCTGCTCGTCGTCTTTTTCCTGTTTCCACTGGCTCATCCAGTCGAATACCGTCAGGGTTTCATCGAACTCGTATTCGTGATCCTGCGCGTAGTAACCGATTCTGGCGTTTTCCGACCATTTCACGCTGCCGCTGTCCGGCTGCGCGTCGCCCACCAGCGTTTTCAGCAGGGTGGATTTACCGATACCGTTCGGGCCCAGCACCGCCACTTTTTCGCCCACTTCCACCATCAGGTTGAACTTGCTGAACAGCGGACCGTTGTCGAAGCCCTTGGACAGCGCTTCCACTTCCAGCGCATTGCGGAACAGTTTCTTGTCCTGCTCGAAGCGGATGAACGGGTTCTGACGGCTCGACGCCTTCACTTCTTCCAGCTGGATCTTGTCGATCTGGCGGGCGCGCGAGGTGGCCTGCTTGGATTTGGAGGCGTTGGCGCTGAAGCGGCTGACGAACGACTGCAGTTCGTTGATTTGCGCTTTCTTCTTGGCGTTGTCGGCCATCAGACGCTCGCGCGCCTGGGTGGCGGCGGTCATGTATTCGTCGTAGTTGCCCGGGTACACGCGCAGTTCGCCGTAGTCCAGATCCGCCATGTGGGTACACACCATGTTCAGGAAGTGACGGTCGTGCGAAATGATGATCATGGTGCTGTTGCGCTCGTTCAGCACCTGCTCCAGCCAGCGAATGGTATCGATGTCCAGGTTGTTGGTCGGTTCGTCGAGCAGCAGGATTTCCGGATCGGAGAACAGCGCCTGCGCCAGCAACACCCGCAGCTTGAAGCCCGGTGCGATTTCGCTCATCGGGCCATAGTGTTGCTCAACCGGGATGCCGACGCCGAGCAGCAGTTCGCCGGCGCGCGCTTCGGCGGTGTAACCGTCCATCTCGCCGTAGGCCACTTCCAGATCGGCGACCTTATAGCCGTCTTCTTCGCTCATTTCCGCCATGGCGTAAATGCGGTCGCGCTCTTCTTTCACCGCCCACAGTTCGGTGTGGCCCATGATCACGGTGTCGAGCACGCTGTATTGTTCGAAGGCGAACTGATCCTGACGCAGTTTACCCAGGCGTTCGTTCGGGTCGAGGAACACGTTGCCGCCGCTCGGCGCCAGATCGCCGCCGAGGATTTTCATAAAGGTGGACTTGCCGCAGCCGTTGGCCCCGATCAGGCCATAACGGTTACCGCCGCCGAATTTGACGGAGATATTTTCAAACAGCGGCTTACTGCCAAACTGCATGGTGATGTTGTTAGTGCTTAACACAGCGCTCGCTCTTCATATCATAGGGAATGTGATTTGGCGCGCATTATGCCACAACGGGGATAAGAGATCGCGGGAAGTTTCGGCGATATTTTGAGCGGCGAGTTCACACCGTTTACCGGTGGGCATTGGCTTGCGTACAAAAAGTCTGCTAGATTCGCGCTTCATATTGAAAAGGATTTCTATGAAAAAACGCAAAGCAGATAGCCAACGACATGGCGGATGCCGTAAACATTGACAGCAATTTAGTGCGCGGGTTTGCACAAGGTTTTATCAGTGTACCGGTCGATTTCTACTATCTGGGCTACGACTATATTGATACTGAAAACAGATGGTTAAACTCGCAAGATAAAGAGCGATTTATCAGACTTATCAAGTCAGGCCTGGCCAATAAAGCGAGCATCGAAAAAGTGGCTCATATCTTCATCGAAAATTTCGCCAGTAAGGTCAATTTTGAAGATGTTAAGGACATGACCATAAGAACATCAGGCAAACTCATCGGCAAATTCGCCTTTAATCAGCTGGCTACTGCCAACGTCGGTTATGTGTTCTCAAAACAAATCATCCCAAGGCTAATTTCGGGTGTCGCCGTGGGCTCGATTCTCACCGCGGGCGCGAGTATTTCCCGATCTGTCTATACATCACGCGATTTAAAGGTAAGAAACGCCCGGATGTATGATCAACTCAGACGCATGGGAAATCTTGATCTGCTATATTTCCTTTTAGAAAACAAGGTCAGGCCGTTTGAGGATGCCGTTGCGGTTTGGGAACGAGATCGAAAGAAATTCAACCAAATTTGCCAGTATTTTTTTACAAAGGTTAACGCATGAAGAACTTTATGCTGTCTGTTCTATCCCGACTAATTCAAGGGGTGGGATGCGGTATCGTGGCATTATCGCTGTTAGCCATAGCCTGGTTCATAGTCTACTCAGACACTGAATTGAAATATCTATGGGCTCTTATTGCTTCCCTGGGACTTATTCTTGGATATTTCATCTTCAAAATTGCAGTCAAAAAAATATACGATGACGCCCCAGACTAAGAAGTGGGATTTTAAATAGCGCTGTAGATTTCTTAGCATAAACAAGTTTTCAGCGAACGCTGGTCCAGGATATGGAATGGAGCGATGTCCGGATATTTCTGGCGGAACTGCGGGAAATGGGCGCGGCAGGCTGCGTAGTATTGGGCAATCCGCACTACTACGGGCGCTTCGGCTTTGATGCGCAAACGTCGTTAACGCTGCCGGGCGTGCCGCAGGCATATTTCCGCGCAATCACCTTCCGCGGCGCTCTGCCGCAGGCGGAAGTCGCTTTTCACCGCGCGTTCGACGCCATCGAATAAGGAAGCGCTGCGCGGCTGTCAATCGCCGGCGTGATAATTCCGGCTGTCCAGCGGCGCCTCCTGCCGCCGTTCCAGGCCATAATCTCGCCTCACCTCGGCCACCCGCAGCCGGTACTGCGCCAGCACTTCGCGGCGGCCTTGCGCCTGCGCGGCGCGGTGCCGCTCCAGGTTGCGCCATTGCTGCACCGCCGCTTCATCGCGCCAGAACGACAACGACAGCAGGCGCTGCGGATCGGCCAAGCTTTGGAAACGTTCAATCGATATAAACCCGTCGATCTCCGCCAACAGCGGTTTAAGCTCCGCCGCCAGCTGCAGGTAAGTGTCGCGCTGGCCGTCGGCGGCCTGCAGTTCAAAAATAACGGCAATCATGATGACCTCCGGTCAGGAAATATCGGCCATGCTAGCGCTGGACGCACCGCCATACTTCGCCTAACTTCGAAGTATGGATAACATGGATATTGAACATCGTTTGGCGGCGCTGAGCGCCGCTATCGCCGACCGCACCCGGGCGCGCATGCTGTGCCTGCTGATGGACGGCCGCGCCTATACCGCCACCGAGCTCAGCGCGGCGGCCGACGTCGCCGCCTCTACCGCCAGCGGCCATCTGGCGCGCCTGCTGGAACAGCGGCTGATCGCCTGCGTCAGGCAGGGGCGCTATCGCTATTTCCGCCTGGCCGGGCAACCGGTAGCCACCGCGCTCGAGGGGCTGATGGCGTTGGCCGGCGTCGAACGCCCGGTGGTAAAAAGCAGCACGCCGAGCTCGCTGCAGTTTGCCCGCACCTGTTATGACCATATGGCCGGCGAAGTGGCGGTGAAACTGCATGACCGTCTGCATGCCCGGGGCTGGCTGACGGGCGATGAAGACTATCGGCTCAGCGCCGCCGGCGCCGCCGCGTTGGCGCAGCTGGGCGTCGATTGTTCGCCGGCCCCTTCTCGCCGGCGTTTCGCCTGTGGCTGCCTGGACTGGAGCGAGCGCAAGGCCCACCTCGGCGGCGCATTGGGGGCGGCGTTGCTGGCGGCCTTTATCAAACGGGGCTGGCTCCTGCGCCGGTTGGACAGCCGCGAGCTCAGCCTCACCGCCGGCGGTAAAAAAGCGCTGGCAGCACATTTTGACCTCACGCTGTAACACCGCAATACGCTAGTTTTGCTGCAATACTCAAGGGGTACGCTTTGGCGAACCCGCAAACCCGAGGAGTTTCCATGCTCGATCAATCTCAATTCCCGATCACCAGGCTCTGGCCGGCCCAGCACCCGGAGCGGCTGCAGCTGTACTCACTGCCGACGCCGAACGGCGTCAAAGTGTCCATCATGCTGGAAGAGATCGGCCTGCCCTATGAACCGCACCTGATCGATATCGGCAAAAACGAAACCTGGACGCCGGAGTTCCTGTCGCTGAACCCGAACGGCAAGATCCCGGCGATCCTCGATCCCGATGGCCCGGGCGGCAAGCCGCTGGCGCTGTTCGAATCCGGCGCCATCCTGCTGTATCTGGCGGAGAAGAGCGGCAAATTCCTGCCGCAGGATCCCGCCCGGCGCTATGAAACCATTCAATGGGTGTTCTTCCAGATGGCGGCGGTCGGCCCGATGTTTGGCCAGCTCGGCTTCTTCCACAAATTCGCCGGGCGCGAATATGAGGACAAACGGCCGCTGGAGCGCTACAAGAATGAATCCAAACGCCTGCTGGGCGTGCTGGAAAGCCGCCTCGAAGGGCGCGACTGGATTATGGGTGAGGAATACGGCATCGCCGATATCTCGCTGCTGGGCTGGGTACGCAACCTGATCGGTTTCTACGAGGCGCGCGAACTGGTGGAATTCGACGGCTTCCCGCGCGTTGGCCGATGGCTGGAACGCGGCCTGGCGCGGCCGGCCGTGCAGCGCGGCCTGAACATTCCGGCGCGAGACGTCTGACGATAAGCGGGGCAGCCGCCGGGCCGCCCCCCTTTCGCCGTCATAAAACTGTCATCACCCTGCACTACTCTCCTGGCGTAACAATTTGATGTTATTTGTATTACGACAAGGAGTTTCCCTCATGCAACCTGCTGTTTCCCTGCTCGCCGGCGCCGTGTTATCCGCCCTGCTGTGCTCTTCCGCCATCGCCGATGACGCCCCTGCCCCTGGCGCCGGGCTTAGCGACCGCGCGGCGCGCGGCAATATCGCCGAACCGGGCGGCGCCCGTCGCCTGAGCGGCGACCAAACCGCCGCGCTGAGGGCCTCGCTGTCGGATAAAACGGTGAAGAACGTCATTTTACTGATCGGCGACGGCATGGGCGATTCCGAAATCACTTCGGCGCGCAACTACGCCGAAGGCGCCGGCGGCTATTTCAAAGGTATCGACGCGCTGCCGTTGACCGGCCAATACACCCACTATTCGCTGGACAAGAAAAGCCACAAGCCGAATTACGTTACCGACTCCGCCGCCTCCGCCACCGCCTGGTCCACCGGGGTAAAAACCTATAACGGCGCGCTCGGGGTGGATGTAAACGGCAAAGATCGGCCGACGTTGCTGGAGATCGCCAAAGCGGCCGGCAAGGCTACCGGCAACGTCTCCACCGCCGAACTGCAGGATGCTACGCCGGCGGCGCAGGTGTCGCACGTCACCTCGCGCAAATGCTATGGTCCGGAAGAAACCAGCGAGAAGTGCGCCGCCAATGCGCTGGAAAACGGCGGCCGCGGCTCGATTACCGAACAGCTGCTGAAAACCCGTGCCGACGTCAGCCTGGGCGGCGGCGCAAAATCCTTCAATCAGCAAGCGAAAAGCGGCGAATGGCAGGGAAAATCACTGAAGGAGCAGGCCGTCGCTCAGGGTTACCAGTGGGTCGGCGATGCCGACGGCCTGCGGGCGGTGACGCTGGCCAACCAGCAAAAACCGCTGCTGGGGCTGTTTGCCGATGGCAACATGCCGGTGCGCTGGCAGGGGCCGAAAGCCTCTTACCACGGCAATATCGACAAGCCGGCGGTCGCCTGCGAGAACAACCCGGCGCGCACCGCCGCCGTGCCAACGCTGGCGGCGATGACCGAAAAAGCCATCGACCTGCTGAAAACCAACCCGAACGGTTTCTTCCTGCAGGTGGAAGGCGCCTCGATCGACAAGCAGGACCATGAGGCCAATCCGTGCGGCCAGTTCGGCGAAACCGTCGATCTGGACGAAGCGGTGCAAAAAGCGCTGGCCTTCGCCCGCGCCGACGGCAACACCCTGGTGATCGTTACCGCCGATCACGCCCACTCCAGCCAGATAATCGCCGTCGACGCCAAGGCGCCGGGCCTGACCCAAACGCTGACCACCAAAGACGGCGCGCCGATGACCATCAGCTACGGCAATGCGGAAGAAGGCTCGCAGGGCCACACCGGCACCCAGCTGCGGGTGGCGGCCTACGGCCCGCATGCCGCCAACGTGGTCGGCCTGACCGATCAGACCGATCTGTTCTTCACCATGCGCGACGCGATGGGCATCAAGTAAGCCGGAAGGCTCGCCGTTTCACCGCCGCCTCTCCTTCCCGCCCGGGAGGGAGAGGGTTCAGGCGTCGGTCAGCACCTTGGCCGCCATCCGCTTGTAGCCGTCCACCAACGCCCGCCCCTCTTGCGGCCCGGTGCTCACCGCCAGCCGCATCGTCGCTTCCCCCAGATGCATCAGCAAAAAGGCCGATTGCTCTATGGCCGTACGCTCCGCCTGCGGCCGCAGGCGCGCTATCGCCGCCGCCAGCAGCGCGCCGTTTAGCCGGCTTTCCGCCACCTCCTCCTCACGCAGCGCCTGGCTGGTCTGGGTCGCCGCCCAGATATCGCGCATGACCGGCTCCGCCATAAACAGCGCGTAGTACTCGTCGATCAGGCCATTAAAGGCGTCGACCAGGCGCGGCAGCGAATCCGCCTGAGCCAGGCCCTGTTCAATGCACTCGCGCGCCTCCTGATTGTATCGCTGCGCCAGCACCCGCACGATGGCGGTTTTATCCGGAAAGTATTGGTACAGCGCGCCGATGGAAATGCCGGCCTTCTGCGCCACTTCGCTCATGCGCATCGCGTCGCTGCCCTGCCGGGCGATCAGCTCGGTCGCGCAATCCAGGATCAGCTTGACCTTTTCGCGGCTGCGCGTTTGGCTGGGTTTACGCCGCAGCGGCAGAATATTTTTTTGCTTGCCATTCATCGTCATCGCTCCATGCATAAAAACCCGCCTTGACAATAATACGAGGGTTTCTCATATTTACAAAACATGAGTGATACTCACATTATAGCGAGGCAACATGAACAGCAGCGAAAAAGACTCACCTATTCTGGTGCTGGGCGCCACCGGCAAAACCGGGCGTCGCGTAGCGGAGCGCCTTCAGCGACTGGGCATGGCGGTGCGCCCCGGGCATCGCGGCGCCGCCATCCCCTTCGACTGGCAAGACAGCGCCGGCTGGCAAGCGGCCTTGCGCGGGGTGAAAAAGGTTTATCTCAGCTACCAGCCCGACCTGGCGGCGCCGGGCGCGGTGGCAACGGTCGCGCATTTTTGCCGTCTGGCGGTAGACGGCGGCGTACAGAAAATCGTGCTGCTCAGCGGGCGCGGCGAAGACGAAGCGCGGCAGGCGGAACAGGCGGTGGCCCGCAGCGGTGCAGACTGGACGGTATTGCGCGCCAGCTGGTTTATGCAGAACTTCAGCGAAAGCTTTATTCTCGACGAGCTGTTGAACGGCGCGCTCGCCCTGCCGCCCGGTGAAATTCCGGAGCCATTTATCGATGCCGATGATATCGCCGAGGCGGCGGTTGCCGCCCTCACCCGCCCCGGCCACGAAAATACGCTGTACGAACTGACCGGCCCGCGCCTGATGACCTTTGCCCAGGCGGTGGCTGAAGTCGCCGCCGCCAGCGGGCGTGAGATCCGCTACCGGCAGGTGCCGGTCGACGAGTATGTCGCTTATCTGCGCGCAGCGCAGCTGCCGGCAGAGTGGGTGGCGTTGCTGGCGTATTTGTTCGGCACCGTGCTGGATGGGCGCAACGCTTCATTGACCGACGGCGTTCAGCGCTGCCTGGGGCGCGCGCCGCGCGACTTCAGCGCCTATACCGCCGCCGCCGCCGGTGTCTGGCAAGCGCAATAACCTCCCCATGGCCGCCCGCCACGGCGGCCATTTGCTTTTTGTTACCGCCCGCCATTTGCAATTTATCCGCAATTATTATGTGATAGCCGAATATCCTTTAATTCCCGCTCGATTAACCCCTGTAAATATCGCGGTTATCCGGCGTCGCGAATAGCGCACGGCTTATTCCTTCCGCAATAATTTTAATATCCCCCACCTTATTTGATTTTTTTAGTTACAAAAGTAGTTTTTAACATTATTGCAAACAATAATACCCCGTCAGTAACCTGAGCCGATCAATTTGTACCCAGGCAGCCTGCAATAGTTCACTTTTCGTTAAAAACCCTATTAACAAAAAGGCATTATCACGCATCTCGGTCCCTGCCGGGCGGTTGGCTTTATTTATTATTTACCAGGGTAACTCCCGATAAATTCTTTCACCTGCAAATGAGTAGAATTTACACACAAGAGATTTGATTAAATGAGAAAATTACTCGTTATGATCTTCTGCCTTAACCTGTTTGGCGTATCGCAGCAGGCAGCGGCAGCAGAGAATAAAACCGTTGATGTGGTATTGATCGGCGGCGGCATCATGAGCGCGACATTGGGCACCTACCTGCATGAGCTGGAGCCAACCTGGACCATCGACATGTACGAGCGCATGAATGGCGTGGCGGAAGAGAGCTCCAACGGCTGGAACAACGCAGGTACCGGCCACTCCGCCTTCAGCGAAATGAACTACACCCCGGAAAAAGCCGATGGCAGCATCGACATCAGCAAGGCGGTAGTGGTTAACG
This sequence comes from Serratia ficaria, assembly GCF_900187015.1. Taxonomy (NCBI): domain Bacteria; kingdom Pseudomonadati; phylum Pseudomonadota; class Gammaproteobacteria; order Enterobacterales; family Yersiniaceae; genus Serratia; species Serratia ficaria. Next base: position 1,638,745 of record NZ_LT906479.1, on the reverse strand, counting down.
AGTCTTTCGAAATCTCCCGTCAGTTCTGGTCTTATCAGGTGAAGAACGATGTCCTGAAAGATCCGAAATCCTTCATCAACAGCGTGCCGCACATGAGCTTCGTCTGGGGTGACGACAACGTCGACTTCCTGCGCAAACGCTATGCGGCGCTGCAGCACAGCACGCTGTTCCGCGGTATGGAATACTCGGAAGACGCCAACCAGATCAAACAGTGGGCGCCGCTGGTGATGAACGGCCGCGATCCGGCGCAGAAAATCGCCGCGACCCGCATGCCGCTGGGCACCGACGTCAACTTCGGCGTGATCACCCACCAGTTGGTCGATGCGCTGACCAAAAGCGACAAGTTCAAGCTGAACCTGAGCCACGAAGTGCGCGACATCAAGCGCAACGCGGACAACACCTGGAGCGTGACCGTTGCCGATCTGAACCGCGACGGTAAAGAAACCACCGTTAACGCCAAGTTCGTGTTCATCGGCGCGGGCGGCGCTTCCCTGACGCTGCTGCAGAAATCCGGCATTCCGGAAGCGGACGGCTACGGCGGCTTCCCGGTCGGCGGCCAGTTCCTGGTGACCACCAACCCTGAAGTGGCCAACCAGCACCTGGCCAAAGTCTATGGCCTGGCCAGCGTAGGTTCGCCGCCAATGTCGGTGCCGCATCTGGACACCCGCATGCTGGACGGCAAGCGCGTCCTGCTGTTCGGACCTTTCGCCACCTTCTCCAGCAAGTTCCTGAAAAACGGTTCGCTGTTCGATCTGCTGCACTCCCTGAGCACCTCGAACCTGATGCCGATGACCCACGTTGGTCTGGATAACTTCGATCTGGTGAAATACCTGGTTGGCCAGCTGATGATGAACGACGACGATCGCTTCGCCGCGCTGCAAGAGTATTTCCCGCAAGCCAAAAAGGAAGACTGGAAGCTGTGGACCGCCGGCCAGCGCGTGCAGATCATCAAGAAAGACGCCGACAAAGGCGGCGTGTTGCAGTTCGGCACCGAAGTCGTCAGCTCCGAAGACGGCAGCATCGCCGCCCTGCTGGGCGCATCGCCGGGCGCATCCACCGCGGCGCCAATCATGCTGCACCTGATGGAAAAAGTGTTCAAAGATAAAGTGGCGACGCCGGAATGGCAGAGCAAACTGAAAGAGATCATTCCGTCTTACGGCCAAAAGCTGAACGGCGATATTGAAATGACCAACAAGATCCGCGGCTACACCAGCAGCGTTCTGGGTCTGAACTACATCGAAGTGAAACCGGAAACCCACTGATTTCCCATTCGTTTCCTGCTGAAAAGGCCGCGCCGTGCGGCCTTTTTTTATACCCCTGCCGGGACAAGAGCATTTTTAGCCCCCTTTTTGCCCCCCGTTAACACTTGCGTAACCCGATTACGCGGCCTATTATCAAAGAACATTCTTGGATAATTACGCTGAGTCTCTGTGACCGAATGTCGTTTCTGCGGGAGAACTTAAATAATGGATCGCGTCAATATCATTCACGATTTACTGGATTGGATTGAAACTCATCTGGATCAACCGCTGTTGCTGGACAACGTGGCGGCCAAGTCGGGCTACTCCAAGTGGCACCTGCAGCGCATGTTCCGCAGCACCACCGGCCATGCGTTGGGCAGCTACATTCGCGAGCGGCGCCTGTCGCAGGCGGCGCAGGCCCTGCGCTCTACCCCGCGGCCAATCCTCGATATCGCCCTGCAATACCATTTCGATTCCCAGCCGTCGTTTTCACGCGCCTTCAAAAAACAGTTCGGCAAAACGCCGGCGGTCTATCGCCGCACCACCCGCTGGGACGTGGCGGAAGTGCGCCCGCAGCCGATCGCGCCGCTGAACGGGCACCGTCACGAATCGCCGGGCGTGCACCTGTGGTACGCGGGGAAATCCGTGGACGGCGTTTGCACCAGCTGGATGGGCCTGCGTTGAAATAAGCGGGCGGCATAAAAAAAGGGTTCAGCCTTGAATGGACTGAACCCTTTTTACATCGGCGATCGTCGGCCTATTTAAAGGTCACGTCGATATTCGCCGAGGCGCTGAACGGCCCCACTTTAGGGTTGGTGTTCAGCCACTTCAGGCTGGCCAAAAAGTTTTTCTCGACGATGGTGCCGTTGACCAGGCCCAGATCGACCGGGCTGTTCATCGGGATCGGCGTATTCGGCGTCGCCGCCTGCGAAATCAAAATGCCGAAGCCGCTGTCGCTGGTCGGCAGGATCAGATTGTTGTCCTGAACCGGATAGGTGGAGCTGAAGCTGGCCTGCAGCGTTTCCCCCTGGCAGTCCTGACCGGTGGTCGGATCCGACATGTTGGCGGTTACCGAGAACGGCATTTGCTTTTCAATCTTGCCCGCTACCGCATTCTGGCGCGGAATGGTGCCAAAATTCACGGTGGAGCCGTTGTTGGCCACCACGGTGATTTTCGGGTTGCAGGAAATGAACTGAATATTGCCCAGCCCGGAAATATAGGCGTTAAAGTTGCTGTTCGGCGTCCCGTTCAGACCGCCCACCCCATCGACCTGGAATACCGAATAGGCATTGCTGTCGTTGATCTTGCCGCCCGCCGGCGGCGCCTTGCCGGTCGCCTTGATGTAAATGGCGTAGGACACCGTCACCGTCAGCGATTTGGCCGGGGACAAACAGCGGCTGCCGGAGCGGCGGCACTCGGTGCCGGGGCCGACGTCCTGCTTCGCGCCCTTGACCGGTTTGATATCAATGCCGTTATAGGTGACGCCGACCTCGATCGAATTGTGGATCTTGCTCATTTGCGTTTGAGGATCCCAATACAGGAAGGCGTTTTCGCCTCTCGGGTTGTTCCAGTCATCCGTACACTGGAACGAAGAGGTGAAGGTCTGCGAACGCCACAGCAAAGCGCCCGGCGCCGTATTGGCGGTAGACACCTTGATGGCTTTATCCAGCACGATGTCCTGACGGATATTGCCGTTCTGCTTGCACGACAGCGCGTAGCTGCTCTGGGAGAAAGCCCCCAGCGTGACCAGCAGCCCCGCCGCCAGCCCGAAGTTTTTATGCTTTAACAAAGAAGACATAACCATTCCTTTTAGGGTTTTCCACAGGTCAGCGTGAGTTCCTGGTAACCCATCAGCCGTTCGGTCGCCGATTTCAGTTCCGGTACGATCAGCGAGCAGCTTTCGCCCGCGTCGCTGCCCCATTTCACCAGCAGACGATCGCCTGCGGATGCACCTGAAATATAAATATCGCCATTGGTACCTACGGTGCCGTTGTTCTTGCCGTCGGCGCTGAACACGTTGGCGCCGATCGGCGGCACGCTGCCGTCCGCCATTTTGCTGTGCACCAGCAGGCTCTGGCCGGTGTGCGTTTCAAACTTGACGCGGGCGATCGCGCCATAGGTCGGCACCACGTCCCTGGCCGCCATCGGGATATCCAGGCCGTTGCCGATGTCTTCGGTGCGCAGCGCCACGCGGTTATGGCGATAAGGCGATGCGGAAGTCATCACCGCATAGCCGAAACGGTCGATGGCCACGCCCGGCTGGTTTTCCAGTCGAACGCCCCTGGCGTCCTTGGCCTCTACCAGCACGAAGGTATTCTGCAGCGGCTGGGTCAGCGTTACGCCGCCGGCGTGCGCCACAATGCCGCCCGCCACGCCGAGTGAAGACTGCTGGTAATCGTTGCTGTAGCTGTAACCGGCGTTGACCGTCCCCATGCTGCCCTGATAGCCGACGTTGGCCGAGGTCGTCTGGCCGGAGTAGCGATCGTGCCCGCTCTGCAGCGCATAGTTCAGACGGTTGTCATCCAGCGCGGTGCCGCTCAGGCCGGCGCTGTAGGTGTTGCCGCTCTGTTTGCTGTGGCCGGCGTTGAAGCTGGCGGTCATATCGGACGAATCGCGGCTGAAGAAGCTGAACGGAATCGACACGGTCAGGTTGACGCTGCGGTCCTTGTAGCCGTAGTTGCTGCGGCTGTCCTGGTAGAACACGCCGTAGCTGATGTTCTTGTAGCTGCTGTTAAAGCCGGTCTGCACCGTGCGATCCTGGCCGGAGCCGCCCCAGTAAGACTGGTTGCTGAGGTTGGCGTACAGCGTTGAGCTGCCGGCGATGCGCTGGTTGATAGACAGCTCTACGCGCTGGCGCTTGTTGTTGAAACGGCTGGTGTAATAGGTACGGCGACGCGATTCCGCCCAATCCGGCACGCCGAGATTGCGATCGTTTTCGTCGTAGTAATCATTGCGGTAGTAGCCATTCTCATAGCGATCGCGCTCCGCCACGGCGTCCGAAAAATCATAGTAGCCGGAGGTCGAGTAACGGTAGCCGGCGATCTGGAATTCAGTGCCCCAGTCGTTGAGCGACTTGGAGTACAGGAAGCGGAAACTCTCCCCCTGCTTGTCGTCGCCGTTGACCAGATTGGTATCGGAATACGACATATCAAAGGAAACCGCGCCCCAGACGCCGAGGTTTTTGCCGAGGCCCAACACCGCCGAGCGGTAGTTTTCCGCCACCAGCACGCCGCCATAAGGCGTGATGTCATAGGCCATGCCGTGCGACAGCGTGCCCTGCATAAATTTCGGCTGATAACGGCTGGTGCCGTCGTGATATTTACCGGCGGTCAGCTGATAGTCCCAAATCCCTTCACGCAGCATGTTCGGCACCGAAGAGAACGGCACGACAAACGTGGTGCGCGAACCGTTGGCCTCGATCACCGTCACGTTCAGGTTGCCGCTCAGGGTGCTGGGGAAAATATCCGTCAGCGCGAACGGGCCCGGCGGCACGTTGGTGCTGTAGATGGTGTAGCCGTTTTGGCGGATCTCGACGCGGGCGTTGGTCGACGCCACGCCGCGCACCACCGGCGCATACCCGCGCTGGCTTTCCGGCAGCATGTCGTTGGCGCTGGACATCTGCACGCCGCGGAACTGGATGCTGTCGAATACGTTGTTGTTGGTATTGGTCTGGCCGATCACCAGACGGCTGCGCAGGGAAACGAGATCGGTCTCCGCCCAGCTGGAAATATTGTTCCAATGAGAGCCCGCGCCCGACTGCCGATTCAGCGTCGAGTTATTGCGCAGGCGCCAGTCGCCCAGGTTAAGGCCGCTGTTCAGACTCAGGAAGTAGTAATCGGAGGTTTTGTCGTTCTGGTTGTTGCCGTAGCGGTTGTGGTTGCCGCTGAAATTGTAATTGACGAAGCCGGCGTTGATCCCGCGGTCATAGACCTTCGGCGAAATGGCGCCCTGCGGGCGCGGCACCAGGAAGACCTGCGGCACTTCCAGATCCATCCGCTGGATGGCGGCGTCATAGCTCAGCTTGGCGCCCGAGATTTGCTGCGGCAAAGCGTAGCATTGCGCGGCGCCGGCGGTCGCGAGATCGCCAGGCAGCTTGACGCCGTAATCCTGATAATCCTGCGCCGTCAGGCAAGGCGCCACCGGGGCGTCTTTGGCGTCTTTTTTAAATTCGATATCGCGGTGATCGATGCGCTGGCCGTTGAGGTAAATATCAAACGGATATTTGCCCGGCAGAATATCGTCGCCGCTGGCCAACGCGGCCACCTGAGCGACGTTGTCATCGCCGTGGATGAAGGAGGTATTGAACCGTTCCTCCGCCATCGCCAGATGTGAGAATGAAAATGGCACGGCAGAAAAATAAATTACACCATTAATCAGCCTGCCCAAACGTTTTGGCGTGAGGGTCGTTATTTTTTTATGTGCCATTTCTTTCATTCCTTGAAGTGCTTCAATCAGTTCAATGCGACGTTCTTAATCTCGGTGTGGCCGCCGTAGTCGTTGATATAGGTGAACGACATGCTATTGGCCGACTGCGCCCCCTGCGGCAGGGAAATGCGCAGGCTATCGTGCGGGCTCACCATATCGGCGTTCACTTTCCAGCTCTTGCCGCCGCTTTTCAGCGTCAACACGCCCAGCGTGACGTACAGCGGGCCGTTATTGGTCACCACCAGATTGCCGCCCTGACGCTGCCACTTCAGCGCTTCCGCCTGCTGTTGCAGGTTGGCCTTCAGCGCTTCAGGGCGGTAAAACAGCTTGATGCGGGTACGGATCGCCACCTGCAGCACGTTGTCCTGCTTAGGCGTTGGCGGAATTTCCTGTACGTTGACCCAGAGCAGAGATTCTCTGTCCTGCGGCAAACCGCTGCCGGAATAGATAAAACGCAGAATGGCGTCTTTCTTGGCAGCCAGTTTTAAAATGGGAGGCGTAACCACGATCGGTAAATTCTTTGGCATCTGGCTTGAATCGCCGGTATCCAGCCAGGTTTGCACCATATAGGTGTCGTCGCTGTCATTGCTGATTGAGAGCGATGCTGATTTACTTGCGCTGTTATAAATTACACGCGTTGCATCGACCTGAATGCCGGCAAAGGCATTTACGGAAAACGCGAATAAAATACAAGAAAGAATTTTTTTCATCGGAATATCTCAACTCTCAAAATTTAGCCGTCCATGGCCAATAACTCTATCTATCCTGCCAGCGAATTATTTGTATTCGATGGTGAAGGTAGCGTTAGAGTTTGCCTGACCAGCAGTGACCAGATCCTGGTAAGATTTGTAGCGAGCGCGCAGGTTGAACGTCGCAGCGCCTGGGTTGTCGCCATCGGCAGCAACGGTCACGGTAGCTGGGGTAGCCACTTCCTGAGAGATTGGCAGCGTTGCGCCGTTGTTATCCAGGATTTCAACGCCAACGCCGTTAGCGCCGCCGGTTACCGCCAGCAGCTCTGGGTGACCGGCCGGGGTGTTGCCGTCGAAACGCAGGGTGTAGTTGCCTGCTTCGCATTTTTCCAGGCTAATATCGAAAGCTTTAGCGCCGCTGGTAGAACCAGACGTTGGGAATGCGGTAGTAGGATATTTACCCAGGTAAACTTCTTTATTCTGGTCTTTATCAACAACTTTACAGGTAGACTGAACAATTTCACCGGTGAATTTAACGTTGCCGCTTGCAGCCATTGCGTTGGAAGCAGTTGCAGACAATACCAGTGCAGCCAAAGGCAATAATACTTTTTTCATTTCCAGCTCCATAGAACAATAAAATAATCGATTCAGTGCCGGGCTTATATATATGTTGCCGGCACTGAGCATACACTCAGCGATAGCACTCCTTGCTGAAAAGGAGTGTTGCTTCGATGAACCCATTGCGGGACGAAATATAGACTAAGCATATTCTTATTGTTAAATCGTTTAAAACATTCATAAGCCCCCTCTTGATAGGAATAAACTATCAACAAATACCTATCGATCGATGTTGACGATTCAAATGAATAGGAATAATCTGTGTTTGGGAAAGCTTAAGAGTTCATCATTTGGCATTAAGGCATGAAAATTAGGGTATTATCCTGATTATTTACAATATGTAACATATAGAACCGTTTGGACTTTGGCACAAATCACGCGTTAAATGGTCGTCATGAGCCATTCGGCCATTTCGGCGCGCTAAATAAGAAATTTACCAATAAACAGCGGAGTAACTTTCTTTTTACACACAAAAATCAACAAGTTAAATATCAATCCAAGGATTGGGAAATGAGCGGTTCTTTTAGAGAGAAAAATAACGGCATTAATTATGTTTTTCAGCCTATGTTCGCAAAATCCGGACAATTGCTGGCCGTTGAATGCTTATCTCGCTTTACGTTTAATAGCCAGTATGCGCATTTTTCTCCAGAACAATTCTTTCGCCACGCCGATAGCGACACCCGGATTGAGATTTTGTTGGATCAGGTCACTCTGATCGAAAAATATAAACACTGGTTTTATGAAAACCAGGTGATAGCCACATTGAATGTGGACGATCACTCGTTGAAATCCCTGGCCAATAACGGCTTTGCCGAAAGAATTAATGCCATGCGCTGTATTCACTTCGAAATCAGCGAGAACTCAACCCGGCTGGTGAAGGACCGCGTCCATGGCGATCCCTCATTGAATAGTTATTCATTTTGGCTCGATGATTTTGGTTCTGGCTATGCGGGTTTTTCCGCGTTGTACAACAGTCAGTTCCGCTTCGTTAAGCTCGACCGTTTTTTGTTGTGGGACTTTATGAAAAAGTCCGGCGGTGAGGGTTTAATGCGCGCTTTATTGCGTTTTTTTTACCTTAATCATTACAAGGTAATCATCGAAGGAGTTGAAACTCCCGAACATAAGAAATGGCTGGACGAAATGCCATATTACGCACTGCAGGGAAAGCTGTGGAAGGAATCCAGCATCATGGATTTGAACTCGCTTCTTACAGCCGAATACTTTTAACTCAGTATGGTGTTTGCCATTATGTCTAAAAACAATGTTCTGGTGATTAGTGAGTGTAAGTACAGCTATGTCGGCCTTTCAGTGCTGCTGAAAAAACATTACGGTCCTTACGACATTCGCCTGTTTTCCGATTTCATGCACGGCGGCGCCAAGGCGGAGAAGATCATCAAGCATGATATTGCGCTGATCTTTACCTCGCAAAATCTGGAGCAGAGCGTCAACGTGATTGAAAGCCTGGTGTCCCTGCACCAGCAATACAACACCAAAACGCGCATTCTGGTGTTTTATGACGATGAGCGGGTGGTGAAACTGCTGTCGATCCTGGGCATTTCCGTGGAGCTGGTGTCAACGCGCATCCCGCTTTATTCGCTGCAGGAAAAAATACAGCGGCTGCTGGAGAGCAAAGAGCCCGGCGGGATCAAGGTGCAGAAAACCCGCGAACTCAGCCCGGCGGAGAGCGATGTTATCTTTAACCTGCTGCGCGGCGACAGCCTGCTGCATATTGCGGAAAAGCGCGGCACGCACCCCAAGACCATCTTTTCACAGAAATACAGCGCGATGAAAAAGCTGCGGCTGCGCAACATGAGCGCGATCTTCGTCGCCGGCAAATAACCCCCTGGCCAGATTGTTGCGCGGTTCGCCGCGCGGCAACCTTTTCTCGGCCGCCAGGTTAAATTAATGTAACAATAAGCGATCTAGCAGCAACAGCCACATAACATCCACCTCCCGTTGATTAAGATTTGCCCACGGATCTTCCGTGAGTCATGTCGTCTGGATCAAAAAAAACATCAGGAGATGTTATGAAGTCATCATTATTCAGCCGTTATACCTGCTTCGTCGTGAGCATTTTGCTTACCCTGGTTTCATTAGCGCTGATGTTAAACCACCCGTGGTTTTTGCTGCCGGCCCTCGTTTTCGGCTGTTTGAGCGCGCTGGGCATTTACGATCTTACCCAGCAACGCCACGCGATTTGCCGTAACTACCCGATCATCGGCCGCCTGCGCTTCTTCTTCGAGTTTATCCGCCCCGAGCTGCGCCAGTATTTTCTGGAACAGGACAATGAGCAAATCCCGTTTTCGCGCACTCAGCGCACCCTGGTCTATCGCCGCGCCAAAAACGAGATGGGCGACAAGCCGTTCGGCACCCTGCTGGACGTTTATCAAACCGGCTACGAGTGCATCGGCCACTCCATGCGGCCGGTAGAGGTTTCCGATCCCACCAGCTTCCGCGTCGCCATCGGCGGCCCGGCCTGCACGCAGCCCTACTCGGCGTCCATTTTCAATATTTCGGCCATGAGCTTCGGCGCCTTGTCCGCCAACGCCATCCGCGCCCTCAATCTCGGCGCGGCCAAGGGCAATTTCTACCACGACACCGGCGAGGGCAGCATCAGCCGCTATCACCGTGAAAACGGCGGCGATCTGGTCTGGGAGCTGGGCAGCGGCTACTTTGGCTGCCGCACCGCCGACGGGCATTTCGATCCCCGGCGCTTTGCCGAACAGGCGCGCAGCCCGCAGGTGAAGATGATTGAGATAAAACTCAGCCAGGGCGCCAAACCGGGCCATGGCGGCATCCTGCCGGCGAAAAAGGTGGACGCGGAAATCGCCGCCACCCGCGGAGTGCCGCAGGGCGAAGACTGTATTTCCCCGGCCTCGCACAGCGCTTTCACCACCCCGGTGGAAATGATGCATTTCATTCAGCAACTGCGTGAACTGTCGGAGGGTAAGCCCGTCGGCTTCAAGCTGTGTATCGGCCATCCCTGGGAGTTTGTCGCCATCGTCAAGGCGATGCTGCATACCCGCATTCTGCCGGACTTCATCGTGGTGGACGGCAAGGAGGGCGGCACCGGCGCCGCGCCGCTCGAGCTGTCGAACTATATGGGCATGCCGCTGCGCGAAGGGCTGCTGTTCGTGCACAACACCCTGGTGGGCTGCGGGCTGCGCGACCAGATCAAGATCGGCGCCAGCGGCAAGATCATCAGCGCCTTCGACATCGCCAGCGTGCTGGTGCTGGGCGCCGACTGGGTGAACTCGGCGCGCGGCTTTATGTTCGCCGTCGGCTGCATCCAGTCGCAGAGCTGCCACACCAACCACTGCCCGACCGGCGTCGCCACGCAGGATCCGCTGCGGCAAAAGGCGCTGGTGGTGCCGAACAAGGCCGAGCGCGTTTACCATTTCCATCAAAACACGGTAAAAGCGCTGGCGGAAATGCTGGCGGCGGCCGGCGTCAGCCGCCCCGAGCAGCTGACGTCGCACCATATGCTGCGCCGCATCACCTCGACCGAAATCAAGGTCTACGCCGATATCTACTATTACCTGGAACCCGGCGCGCTGCTGCAAAAGGAGATTGAAAGCGACTTTTACGCCCGCATGTGGCGCATGGCGACGCCAAACAGTTTCGATCAGGCGATCTCGCTGCCGGCTTAAGCGGTACATTTATACCCCATAGCCTTAGCGTTGCGGCGTTGTTACCTGCAGTTTGAACGATGGCGGGTATGAATTGCCCCCTCGCCTCGGGGAAGAGCATATGGAGAGGGGTTGCTTGCTACAGCGGCCCTCCCCCTCATCGGCGAGAGGGCATGTCGGTTACTGCTTGCGCGCCGGCGCATCGCCGGCGACATGGTAGTCGGCGGTGCTGCGCGGCAGCGGGGCGCGCTGGCGGATGCGGTCGGCGATCTTCTCGGCGATCATGATGGTGGTGGCGTTCAGGTTGCCGGTGATGATCAACGGCATGATCGACGCATCCACCACCCGCAGCCCTTCCATGCCGTGCACCCGGCCCTGGCCGTCGACCACCGCCATCTCGTCTTCACCCATTTTGCATGAGCAGGACGGGTGGAAAGCGGTTTCGGCATGTTCGCGCACGAAGGCGTCCAGCTGCTCGTCGGTCTGCACCTCCGGCCCCGGGCTGATTTCGCGGCCGCGGTATTCGTCCAACGCCGGCTGCGCCATGATTTCGCGCGTGATGCGGATGGCGTCGCGGAACTCCTGCCAGTCCTGCTCGGTCGCCATATAGTTAAACAGGATGCTCGGATGCTGGCGCGGATCTTTCGATTTCACCTGCACTCGGCCGCGGCTCGGCGAACGCATCGAGCCGACGTGCGCCTGGAAGCCGTGCTCTTTCACCGCGTTGCTGCCGTTGTAGTTAATCGCCACCGGCAGGAAATGGTACTGAATGTTCGGCCAGGCGAACTCTTCGCGGCTGCGGATAAAACCGCCGGCCTCGAACTGGTTGCTGGCGCCCACGCCGGTGCCGTTGAACAGCCACTCCGCGCCGATCTTCGGCTGGTTGAACCATTGCAGCGCCGGATACAGCGACACCGGTTTTTTACAGGCGTACTGCAGATACATTTCCAGGTGGTCCTGCAGGTTCTCGCCAACGCCCGGCAAATCATGCACCAGATTGATGTCGAGGCTTTTCAGCAGGGCCGCCGGGCCGACGCCGGAGCGCTGCAGGATCTGCGGCGAAGCGATGGCCCCGGCGCACAGCAGCACTTCGCGACGCGCGGTGGCGCGGATCGGCTGGTTGCCGTCGCCCTGCAGATAGTTCACCCCCACCGCGCGCTTGCCGTCGAACACAATGTGATCGGTCAGCGCATGGGTGACGATCTTCAGGTTGGGACGCGCGCGCGCCTGATCCAGATAACCGCGGGCGGTGCTGGCGCGGCGGCCTTTCGGCGTCACGGTGCGATCCATCGGGCCAAAGCCTTCCTGCTGATAGCCGTTCAGGTCGTCGGTGCGCGGGTAGCCCGCCTGTACCCCGGCTTCCACCATGGCGTGGAACAGTTCGTTATTGCCGGCTTTCGGCGTGGTGACGCTGACCGGGCCTTCGCCGCCGTGATAATCGTTCGGCCCGATGTCGCGGGTTTCCGCCTTGCGGAAATACGGCAGGCAATCGAGGTAGCTCCAGTCTTCCAGACCCGGCGCCTTCGCCCAGTTGTCGAAGTCCATCGCGTTGCCGCGGATGTAGCACATGCCGTTGATCAGCGAAGAGCCGCCCAGGCCCTTGCCGCGGCCGCACTCCATGCGGCGGTTGTTCATATGCGGCTCAGGATCGGTCTCATACGCCCAGTTGTAGCGGCGGCCCTGCAGCGGGAATGCCAGCGCGGCCGGCATTTGAGTACGGAAATCCATCCGGTAGTCCGGGCCGCCGGCTTCCAGCAGCAGTACGCTGACGTCAGCGTCTTCGGTCAAACGGGTGGCCAATACGTTGCCGGCGGAACCTGCGCCGATAATGATGTAATCGTATTCCATCGATTATCTCCTAAATATTCGTATGCCTGAATGATGCGAATGGCTTGAATTCCGCATGCTGAATATATCAAGGCAGTTTTAGATGCAAAAAAGGATATATCCCCTATGGATTTCGAGTTACAGCTAGGCGACAAGGGCGCAGAGCCCCAGGAGCTTACTCAAGTAAGTGACTGGGGTCTGCGCTCGCAGCCAACAACGCTGTAGTTTGAAAGACGACGGGGATAGTTAAAATACCGAGGCGTAATCGCCCAGCTCGACCTGCACCGATTTAATCTGGGTGTAGTGTTCCAGCGTCGCCAGGCCGTTCTCGCGGCCGACACCGGACTGCTTGTAGCCGCCCACCGGCATTTCCGCCGCCGATTCGCCCCAGGTGTTGATCCAGCAGATGCCGGCCTCCAGCTGGTGGATCACGCGGTGCGCGCGGGTCAGATCGTTGGTCACCAGACCGGCGGCCAGGCCGAAGGTGGTGTCGTTGGCGCGGCGCACCGCCTCTTCTTCCGTCTGGTAGCTGAGAATGCTCATCACCGGGCCGAAGATCTCTTCGCGCACGATTTCCATGTCGTCGCTGCAGTCGCTGAACACCGTCGGCGCCACGTAGGCGCCCTTGGCGAAGTCGCCCTCGGTCACGCGTTCACCGCCGCACAGCAGGCGCGCGCCGCCGTTCTTGCCGCTCTCGATAAAGCGCAGCACCGACTCCATATGGGCAAAGCTGACCAGCGGCCCGAAGTTGGTTTGCGGATCGGTCGGGTCGCCCAGGCGGATGCGCCGTACGCGTTCGAGAATTTTCGCCTCAAACTGCGCCTGCAGCGCGGCCGGCACGAACACCCGGGTGCCGTTGGTGCACACCTGGCCTGAGCTGTAGAAGTTGGCCATCATGGCGATGTCGGCGGCGCGATCCAGATCGGCGTCGTCGAAGACGATCAGGGGGGATTTGCCGCCCAATTCCATGGTGACTTCTTTCAGCGTCGAGCCGGAAGCGTTGGCCATCACCTTCTTGCCGGTTTTCACCCCGCCGGTGAAGGACACTTTCGCGATGCCCGGATGATCGGTCAGGTACTGGCCCACTTCCGCGCCGCTGCCGGTCACCACGTTGAACACGCCGTCCGGCAGGCCGGCCTCGGTGTAGATTTCCGCCAGCTTCAGCGCCGTCAGCGAAGTGACTTCGCTCGGTTTGAAAATCATCGCGTTGCCCGCCGCCAGCGCCGGCGCGGATTTCCACAGCGCGATTTGAATCGGGTAGTTCCAGGCGCCGATACCGGCCACCACGCCCAACGGCTCGCGGCGGGTATAGACAAAGGAGGTGTCGCGCAGCGGGATCTGCTGGCCTTCGATGGCCGGGATCAGGCCGGCGTAGTATTCCAGCACGTCGGCGCCGGTGACGATGTCCACCGCGGTGGTTTCCGCCATCGCCTTGCCGGTATCCAGGGTTTCCAGCGCCGCCAGCTCGTCGTTGCGTTCGCGCAGAATGTCTACCGCGCGGCGCAGGATGCGCGAACGCTCCATCGCCGTCATCGCCGCCCACACCTTTTGTCCGCTGGCCGCGCTGGCAACCGCACGGTTGACGTCTTCAGCGCTGGCGGACTGGACCTCGGCAAGCACTTCGCCATTCGCCGGGTTCACCGCGTTGAAAGTTTTTCCATCGGTACTGTCTACATAAGCGCCATTGATATAGAGCTTCTGCAAGCCAAAACGGGACATAGGATCTCCTTGGGTTGTCCTCAGGGTGGCGTCTGCCCCCGGAGTTGAAACTGAATGTAGTCGGTGGTGAGCGCGATCGCCTGCGCCTGGTTAAACGCCGAACCGCGCAGCGCGCTGCGCAGCCACAGGCCGTCGATCAACGCCGCCAGCCCTTTCGCCGCCAGCCGCGCCTGCGGTTGCGGCAGCGCGCGCCGGAACTCGGCGCACAGGTTGGAATACAGTCGGCGGCCGTTGACCTGCTGCAGCCGATTGAGCTGCGGCTGATGCAGGCTGCTGGCCCAAAAGGCCAGCCAGGTTTTCATCGCCGCGCTGTTGATCTGGCTGTCGTCAAAGTTGCCGGCGACTATCGCCAGCAGCCGTGACGCCGGGCTGTGGTCGTGCAATGCCTGAAGCCGCAATTTCACCGCTTCGCCCAGATGGCTGATCAAATAGCGCATCGTGGCTTCCAGCAGGCCGTTCTTGTCCTTGAAATAATGACTGATGATGCCGTTGGAAACGCCTGCCCGGCGCGCTATCTGCGCGATGGTGGCGTCGTGCATACCCACTTCGTTTACTGCGGCCAGCGTGGCATCAATCAACTGCTGCCTTCTGATTGGCTGCATTCCTACCTTTGGCATAATTCGACTCTCACAAAACCGACTTCGGCCTTATCTCATCGGGTGGATTTCGCTGCCGTTCCACCTGCTGAATCAGGTCTTCATGAGAACTATTAAACTTTTTTTTGATTGAACGTTCAATAAAAATTGCATATATTTTATTGCCGCCTGGTTACAATTTTGTACTTTTCGGTTGTGGAACTGGCTGATTTTTGTGAGGTAATTAACGAATCTGACCAAAATCAGTGGCCCTAAGCGGTTCCCGCCACGAAACAGTTTCTTGTTTCGTTAACAGGCAAAGCGGCAATATTTGGCAAGCAGAATGATGGTTGCCGCCGCCTTTATTCGCGCTTTTTCCGGGCGACGCCTGCGCGTCGTTCAGGTTAGGGTGCGAACACGATTTTACTCAGATCAGAGGATGACGATGACAACACGCGAAACCTCCTCAAAACCGCAGCAGGATCGCCTCAACCCTGTGGTTTTCTTCACGTCGGCGGGGCTGATCCTGGCCTTCTCGCTGATGACCATCTTTTTCACCGACTTCTCCGGGCGCTGGATCACCCGAACCCTGAATTGGGTGTCGACCACCTTCGGTTGGTACTACCTGCTGGCCGCCACCCTGTACATTGTGTTCGTGGTGTTTATCGCCGCCTCGCGCTTCGGCTCCATCAAGCTCGGGCCTGAGCAATCCAAACCGGAATTCAGCCTGATGAGCTGGGCGGCGATGCTGTTCGCCGCCGGCATCGGCATCGACCTGATGTTCTTCTCGGTCGCCGAACCGGTGACCCAGTACATGATGCCGCCGGAGGGCGACGCGCAAACGCTCGAGGCCGCGCGCCAGGCCATGGTGTGGACGCTGTTCCACTACGGCCTCACCGGCTGGTCGATGTACGCGCTGATGGGCATCGCCCTCGGCTACTTCAGCTACCGCTACAACCTGCCGCTGACCATCCGCTCGGCGCTGTACCCGATCTTCGGCAAGCGCATTAACGGCCCGATCGGCCACAGCGTGGATATCGCCGCGGTGCTGGGCACCATCTTCGGCATCGCCACCACCCTGGGCATCGGCGTGGTGCAGCTGAACTACGGCCTGAAGGTGCTGTTCCAGGTGCCGGAAAATCTGACGGTGCAAGGTTCGCTGATCCTGCTGTCGGTGATCATGGCCACCATCTCGGTGACTTCCGGCGTCAATAAGGGCATCCGCATCCTGTCCGAGCTGAACGTGCTGCTGGCGTTGGGGCTGATCCTGTTCGTGTTGTTCTTCGGCGACACCGAGTTCCTGCTGAACGCGCTGGTGCTCAACGTCGGCGATTACATCAACCGCTTTATGGGCATGACGCTCAACAGCTTCGCCTTCGATCGCCCGGTGGAATGGATGAACAACTGGACCCTGTTCTTCTGGGCCTGGTGGGTGGCCTGGTCGCCGTTTGTCGGCCTGTTCCTGGCGCGTATTTCACGCGGCCGCACCATTCGCCAGTTCGTGGTCGGCACGCTGATCATTCCGTTCGTGTTCACCCTGCTGTGGCTGTCGATCTTCGGCAACAGCGCGCTGTACCAGATCATTCACGGCAACGCCGAATTCGCCCAGGAAGTGATGCAGTACCCGGAGCGCGGCTTCTACAGCCTGCTGGCGCAGTACCCGGGCTTCACCTTCAGCGCCTCGGTGGCCACCATCACCGGCCTGCTGTTCTACGTCACCTCGGCGGACTCCGGCTCGCTGGTATTGGGCAACTTCACCTCGCGCCTGGCCGACATCAATAACGACGCGCCGAACTGGCTGCGGATTTTCTGGTCGGTGGCGATCGGCCTGCTGACCATCGGCATGCTGATGACCGACGGCGTGCCCGCGCTGCAGAAGACCACGGTGATCATGGGCTTGCCGTTCAGCTTCGTGATCTTCTTCGTGATGGCCGGACTGTACAAATCGCTGCGGGTCGAGGACTACCGCAGGGCCAGCGCGCTCAGCACCCTGGCGCCGGTGCCGGTTTCCAGCCACGACGTGCTGAACTGGAAACAGCGCCTGTCGCGGGTGATGAACTACCCGGGCACGCAGTACACGCAGAAGATGCTGGATAAAGTGTGCCGCCCGGCGATGCAGGACGTGGCGCGCGAGCTGGAGCTGCGCGGCGCGAAGGTGGAGTTCACCGAGGTGCCGCCGGCGGAAGATGAACGGTTGAACCACCTGGAACTGCTGGTGCGGTTGGGCGAGGAGCAGAACTTCATCTACCAGATCTGGCCGATGCGTTACTCGGTGCCGGGCTTCACCTACCGCGCCCGCTCCGGCAAATCGCACTACTACCGGCTGGAAACCTTCCTGATGGAAGGCACCCAGGGCAACGACCTGATGGACTACAGCAAAGAACAGGTGATTGGCGACATTCTCGACCAGTACGAGAAACACCTGAACTTCCTGCATATTCACCGCGAAGCGCCGGGCAACACCCTGACCTTCCCGGATATGTAACAGGCGCAGGCACGGCCGAAAGGCGCAGTTGTTTAAACTGCGCCTTTTTTATTACTGCCCCATCGCATCCTTTTTCATTTCGTCCTTTTTCATGCCGTCCTTTTTCATCGCCTCCTTGCCCATGTGATCCTTCTTCATGCAGTCTTTACCCATGCAGTCTTTCTTCATGGCATCCTTTTTCATGCCGTCTTTCGCCATGCCGTCGTGCGACATCTGGCTCATGCCGTCCTTCTTCATCGCGTCCTTGCCCATGCCGTCTGCGGCATTGGCACCGGCTACGCCCAACATCAACGCGCTGCACATCATCATTGCGAATAACTTTTTCATGGTATTTCCTTCTTGCGGGTAAAAGACACCTGAGGTGTCGGGGAAGGTTTGCGGCCGCCGTCAGCTGCCGCCAAACCAGTTGTAACCTTGGTCTTCCCAATAGCCGCCGGGGAAGCGATTGGTGACCTCGATGACCTGTATGTGTTTCGGGTTCTTGTAGCCCAGCTTGGTCGGCATGCGCAGCTTCATCGGATAACCGTATTTGCGCGGCAGGATCCGGCCGTCGTAGGTCAACGCCATAATGGTCTGCGGATGCAGCGCGGTGGCCATATCGATGCTGGTGTAGTAGTCGTCGGCGCATTTAAAGCCGACGTAGCGGGCCTGCAGGTCCGCGCCGATCGCCTTGAGAAACGCCGCGAACGGCACCCCGCCCCACTTGCCGATGGCGCTCCAACCTTCGACGCAGATATGGCGCGTCACCTGCTCTATCTGCGCCATGCGATGCAGCTGCGCCAGCGTCCAGTCGCGTTTGTCCAGCACCAGCCCGGCCACCTGCAGCCGATAATCGTCGCCGTCGATCTCCGGCGCATCCTCTTCGCCGTAGAAGGCGTTGAACGGAAACGGCCGGGTGATCATCGATTCCGGGTACACCGGCGCCAGCCGGTCGGCGTTGAACAGCCACCCCTGCACCCGATCGTTGAAGCCGGAAATGCGGCTCAGCGCCTGTTCGACGCTGGCGTTGCCGCTGAGGTCACAGCCGGTGAGCATCGCCACCCCGCCCAGCGTCAGGCCGTTGCGCAAAAAGCGGCGGCGCGACGAAGCCCCCAGCAGCCGCTGCGCCTCTTTGACGATCGCCTGGCCTTCGCTCAGGGTGACAGAGGGCTTATCGGTTTTCATCGTCATCTCCTTAACGCCCACGCAGCATGGCCAGCAAGGTGCGGGGCACCAGCGCCACCATCACCAGATGGATCACCACAAACCCCACCAGCGCCGACATGGCGAAAAAGTGGATATAACGCGCCGCCTCGTAGCCGCCGAGCAGCTCGCGCAGCAGCGGGAACTGCACCGACTTCCACAGCACCAGGCCGGAAAGCGCCAGCAGCACGCTGTCGGCCATCGCGAACAGGTAGGCCGCGCGCTGCACCATGTTGTAATGGCGCGGGTCGGCGTGCCGCAGCCGGCCGCGCAGCGCCGCCGCCAGGTCGGCGAAAAAGCGTCCGGGGCTGAGCGGCCAGAAGCGGCGCTTGAAACGGCCGCTGCACAGGTTGATCAACAGGTAGCACAGCCCGTTAACGCCAAACAGCCACATGCCGGCAAAGTGCCACTGCAGCGCCCCGCCCAACCAGCCGCCGAGCGTCAGCTCGTTGATAAAGCTGAAGTTGAACAGCGGCGATGCGTTGTAGATGCGCCAGCCGCTGGTGACCATGATCAGCATCGCCAGCGCATTCAGCCAGTGCGTCAACCGCAGCCACCGCGGATGCACGATCGGCGGCGTGGTCTGAGTAACGGACATGCTCATGGTGTTCTCCCGGCGGCCAAGGTTGCGATGAGCGAAGTATTCCGCGGATTTGTTCCCCAAGACCTCACGCAAAGTTAAATAAAATGTGATAACTCCCCCCGCGGCGCTTGTGTAGACTTCAGAGAGGATCAGGCAATCAGCGGCGGGGAAAGATGGAAAAAGCGAAGAGAATTTTGATCGTTGAAGATGACGGCGACATCGCCGAGCTGCTGCAGCTGCATCTGCGCGACGAAGGCTATGACATCAGCCACGCCGCCGACGGCAACCTGGGCATGAGGATGCTGGAACAGGGCGGCTGGGACGCGCTGATCCTCGATCTGATGCTGCCCGGCGTCGACGGGCTGGAGATCTGCCGCCGGGCGCGCAACATGACGCGCTATACGCCGATCATCATCACCAGCGCGCGCTCCAGCGAGGTGCACCGCGTGCTGGGGCTGGAGCTGGGCGCCGACGACTATCTGGCCAAGCCCTTCTCGATGCTGGAGCTGGTGGCGCGGGTCAAGGCGCTGTTTCGCCGTCAGGAAGCGATGAGCCGCAACCTGCGCATGGACGCCGGCACGCTGAGTTTCGACGGGCTGACCATCGACCCGATCGCCCGCGAGGTGCAGCTGAATCAGCAGTCCGTCGATCTGACGCCGCGCGAGTTCGACCTGCTGTATTTCTTCGCCCGCCATCCGGGCAAGGTGTTTTCGCGCCTCAGCCTGCTGAACCAGGTGTGGGGCTATCGGCACGAGGGATACGAGCATACGGTGAACACCCATATCAACCGGCTGCGCATCAAAATAGAGAGCAACCCGGCGGAACCCGAGCGCATCCTCACGGTGTGGGGCATGGGCTATAAATTCGCGGCCGCGCCGCAAGAGTGAACCATGAAAAATCTTACCTTAGCGCAACGCCTGACGCTGATCTTCACGCTGTTGATGGTGATCAGCTGCGCCTTTTCCGGCTGGATGCAGGTGCGCAGCAGCACCCAATACAGCCAGGCGGTGATCCAGCGGCTGTCCGGCAACCTGGCGCAGCACATCGCCGCCAGCAACCCGCTGCTGGGCCGGGACGGCCTGAACCCGCAGTCGGTGCATACCCTGTTCGATCAGCTGATGGCGGTGAATCCGAGCGTCGAGGTCTACCTGCTCGATAAACAGGGCCACATCATCGGCAACGCCGCGCCGCAAGGCCGCCTGAAACGGCAAAAGGTCGATCTGCTGCCGCTGCAGGCGCTGCTCGACGGCGCGCGCATGCCGGTGTACGGCGACGATCCGCGCAGCCCCGCCGGCAAAAAAGTGTTCAGCGCCGCGCCGCTGAAGGTCAACGGCCAGATTGAAGGCTATCTGTATGTGGTGCTGCTCGGCGAGGATTATACCGCGTTGGCCAGCAACGCCCAGTTCAGCTCGGCGGTTCACATGGCGCTGTGGTCATCGGGCGTGATGGTGCTGTTCGTCCTGCTGGCCGGCGCTTTCGCCTTCCGCTGGGTGACGCGGCCGATCCGCCGTTTGACCCGCCAGGTCAGCGCCCTGGACAGCGGCGGCATCGCCGCGGTGCAGGCCTATGCCGCTCAGCCGGCCGTCGCGGCGGGGCGCGACGAGGTAAGCCAGCTGCAACAGGCGTTTCGCAGCATGGCGCTGCGCATCGCCGAACAGTGGCAGACGCTGTCGCAGCAGGACCAGCAGCGGCGCGAATTTATCGCCAATATTTCTCACGATCTGCGCACCCCGCTCACCTCGCTGCACGGCTATCTGGAAACGCTGTCGGTAAAATCGGCCAGCCTGAGCGAGAACGATCGCCGACGCTACCTGGAGACCGCGCTGGCGCAAAGCCGCAAGGTGGGCAAACTGGCGCAGGCGCTGTTCGAACTGGCGCGGCTGGAGTACGGCGCGGTCAAGCCGCAGAAAGAGCCGTTTTCGCTCAGCGAGCTGGTGCAGGACGTGTTCCAGAAGTTCGAGCTGGCGGCCGAGGCGCGGCATCAGCGATTGCGCGCCGATATCGCCCCGGGCATTCCGCCGGTGTTCGCCGATCTGAGCATGATCGAACGGGTGCTGACCAACCTGCTGGACAACGCCATTCGCCATACGCCGCAGGGTGGCGAGATCGGCGTGCGTCTGTGGCAGCAGCGAGACCGGGTGCTGGTGCAGGTTAACGACAGCGGCCCCGGCATTCCGCAGGCGCTGCGCGCCGACCTGTTCGTGCGGCCGTCGATCCTGAGCGGCGCGCGCCGTCATGCCGGCGGGCTGGGGCTGATGATCGTACGGCGCATTTTGCAACTGCACGGCAGCGACATTCAGCTGGTCGAGCAGGCGCAAAAAGGCGCCTGCTTCCGCTTCGCCATTCCGTCGCGTTAATCGATGCCGCTGTTCAGCGAAGGATTAATCGGCCCGGGGGAATATCAGGCTAAAGGTGATGCGCGCCGAGGGTTCGCCGGCGATGCATTCGGCGCTGACCTCGCCGCCGTGCAGCGTCATGATGGCGCGCACGATCGACAGCCCCAGCCCGCTGGCGTGAACGCCGGCGCTGCGGGCGGGGTCGGCGCGGTAGAACCTGTCGAACAGCTTGTCGAGATGCGCGGCGGCTAACGGCGGCCCCTGATTGATCACCCGCACCGCCGTTGCGCCGGCTTCGCGGCCTACCCACAGCCGTATCCGGCTGTTTTCATCGGCATAGCGCACCGCATTGGCCACCAGATTGCTCAGCGCCCGCTGAAACAGCATGCCATCCGCCCACAGCGTCCCCTCGCCTTCGCAGCTCAGGGTCATGCCGCGCTCTTCCGCCAACCCTTCAAAATAGTCGGCGACCCGCCGCAGCTCCTGCCCCAGGTCGAGACGGCTGCAGTTCAATACCGACTGCGCTTCGCCGGCGCGCGCCAGAAACAGAATGTTCTCCACCATGCGTGAAATGCGCTCCAGCTCCTCCATGTTGTTCGACAACAGGGTTTCGTATTCCTCCACGCTGCGCGGCTGATACAGCGCCACCTGACAGTGCCCCATCAGCGCCCCGACCGGCGTGCGGATCTCATGCGCCAGATCGGCGGAGAACTGCGTCAGCCGCTGGTAGCCCGCATTCAGGCGATCGAGCATGGCGTTGAACGAACGGGTCAGCTGCCGCAGCTCCTGCGGGGCGCCCTGCTCGCTCAGGCGGGTAGACAGCGTGTTGGGCGTAATCACCGCCGCCTGCGCCGCCATCTTCCACAGCGGCCTCAGGCCCCGGCGCATCACGCCGTACCCCAACAGCGCGATCAACAGAAACGCCACCGCCACTGCGGCGACGATGCGCCACAGGTAGCGCGCCAGCATCTTTTGTTCGTTGACCATCACGTGCGCGGCGGAAATCTGCAGCAGGCTGCCGTCCTCCAGCCGCACCATCGCCGAGGCCGCGCGCAGCGGCACGCCCCGTTCGGTTTCACCGCCGCGCATCGCGTCCAGCGTCTGCGGCCGATCGGCCGGCGTCGGCGTTATCGGCGGCAGCGCCAGCCTGGCGGGATTGACGTTGATGAGCGGCTGTTGCCCCGGATGCTGAAAAATCAGCACGTCCTGTTCGTTGCCCAGCATGTTTTCAAACAGGCCGGTATTGGCGGTAAGCCGGGCCAGGGGAAAGCGCTGGCTCAGCAAATGGCGAAAATACTCCACTCGCCCGGTGACCTGCAGATCGCTGCGCAGGGTCATTTCCTGCCGCATGGCGCTGAACAGATACCAGCCGGTGCCGCTCACCACCAGCGCCGCCACCAGCGCGAACAGCACGGCGGTGCGCAGCGTCAGCGACAGGCTGCGCCAGCGTTGGGCCAGCCCCCTCATGAACGCGGCTCGCAGACATAGCCGATGCCGCGTACGCTATGAATCAGCTTGATGTCGAACGGCCGGTCGATTTTGGCCCGCAGCCGTTTGATCGCCACGTCCACCACGTTGGTGTCGCTGTCGAAGTTCATGTCCCACACCTGCGAGGCGATCAGCGTGCGCGACAGCACTTCGCCCTCGCGCCGCACCAGCAGGTGCAACAGCATGAACTCCTTGTTGGTCAGCGGGATCACCACCTCCTGGCGCACCGCCCTGCGGCGCAGCACGTCGAGCTGCAGATCGGCGATGGCGTAATGGTCAGCTTCGCGCACCGGGCCGCGGCGCAGCAAAGTGCGCAGACGCAGCACCAGCTCGGTAAAGGAAAACGGCTTGATCAGATAATCGTCGGCGCCCAGTTCCAGCCCGTGAATGCGGTCCTGCACGCCGTCGCGCGCGGTCAGAAACAGGATCGGCACGTCGCTTTTCTTGCGCAGCACCTCGATGATTTGCCAGCCGTCCAGCCCCGGCAGCATCACGTCGAGCACGATGGCGTCGTAGCCATGCTCCAGCGCCCGGAACAGCCCGTCGGTGCCGTTGCGCGCCAGATCGACGCTGTACCCCGCTTCACCCAGCCCTTTCTTCAGGTAATTCCCCGTGCTGGTATCGTCTTCAACCACCAGTATTCGCATGCTCGCCACCTCGTTACGCCTGCAAAAATACTAGCAGTTTCGGCGGACAAATTTGATGACATTAATGTCATCAAACGGCCATGGTGCTGTCCCTATTGTTCAACCATGCTTAAGCGGCAAACCCATTCAAGGAGAACTTTATGATTACCCGTCATCGTATCGCCGGTTTACTGTTGTCCAGCCTGCTGCTGTGCAGCGGCGCGGCCGCCGCCGCTCAGGCGCCTGGCAAGGTCATCGCGCCGCTGCGCGGCACCATCGATCAGGTGTCCGACAGCAGCCTGCAGCTCACCGACCGCAAGGGAGAAAAAATCAGCGTCAAGCTTAACCAGCAGACCAAGGTGCTGAGCGTATCGAAAGCCACGCTGGACGACATCAAACCCGACAGCTTTATCGGCACCGCGGCGGTGCCGCAGCCGGACGGCACCCTGAAGGCGCTGGAGGTGCACGTGTTCGCCGCCAGCCTGCGCGGCACCGGCGAAGGGCATTCCGCCTGGGAATCGGCCGACGGCAAGGTGGACACCATGACCAACGGCACCGTCGGCAAGCTGGTTAAATCCAACGGCCGCACGCTGACCGTCAATTATGGCAACCAGCAGAAAACCGTCGCCGTACCGGAAGACGTACCGATCGTCACCCTCGATCCGGGCGATCTCAGCCTGCTGAAGCCGGGCGTGCACATCGTGCTGTTCTCCGCCGCCGACGCCCAGGGCCAACGCGTCGCCACCCGCATTTCCGCCGGCAAAGACGGCACCGTGCCGCCGATGTAATCAGGGAGACGATGATGACCCCCAACGCGCCGCGGCCGGCGCATCGCTGGCCGGTCCGTATTACCCACTGGGTTAACCTGTTCGCCATGATCTGCATGTTCATGAGCGGCTGGGAAATCTATAACGCCTCGCCGCTGTTCGGTTTCCGCTTCCCGCCGCAGATGACGCTCGGCGGCTGGCTGGGCGGCGCGATTGGCTGGCATCTGGCGGTGATGTGGCTGCTGGCGCTCAACGCGCTGTGCTATCTGCTGTGGAGCCTGTTCAGCGGCCATTTTCGCCGCGACCTGTTGCCGCTCGGCGCCGGCGCGCTGCGGCGCGATATCCTGCAGGCGCTGACGCTGCGCCTGCAGCACCGACAGGGCCGCTATAACGCCATTCAAAAATTGATGTATCTCGGGGTGCTGGCGCTGGGAGGGCTGCTGGTGCTTTCCGGGCTGGCCATCTGGAAACCGGTGCAGCTGCAGCATCTGGTGGCGCTGTTCGGCGGCTTTGATACCGCACGCTACGTGCACTTCTTCGCCATGGCCGGCATCGGCCTGTTTGTGGTGATCCACCTTTTGATGGTGATCCTGGTGCCGCGCACGCTGTGGGCGATGATCACGGGAGGCAAGCATGAGTGAGAAAAAAGCGCGTCCCGCCGCGCCAACCCTGGAACCGGCGCAAAAGAAACGGTTAGTGAACCTGCAGCGCCGCTTGATGTTGCGATCCGGACTGACGCTGGGCGGCATCGCCATGCTGACCGGCTGCAACCTGCAGGATGGCGATCAGGTGGATAAAGTGCTGTGGGCCATGTCGCGCTGGAACGATCGGGTGCAGGCGTGGTTGTTCAGCGGCCAGCGGCTGGCGCAAACCTACCGGCCCGACCAGATCACCGACCCCTTTCCGTTCAACGCCTTTTACCCCGAGTACAACGTGCCGGAGGTCGATCTCGCCGGTTACCGGCTCGAGGTCTCGGGCAAGGTAGCGAAACCAGCGCCCTGGACGCTGGAACAGCTGCAGCGGCTGCCGCAGCGAAGCCAGATCACCCGATTGATCTGCATCGAGGGCTGGAGCGCCATCGGCCAGTGGGCCGGCGTACCGCTGCGCACTTTTCTGCAGCACGTCGGCGCGGACCTGACCGCCGGCTACGTCGGCTTCAAGTGCGCCGATCGCTACTACTCCAGCATCGACATGGCGACGGCGCTGCACCCGCAGACCCTGTTGGCGCTGGACTTCGGCGGCAAGCCGCTGCCGGCGGATTACGGTTATCCGCTGCGCCTGCGGGTGCCGACCAAGCTGGGGTTCAAGAACGCCAAGCACATCGCCGCCATTTTCGTCAGCGACGTCAACCCGGGGGGCTACTGGGAAGATCAGGGCTATAACTGGTTCAGCGGCATTTAGTTTTGCGCCGCCGCCGTCGGCGGCGAACGGCAATGGGGCGGGCCGCTTATCCGCCGCTCCACCGTCAAATCGACCTTATCGCCGCCTGTTTTTTTCCCTCTATTCCCCCGCCGTCATCAGCGTAATATCCGCCTGCGAAATCGCCTCGCGCGCGGCGGCGGGCAGGCCGTCGTCGGTAATGATGGCGTCGAACGCGGCGATCGGCAACGCCAGGTAGGTGGCTATCTTGCCGTATTTCGAGGTGTCGCTGAGCAGAATGCAGCGCCGGCTGGCTTCGACAATCGCCTTCTTGACCATCACCTTGTCCTCGTTCGGCGTCGACAGGCCGCGCATGCTCCAGGACGAGGCGGAAATAAACGCCAAATCGATAAACAGCCCGCGCAACGCCTGCGCCGCCGCTTCACCGACGCAGGAACGGTTTTCGCGGCAGACGGTGCCGCCGGTGTGAATGATCCGGCATTGGCTGTGCTCGATCAGGAACCCGGCAATCACGAAGTCATTGGTCACCACCGTCAGATCCTCGCGTTCGCTGATGTGCTTGGCCAGCGCCAGCGTGGTGGTGCCCGCATCCAGATAAACGCAGCTGTTGGGCGGGATCTGCCGCGCCGCCAGTTGGCCGATAGCGGCCTTTTGCCGGCTGAACAGCCCTTCCTTGGTCTGATGGGAAGGCTCGGTCGCCACCCGCTCCGCCGACTGCACGCCCCCCGACACCGCCAGCACCGCCCCCTGCTCCTCCAGCTTTTGCAGATCCCGGCGGATAGTCATGTGCGATACCCCCAGCCGTTCCGTTAATTCGGCTATGCTCACCACGCCGCGTTCGGACACCAGCGCTAGAATTTGTTGATGGCGTTCTACAGGTATCAAGGTTCCCTCTCCGTGCCGCAGTGATAATAATTGTGATTTTACGTCAATTTTCGTTCGGCGACAGCGATAATTATTCGGGCAGCGAAGCGGCGAAGCGTGATGGCTGCATTCTTAATGCCATGTAAGTTAAAGAAATAAATAAAAACTCCTCTGCGAGCGAAACGGTGCGTGTTATTTTTGATTGTTAATTATTGTGATGACGATCGCGGATAAGCGCCACAAAAGCGCTTACATTTAACACAACAAAACAAATTATCACTAAAATTAACAGAGGTATGACATGACAGTGCCAGGGCAATATTCAGTTTGCGTGATCGGGCTGGGCGCGATGGGCATGGGCGCAGCGAAGTCGTGCATCCGCGCCGGGCTGACCACCTACGGCGTCGATCTTAACCCCCAGGCGCTGGCGGCGCTGCGGCAGGCCGGCGCCACGCAGGCGGCGACCAGCGCCGACGCCTTCGCCGCCGAACTGGATGCGGTGTTGCTATTGGTGGTTAACGCCGCCCAGGTGAAACAGATCCTGTTTGGCGAGCGCGGCCTGGCGCCCCGGCTCAAACCCGGCATCCCCCTGATGGTCTCGTCCACCCTTTCCGCCGACGATGCCAAACAGATAGAGCAACAGCTGAAGCCCCTGGGGCTGCATATGCTGGACGCGCCGGTATCCGGCGGCGCGCTCAAGGCGGAGGAGGGCCAGCTGACGGTGATGGCCTCCGGCGCCGAGGCCGCCTTCGACCGGCTGCAGCCGGTGCTGGACGCCATCGCCGGCAAGGTCTACCGCATCGGCGAAGACATTGGCCTGGGCGCGACGGTGAAAATCATTCACCAGCTGCTGGCGGGGGTGCACATCGCCGCCGGGGCGGAGGCCATGGCGCTGGCCGCGCGCGCCGGCATTCCTCTCGACGTGATGTATGACGTGGTGACCCACGCCGCCGGCAATTCCTGGATGTTTGAGAATCGCATGCGCCACGTGGTCGACGGCGACTATGCGCCGAAATCGGCGGTTGATATCTTCGTCAAGGATTTGGGCCTGGTGGCGGACACCGCCAAAGCGCTGCATTTCCCGCTGCCGCTGGCCTCCACCGCCTTCACCATGTTTACCGCCGCCAGCAACGCAGGCTACGGTAAAGAAGACGACAGCGCGGTGATCAAGATCTTTTCCGGCATCGACCTGCCACAGAAGAAGGAGGATCTCTGATGCAGCTCGGCATCATAGCGGACGACTTTACCGGCGCCACCGACATCGCCAGTTTTCTGGTGGAGAACGGCCTGCCGACGGTGCAGCTCAACGGCGTGCCGCAGGATGAGGCTCCGCCCGACGCGCAGGCGGTGGTCATCAGCCTGAAATCTCGCTCCTGCCCGGCGGCCCAGGCGGTAGAACAATCGCTGCAGGCGCTGGCCTGGCTGCAAAAGCAAGGTTGCCGGCGGTTCTACTTCAAATACTGCTCCACCTTCGACAGCAGCGCGCAGGGCAATATCGGCCCGGTGACCGATGCGCTGCTCGACGCGCTGGGCGAAAATCTGACGGTGATCTCGCCGGCGCTGCCGGTGAACGGCCGGACGGTGTATCAGGGCCATCTGTTCGTCGGCGAGCAGCTGCTGTCGGAATCCGGCATGCGCCATCATCCGGTCACGCCGATGACCGACAGCAATCTGCTGCGGCTGATGGAGGCGCAGGCCGCGGGGCGCTGCGGTTTGGTGAGCGCGGCCGAGATGGACCGCGGCGCGGAAGCGGTGAGTGAAAAACTGCGGCGGCTGGCGCAGCAGGGCGTGCGCTATGCGGTGCTGGATACGCTCAACGAGCAACATCTGCTGACCCAGGGCGAAGCGCTGAAAACCATGAAACTGGTGACCGGCGGCTCTGGCCTGGCGATCGGCATCGCCCGCCACGCGGCGCGGCCAGCAGACAAATCGGCGCAGGCCGCCGGCGCGCCGCAGGGCGCGAAAGCGGTGGTGCTGTCCGGCTCCTGCTCCACCATGACCCAGCGGCAGGTGGCGCGTTATCGTCAGCAGGCGACGGCGCAGGCGCTGGAGGTAACGCGCTGTCTGAACGAAACCGATCGCGCCGCCTACGCCGAAGAGCTGGCGGAATGGGCGCAGCGCCACGCGGCCGACGCCCTCGCCCCGCTGCTGTACGCCACCGCCGCGCCGGAGGCCTTGCAACAGACGCAGCGGCAATACGGCGCCGCCGCCAGCCAGGCGGTGGAAGCCCTGTTCGCCGAGCTGGTGAAACGGCTGCGGCAGCGGGGGTTCAGCCGCTTTATCGTCGCCGGCGGCGAAACCTCCGGCGTGGTGACGCAGGCGCTCGGCATTGGCGGTTTTCATATCGGCCCCGGCATTTCTCCCGGCGTGCCCTGGGTGCGCGCCATCGGACAACCGGTTTCACTGGCCCTTAAATCGGGTAATTTCGGCGACGAAAACTTCTTCGCCCGGGCGCAAACGGAGTTTCCAGTATGACATCAACCCCCGAACAGCAGGCGCGCGAAGAGATGGTGCGCCTCGGCGCCTCGTTCTTTCAGCGCGGTTACGCCACCGGCTCCGCCGGCAATCTGTCGCTGCTGCTGGCGGACGGCACGCTGCTGGCGACGCCGACCGGCTCCTGCCTGGGCGAACTGCAGGCCGAGCGGCTGTCCAAGGTCAGCCTGAACGGCGACTGGCTGTCCGGCGACAAACCGTCGAAGGAGATCAGCTTTCACCGTGCGCTCTATCTGAACAACCCGGAATGCAAAGCGGTGGTGCATCTGCACTGTACCTACCTCACCGCCCTCTCTTGCCTGCGGGGGCTGGACAGCGAAAACGCCATCAAGCCATTCACGCCCTACGTGGTGATGCGGGTCGGCAAAGTGCCGGTGGTGCCCTACTATCGGCCCGGCGATCTGCGGCTGGCGGAGGATCTGGCCAGGCTGGCGCCGAATCACCGCGCCTTTCTGCTGGCCAATCACGGGCCGGTGGTGACCGGCAAGGATCTGCGCGCGGCGGCGGACAACGCCGAAGAGATGGAAGATGCGGCGAAGCTGATTTTCACCCTCGGCGACCGCCCGATACGTTATTTGACCGATGACGAAATAGCCGAGTTACGGAGCTGAATCATGCCTAAATTTGCCGCCAATTTATCGACGATGTTTAACGAAGTGCCTTTCCTCGCGCGCTTCGAAGCCGCCGCCGCGCAGGGTTTCAAAGCGGTGGAGTTTTTATTTCCCTATGAATATCCGGCCGAACTGCTGGCGGAAAAGCTGCGCGACAACGGCCTGCGGCAGGTGCTGTTCAACACCGCGCCGGGGGATGCGGCCGCCGGCGAGTGGGGATTGGCGGCGCTGCCGGGCCGCGAACGGGACGCGCGCGCCGATATCGACCGCGCGTTGAGCTACGCCATTGCCCTGGGTTGCCCCTGCGTGCACGTGATGGCCGGCGTTGTTCCGCCGGGCGAAGACCGCCGGCGCTACCGCGACGCCTTTATCGGCAACCTCCGGTATGCCGCCGACGCCTTCGCCCAGCATGGGATCAAGGTGCTGATTGAGGCCCTCAGCCCGCAGGTCAAGCCCGACTATCTGTTTTCCAGCCAGCATCAGGCGGCGGAGCTGGCGGCGGCGGTCGACCGCCCGAACCTGTTTATCCAGTTTGACGTATTCCACGCTCAGTTGGTGGATGGCGATATCAGCGGGCTGATGAACTCGCTGGCCGGGCGCTACGCGCATATCCAGATAGCCTCGGTGCCGGAGCGCCATGAGCCGGACGACGGCGAGCTGAATTATCCCTGGCTGTTCGCCCAGCTGGACGCCCTCGGTTATCAGGGCTGGGTCGGTTGCGAATACCGGCCGCGCGCCGATACCGCCGCCGGGCTCGATTGGGTCAGGCCTTACCTGTAGGTAGTCCGCCAACACCGGTGATTTAACCCTATAAAAATTATACGCACCCGTATCGCCGACCGGCGATCGCGGTGCCTGACGCTTACCCGATAAAGGGCTATCCCATGTCTACCTCTATGCTGTTGATGATTGCCGTATTAGGTGTGGTGCTGCTGTTGCTGATGGTGATTAAGGCGAAAATTCAGCCGTTTGTCGCCCTGCTGGTGGTCAGCCTGCTGGTCGCTTTGGCCAGCGGCATTCCGACCGGTGAAGTGATGAAAGTGATGACCGCAGGCATGGGCGGCGTGCTCGGCTCGGTGACCATCATTATCGGCCTCGGCGCCATGCTCGGCAGAATGATCGAACATTCCGGCGGCGCAGAATCGCTGGCGCAGCGTTTCAGCCAGGCGCTGGGCCCGAAACGCACCATCGCCGCGCTGACTCTCGCCGCCTTCATCCTCGGCATCCCGGTGTTCTTCGACGTCGGCTTTATCATTCTGGCGCCGATCATCTACGGTTTCGCCAAGGTGGCCAAAGTATCGCCGCTGAAGTTCGGCCTGCCGATGGCCGGCGTCATGTTGACGGTGCACGTCGCGCTGCCGCCACACCCGGGCCCGGTGGCCGCCGCCGGCCTGCTGAACGCCGATATCGGCTGGCTGACCATTATCGGCCTCGGCATCTGCATCCCGGTCGGGGTGATTGGTTACTTCGCGGCGAAATACCTCAATCGCAAAGCCTATCCGCTGTCGATAGAGGTGCTGGAACAGCTGCAGCTGGCGGCGCCGGAACCGGCCGCGGAGGGGCGGGCGCCGCTCAGCGATCGCATCAATCCGCCGGGCGCCGGGCTGGTGGCCGCGCTGATCGTCATCCCGATCGCCATCATCATGCTGGGCACGGTTTCCGCCACCCTGCTGCAACCGGGCTCGGCGCTGCGCGACGCGCTGACGTTGCTGGGGTCTCCGGCGGTGGCGCTCATGATAGCCCTGATGCTGGCGTTCTATTTTCTGGCGCTACGCCGCGGCTGGAGCCTGCAGCACGCCGGGGACGTGATGGGCGCCGCGCTGCCGACCGCCGCGGTGGTGATCCTGGTCACCGGCGCCGGCGGCGTATTCGGTAAAGTGCTGGTGGAATCCGGCGTCGGCAAGGCGCTGGCGGAGGTGCTGACCACCATCGGCCTGCCGCTGGTCCCCGCCGCCTTTATCATCTCGCTGGCGCTGCGCGCCTCGCAGGGTTCGGCCACGGTGGCGATCCTGACCACCGGCGGCCTGCTTTCGGAAGCGGTCAGCGGCCTGAATCACCTGCAGCTGGTGCTGGTCACCCTGGCCACCTGCTTCGGCGGGCTGGGGCTGTCGCACGTCAACGACTCCGGTTTTTGGATAGTCACCCGCTACCTTGGACTGTCGGTCGCCGACGGCCTGAAGACCTGGACGGTGCTGACCACCCTGCTCGGCCTGAGCGGCTTCCTGTTCACCTGGCTGCTGTGGCTGATGGTGTAACTTCTCTGGCATACTGGCGGCGTTGGTCACCGCCTTTCACTTTGTGCAGGAGCAGAATAATGATCCCTATCACCGCCGCGCCGACGCTGCTTACCGAGCGTTTACGGCTGGACGCGCATACGCTCGACGACTTTGATGCCCTGGCCGCCCTATGGGCCGATCCTGAGGTCGTGCGCTATATCGGCGGCACGCCGCGCGACCGCGAAGACTCCTGGGGCCGCCTGATGCGCTACGTCGGGCACTGGGCGCTGCTGGGCTACGGCTATTGGGCGGTGCGCGAACGCAGCAGCGGCGCATACCTCGGCAGCATCGGTTTTTCCAACTTTCAGCGCGATATCGACCCGGCGCTCGATGCGCCGGAAATGGGCTGGACGCTGATCGGCACAGCCCAGGGAAAAGGCTACGCCACCGAAGCCCTGCGCGCGGCCCTGACCTGGGGGAAAACCTATTTACCCGGCGACGACGCGGTGTGCATTATTTCTCCGGAAAACCGGGCTTCGCTGGCGTTGGCGCGCAAGGTCGGCTTCACCGAAAGCCACCGCAGCGAATATCATCACAACCCGATAACGGTGATGCGCTGCCCGCTATAATCGCGGTTAGCCTTGTCGGGCGGCCAGCGCCGCCTGAACAAAATTATCCCGCAGCGCGTCAGGCCGCTGCGGGTCCCAGGCGATGCCGACCTGCCACTCCGTCTCCTCGCCGCTCAACGGCAGCATGTCGATGCCCGCCGGGACGATATGCGTCACGCTTTGCGGCAACAGGGCCACGCCGATGCCGGCGGCGACCAGCGCCAGCAACGTTTGAATATCCCCGGCCTGCTGCACCACGTTCGGCGCCAGCCGATGGGCGGCGATAAACCGCAACGACTGGTCGCTCAATCCGCGCCCGCGCTTCGGGGTCAGCTGCAACAGCGGCAGTTGGTTAAACTGCGCCATCACCGCATTGGCCCGCAGCCCGAGCGCCGCCGGCGCGGCCAACACCAGCCTGTCGCTCAGCAAGGCGACGCCGCGCAACGGCCCGTTGACCGGCAGGCGCACGAACCCCACCTGCAGTTCGCCCTGCAGCAGCATCTGATATTGCCGTTCCGAAGGCAGATCCTCCAGCCCGACCGCCACCTCCGGAAAACGCCGGCGAAAGGCGGCCACCAGCCTGGGCGCCAGATCGAAGCTGGACAGGCCAAACCCCAGCGCCAGCCGCCCCGCCTCTCCCTGCACCACCCGCCGCGCACGCTGCTGAAACTGCACATGCTGTTCCACCAGCGCGCGCGCCTCGGGGTACAGCCGCTGCCCGCTGGCGGTGAGCTGCGCGCCCTGCCGCCCGCGCTCAAACAGCCGGGCGCCAAGCTGGGTTTCCAGCGCCTGGATTTGCTTGCTCAACGCCGGCTGGGTGATGCACAGCCGGTTCGCCGCCTGTCGATAGTTGCCCTGTTCGGCCAGCGCCACCAGGGCGCGCAGTTGTCGAATATCCATTCCATCAGGTTATCAAAAGAGGAATTTAATTGATTATACAGTAATCAATCGGCCTGCTGTAATCAACGCAGGACCCCAATCGAAGGTAACGCCAATGACCGCCACCCTGCGCGCCGCGACGGTGCAATTCCAGCACCGCGCCAACGACAAGAACTACAACCTGAAGGTGATGGAGGGCTTTATCGCCCAGGCCGCCGCCGAACGGATCCAACTGCTGGCCTTTCCGGAAATGTCCATCACCGGTTACTGGCACGTACGCCATCTCGCCGAGGCCGAAGTGCGCGCGCTGGCGGAGCCCATCGCCGCCAGCCCTTCCCTGGCGCGCATTCGGCCGCTGGCTGAACGCTACAATATGGCGATCGGCGTGGGCCTGATCGAACTGGGCGATGACGGCAACTGTTACAACGCCTACGCCGTCTGCCTGCCCGACGGCCAGCTGCACCTGCACCGCAAGCTGCATGCCTTCGAACACCCGGCGATCGCCAGCGGCGAGGGCTTTACGGTATTCGATACGCCGTGGGGCGTGCGGGTCGGGGTGCTGATCTGCTGGGACAACAATCTGGTGGAAAACGTGCGCGCCACGGCGCTGCTGGGCGCTGAAGTGTTGCTGGCGCCGCACCAGACCGGCGGCACCCATTCGCGCAGCCCGCACGGCATGAAGCCCATCCCGCTGGCGCTGTGGCAGCAACGTGCGGAAAACCCGCAGGCGATAGAGACGGCGTTTCGCGGCGAGCACGGCCGCGGCTGGCTGATGCGTTGGCTGCCGGCGCGCGCGCACGACAACGGGTTGTTTGTGCTGTTCAGCAACGGCGTGGGGCGCGATGACGACGAAGTGCGCACCGGCAACGCCATGATCCTCGATCCCTACGGCCGCATTCTGGCGGAAACCTGGGCGGCGGCGGACCGCATGGTGATCGCCGATCTCGATCTGTCGTTGATCCCGCTCAGCACCGGCCGCCGCTGGATCCTTGGCCGCCGCCCAGAGTTGTACGCCATCCTCACCCAGCCCCAGGGCTACGAACGCGACGCTCGCAGCGCCCGGTTTTCGCCGCAGCCGGCGCAGAAGCTGGGCAAATAGTCGCCGGCCCGGGCGGCAGGCAAAAAAAAATCCGCCCGAAGGCGGATTTTTATCTGGCGCGGCCTAAAGTGCCGCACGCTCACGCCCTCAGGCGTGGGGAAATCTTAGAAACGGTAGCCTACGCCAACGCTCCAGATGCCAACGTCAACGCTGCGGATACGGCTCTGCTCGTAACCAACATCCAGAGCAACGTCCTGGATTGGGTTGAACTGCAGGCCAGCACCGTAGGTGAAGCCGTAGTCGCTGTTGCCGTTACGGTCGTTGCCGCTTTGAGCGTTGTCGATGTTTTTGCCGTAGCCAACACCAACTACACCGTAGATGCTCGCCCAGTCATTGAAACGGTAAGCTGGACCTGCGGTGATGGAGTTATACTGGGACTTCTGGTAGTAACCGTTCTGAGAACGATCCTTTTCCACGTGGGTGAAGGAACCGATCACGCCCAGTGGGCTGTTGTCGAACTCGTAACGGTACTTCAGGTTGAAACCGTCGGCTTTGTTAGCAACGCCTTGGAGATCACCCTGCGCATAGCCAGCGGATACGGTGCTCTGACCAGCGAATGCGGTACCTGCGCTAACTGCTAATACGCAAGCTGCTACTGCGGAAAGACATGCAATTTTTTTCATAACCACCTCAAACGCGTTTTATTATTAAGTACATCCATTTGTTCATGCTTTGAAAATATAACAAAAAATAGCGTGAAACTCTGCCTTGAATTGAGTGTCTAATGCTTTATATCGTGTAACAGAAGATTTCAAGAACAGCGTATCTGCTTATTTTCGCTCTATTTTCGGCCGTATTCTACGTCTTTCTGTGACAAAAATCACCAATTTAATATCCAGACAATTCTTAAAAAAATGCGCACTTTTTGAACAAAGCCACTGGCAACAGGTCAAACCACGGCGTATTTCACCGCCCCGC
Source organism: Serratia ficaria (assembly GCF_900187015.1). Classification (NCBI taxonomy): domain Bacteria; kingdom Pseudomonadati; phylum Pseudomonadota; class Gammaproteobacteria; order Enterobacterales; family Yersiniaceae; genus Serratia; species Serratia ficaria. Next base: position 1,603,487 of record NZ_LT906479.1, on the reverse strand, counting down.
ACGCCTTTTCTCAGACAGATTTACCCCATTTCATTTACACTGCTCGCCTCCGTATCTCACGCGTCTTCCCAAGGCTGGGGGAGGCACATAAAAGGCCTATAAGGATGTCTTCATCTGCAACCGGCAAGGCGTCGTCCACGCTGCTGCCCATCTGCTTGTTAATCATCGCCATGGTGTCTATTCAGGGCGGCGCGTCGCTGGCCAAAAGCCTGTTCCCGCTGGTTGGCGCCGAAGGCATCACCACGCTGCGCCTGGGTATCGGCACGCTGATCCTGTTCGTTATCTTTCGGCCATGGCGGATGCGCTTCGCCGCAGGCAGCCGCCTGCCGCTGCTGATTTACGGCCTGGCGCTGGGGTCGATGAACTACCTGTTCTATCTGTCGTTGCGCACCGTGCCGCTCGGCATTGCCGTGGCGCTGGAGTTCACCGGCCCGCTGGCGGTCGCCATGTTTTCCTCGCGCCGGCCGATCGATTTTCTCTGGGTGGCGCTGGCGATCGTCGGCCTGTGGTTCCTGCTGCCGCTGGGGCATGGCGTCGCCAGCATCGATCCCTTCGGCGCCGCCTGCGCGCTCGGCGCCGGCGCCTGCTGGGCCGTCTACATTATCTTTGGTCAGAAGGCCGGCGGCGACCACGGGCCGGGCACCGTCGCCGTCGGCTCTCTGATCGCCGCCCTGGTATTTTGCCCGATCGGCGCCTGGCAAACCGGCAGCGCACTGCTGAACGTTGATATCCTGCCCGTGGCGCTGGCGGTGGCCATTCTGTCCACCGCGCTGCCCTATTCGCTGGAAATCATCGCGTTGCCGAAAATTCCGGCGCGCACCTTTGGCACGCTGATGAGCCTGGAACCGGCGATGGCGGCGTTTTCCGGCATGTTGTTCCTCAACGAACACCTGACCGGCGTACAATGGCTGGCGCTGGCGGCAATCATCGCCGCCTCCATGGGGTCGACCTTAACCATCAGGCCCAAGCCGCAAATCGAAAAACTCTCCTGAGCGGCCATCGAGAATATGCCGCGCTTTATCCTGGCCGTTTGACCTGCAGGCTCTGTAAAAAGGCCGCGGCGTGCCGGGGCGAGCGCAGGCGTATAAAGCGCACCTTACCCTCGGCGCGCCGCATCTCCGCCAGATATTTCACCCGATTCTCGCGGTAGGTCCTGAAGGTCCACAGAATAATCGAGTCGCGGCTAAAGAAAGAGCGGCGGAAGCTCTCCCGGTTGCCGGTACCCGGCCACAGTTCGGCGCGCGTGGCCGCACGGCGAATCGCCCGGCGCACCGCCTGATACAGCGTGCGGCAAAAGCCGTAGTCGACCCACACCACCCAGTCGACCTCACGCCATGTGATTGCCTGGGTGCGCGTATAGTTGCCGTCAAGCACCCAACCGCTTCCCGCTTCGGCCAGCGCCTGCTCAACCCGCGGGAAAAACTCGATATCGGGCGTGCCCTGCCAGTCAGGCCGCCAATACAGCCTGTCCATCTCGATATAAGGAACGGCAAGCTTTTCCGCCAGCTTGCGGGCCAGGGTGCTTTTGCCGCTGCCGCTGGTTCCGACCACGTTAATTTTCATAGAATTATGGGGGATCTGAGGGCCAAACGGATCATTTTAGCCGCCAGGTTGCGCGCTATCAATATGAATCTCCGCCCAATTAACAGACTGGCAACAGGCTGGCATCCTATTATTTACCCATATGAAAGATCGGGAAGAAAATACCGCATCACAAATGAAACCCTCTATTCCCCTTAAAACCACCCACAGGAAAATTAAAAAACATTTCGTTTAAATTCATTTAATTACAAATAAAAATAATAACACGCAGGTTTTATTTGCTATTATCTCGTTCGGCCAGGCCTATTTATCCGATAGCCATTTTCGTCCTGCAAAAATAACCGTGACTGCTATAATTATTGCGGCAACAAAATAGGACAACGACTAATCAAGAGGATATCTGATATGAGTACCGCTAAACTGGTGAAAACGAAATCTTCTGACCTGCTGTACACCCGCAACGATCTCGACGAAAAAACCAAACTGGCCGCCATCAAGGCCCTAAACCACCAGGTGGTGCAGTTCATCGACCTGTCGTTGATCACCAAACAGGCGCACTGGAACATGCGCGGCGCCAACTTCATTGCGGTTCATGAAATGCTGGACGGCTTCCGCACCGCCATCATCGACCATCAGGACACCTTCGCCGAACGCGTGGTGCAGCTGGGTGGCGTAGCCCTGGGCACGGTGCAGGTGGTTAATGACAAAACGCCGCTGAAAAGCTACCCGACCCATATTCACAGCGTACAGGAACACCTGAAAGCGCTGGCCGACCGCTATGGTGCGGTGGCGAACGACATCCGCAAGGCGATTACCGAAGTGGAAGATGAAGACACCGCCGACATGTTCACCGCGGCGTCGCGCGATCTGGACAAGTTCCTGTGGTTTATCGAGTCCAACATCGAATAACGCCATTTGGCGCATCATCAACGCAGCCCGGGTTCAAGGGCCGTTCGACAGGCTGCGGGCTTTGCCCCGGCCTGTTTTCTTTTGCATCGCGGTTGCATTGTATGAAAAACGTCCCATATTAAGCAGAGAGGCAACCTTGCAGGGAGGTCACTATGGCAAGCGGATGGGCGGCGGACGGCGCCGTACAGGATCAAATCGATTCCACCGTAGACGATGCGGTGCAACGCGCGCGCGAGGCGCTGGGCCGCGGCGAAAGCGAGCGTTATTGTCAGGAATGCGGCGAAGAAATCCCGCCGGCGCGCCGGCAGGCGCTGAAAGGCGTGCGTTTTTGTCTGGCCTGCCAGACCGCACTGGATAAAAAACACTCCGCCGGCAGTTTGTACAATCGCCGCGGCAGCAAAGACAGCCAGCTGCGCTAAGATTTTTGGCGCGGCGCCCCCTCCCGTCGAACACTCTTGCACCAGATGCAACATCATTGCGTCAGGAAAGTTAGAGTTAGTTATCAATATTGAAGCAAAACCGTTAACTATCGGTTGTTTCACACCCATTATTTGGTTAATGATAGCCCAGTGCACCAAGATAAATCCTATGCACCATTTTGGCGCCTCGGACTGGTGCATAAAAATAATAATTCGCCTATCAGGCACAACATCCGGCTACAACTCTTTGTTTTTATAGTAGTTGAAAACATGGCACGATTTTTTCATGGCACCAACTGCAATATAAAAAATGGGTAATCCGCAACCTGTACAGGAATTCCTCTCATGAAGTCAATTTTTAAAGTCTCCCTGGCCGCACTTTCCCTGGCCTTTGCCGTAAGTTCCCACGCAGCAGACAAACTGGTGGTCGCCACCGACACCGCCTTCGTTCCTTTCGAATTCAAGCAGGGCGATAAATACGTCGGTTTCGATATCGACCTGTGGGCCGCCATCGCCAAGGAACTGAAGCTGGATTACACCCTGAAGCCCATGGATTTCAGCGGCATCATTCCTGCCCTGCAGACCAAGAACGTGGACCTGGCGCTGGCCGGCATCACCATCACCGACGAACGTAAAAAAGCCATCGAGTTCTCCGACGGCTATTACAAAAGCGGCCTGCTGGTGATGGTTAACGCCAACGACGACAGCGTGAAAAGCATCGACGATCTGAACGGCAAAGTGGTGGCGGTGAAGAGCGGCACCGGCTCGGTGGACTACGCCAAACAGCACATTAAAACCAAGGATCTGCGTCAGTTCCCGAACATCGACAACGCCTACATGGAGTTGGGCACCAAACGCGCTGACGCCGTGCTGCACGATACGCCAAACATCCTGTACTTCATCAAGACCGCCGGCGCCGGCAAGTTCAAAACCGTAGGCGACTCGCTGGAGGCTCAGCAATACGGCATCGCTTTCCCGAAAGGCAGCGACGCGCTGCGCGAGAAAGTGAACGGCGCGCTGAAAACCCTGCGCGACAACGGCACCTACAACGAAATCTACAAGAAATGGTTCGGTACCGAGCCTAAGTAATTCAGACGTTGGCAAACTATTGACTTAAGCACAGGGGGGTAGCTTAACCCCCTGCGCTTTGTTGCATCCGATTCCCACGTTTGGGATCACCGGGAGAAATATCATGCAGTTCGACTGGAGCGCCATCTGGCCCGCCATCCCCATTCTGTTGGAAGGCGCCAAAATGACCCTGTGGATTTCGGTCCTCGGTCTGATTGGCGGCCTGATCATCGGCCTCGTCGCCGGCTTTGCCCGTACCTACGGCGGTTGGATCGCCAACCATATCGCCCTGGTGTTTATCGAAGTGATCCGCGGCACGCCGATCGTGGTGCAGGTGATGTTCATCTACTTCGCCCTGCCGATGGCTTTTACCGACTTGCGCATCGACCCGTTCAGCGCCGCGGTGGTCACCATCATGATCAACTCCGGCGCCTACATCGCCGAGATCACCCGCGGTGCGGTGCTGTCGATCCACAACGGCTTCCGCGAAGCCGGCCTGGCGCTCGGCCTGTCGCGGCGCGAAACCATTCGCTACGTCATTATGCCGCTGGCGCTGCGCCGCATGCTGCCGCCGTTGGGCAACCAGTGGATCATCAGCATTAAAGACACCTCGCTGTTCATCGTGATCGGCGTGGCGGAACTGACCCGCCAGGGGCAGGAAATTATTGCCGGTAACTTCCGCGCGCTGGAAATCTGGAGCGCCGTGGCGGTTATTTATCTGATTATTACGCTGGTGCTGAGCTTCGTGCTGCGTCGTCTGGAAAGAAGGATGAAAATCCTGTGATTGAATTTAAAAACGTCTCCAAGCACTTTGGCCAAACCCAGGTGCTGCACAATATCGATCTGAAAATCGACCAGGGTGAAGTGGTGGTGATTATCGGGCCTTCCGGCTCCGGCAAATCCACCCTGCTGCGCTGCATCAACAAACTGGAAGAGATCACCGGCGGCGATCTGATCGTCGACGGCCTGAAGGCCAACGATCCCAAGGTGGACGATCGCCTGATCCGTCAGGAAGCCGGCATGGTATTCCAGCAGTTCTACCTGTTCCCGCACCTGACGGCGCTGGAAAACGTCGCCTTCGGCCCGATTCGCGTTCGCGGCTTGAAAAAGTCGGAGGCGGAAAAGCTGGCGCGTGAGCTGCTGGCCAAGGTCGGCCTGGCCGAGCGTGCGCACCATTATCCGTCCGAGCTGTCCGGCGGCCAGCAACAGCGGGTGGCGATCGCCCGCGCCCTGGCGGTGAAGCCGAAAATGATGCTGTTCGATGAGCCGACCTCCGCGCTCGATCCGGAACTGCGTCATGAAGTGCTGAAGGTGATGCAGGATCTGGCGGAGGAAGGCATGACCATGGTGATCGTTACCCACGAAGTCGGCTTTGCCGAAAAAGTGGCGTCGCGCCTGATCTTCATCGACAAAGGACGGATCGCCGAAGACGGCAATCCGCACGATCTGATCAATCATCCGCCGAGCCCGCGCCTGCAGGAGTTCCTGCAGCACGTTTCCTGACCCCTCCCCGCCACGGCGGGCGCGCTGCGCGCCCGCCGTGGCTTTTAGCACGCGTTACCACGCCCCGCCGCGTTACATTTCCTACTATACTCATTGTTTTTTATCACATTTGTTTTAATTCGCCGATCACGGAACGCCAAGAGAGGAAAAATGCCGCCGAACGCATGCTCCCGATTCAGTTCTCATCTGCGAGAACGTCTGCTGCCCCTGCTGCTGTTGTTGCTGCTGTCAATGTGCGCCGCGCCGCCGGCGCAGAGCGCGCCAACCGCCCCCGCCGATCGGACAGAACAGCAAAAGGCCTCCTACGCCGCCCTGGCTGACATCCTGCAGGATGACCAGGCGCGCGCCGAACTTATCGCGCACCTGAAGCAATCCGCCGGCGAATCGCCCGCCGACAACGCCTCGCCGCCCGCTCGGCCCGAGGCCGAACAAGCGCCGGCGACGCTGAGCGATAGCCTGAACGGCCTGGCGCAGGAAGGCATCGGCAGCCTTAACCAAAAGCTTCACCTGCGGCAAAAGCTGATCGACTCCGGCCCCAAGCGCGTCTTTCAGCCCGATCGCTTCTTCCGCGCTCTGGGTTATTTCTTGCTGACGGTGGCGGTCACCTTCGCCCTGTTCCACCTGATCCGCCGCCTGATCGCCCCGCTGTACAAACGTATGGGCAGCTGGGGGCACAACGCCAGGCTGCAGAACGGCCCCTGGTATAAACGCCCCGCAGCCATCCTCGGCGCCTTCGCCGTCGATCTGCTGGTGTTGGTGCTGGCATTGGCGGCGGGGCACCTGTTCGCCCGCCACGTCAATGCCGACAACGCGACGATCCTGCGCCTGCAAACGCTGTTTCTCAGCGCCTTTGCGGTGATTGAGTTCTTCAAGGCGGTGCTGCGGCTGATCTTCGCGCCCAATTTCGATTATCTGCGGCCTTTTCCCTTCAGCGACGCCGGTGCGCACTACTGGAATAAGCGCCTGGCCTGGCTCAGCGGGCTGATCGGCTACGGCCTGATGGTGCTGGTGCCGGTAGTGGCGGTGCAAATCAGCTACCCGGCGGCGGCGGCGGTGAATCTGGCGGTGATGCTGGCGCTGACGCTGTACGCCATCTGGCTGATCCTGCATAACCGCAAACCGATACAGCAGCAAATCAATCTGCTGGCCACGCGTTCGATGGCGTTCTTCAGCGTGATCCTGCGCGGCCTGGGGCACATCTGGCACCTGCTGGCCATCGCCTATTTCCTGGTGCTGTTTGCGCTTTCACAGCTCGATATCGGCAACAGCCTGCGCTTTATGATGACCGCGACGGTGAAAAGCCTGCTGGTGATCGGCGTGGGCGCCCTGCTTTCCGGCATGCTGACCCGCTGGATTTTCCGACGCATCTCGCTGCCGACCGACGTCAACCTGCGCTACCCGCTGCTGGAACGGCGCATCAACTCCTACATACCCAACGGGCTGAAAATCCTGCGGGTGATGGTGGTACTGACGGTGACGCTGTTCCTGTTCGACGCCTGGCATCTGATCAACCTGCACCAATGGGCGAGCAGCGAGAACGGGGAAAGGGCGATCGGCGGGCTGGTGCATATCCTGTTGATCCTGCTGATTGCGGTGTTCAGCTGGACCCTGCTGGCCAGCATTATCGAACACCGTCTGGCGCTGGAGCTCAGCAACGGCATTCGCCCAAGCGCGCGCGAGCGCACCCTGCTGACGCTGTTTCGCAACGTGCTGGCCATCGTCATCAGCACCATCACCATCATGATCGTGCTGTCGCAGGTGGGGATTAACATTGCGCCGCTGCTGGCGGGCGCCGGCGCGCTCGGCCTGGCGATCAGCTTCGGCGCGCAAACGCTGGTGAAGGACGTGATCACCGGGGTGTTCATTCAGTTCGAAAACGGCATGAACACCGGCGAGTACGTGACCGTCGGCGGCATCACCGGCACCGTCGAACGCATGACCATCCGTTCGATCGGCCTGCGCGACGACTACGGCGTCTATCACATCGTGCCCTTTTCCTCGATCACCACGCTGGCGAACTACGCGCGCGAATTTGGCGTTTACCGCGCCAACTACACCGTCAGCCGCGACGAAGATATCGACCGGGTCAACGAAGTGCTGCATCAGGCCGTCGAGGCGCTGAAACAGGATGAGCAAGTGAAGCATTTCCTGATCGGCGAACCGACGTTCAACGGCGTGGTGGCATTGGGCGATCGCTCATTCACCACCCGCGTTACGGTGCGAACCCAGGCGCTGAAACAGTGGGTGGTGCAATACGCCCTCGACAGGCTGGTGAAGATGCACTTCGACCAGGCCGGCATCAGCATGCCGCAGCAGGCGATGCAGCTGTCGTATGCGCCAGGGCAACCCCAGCCAGAATCCTCCCCCGCGGGGGATTAACGCCAGCGCTCGGCCGCCCAGGCGGCCTGCTGTTCGGCGTCGTGGAAGGTCCAGGCGATGAAGCGGCTGATCTTTTGCCCCTGCGCCATCTCGATGGTGCGCACTTCCGCCGCGCCCGCCAGCTTCAACGCATGATTGAGCGCCGGCAGGGTGGTGTTTTTGGAAATCAGCGAGGTGAACCACAGGCAGTTTTTCGCCTTGCCGACGCTCTCTTCCACCATCTTGCGCACGAAGGCCTCTTCGCCGCCTTCGCACCACAGTTCGTTATTCTTGCCGCCGAAGTTCTGCACCGGCTTATCGGCCACCTCCCCCTTGCCCAGCTTGTGCAGCTTGCGGCGGGTGCTGGCGCGCGCTTCCTGTTCGGAACCGTGGAACGGCGGATTGCACAGCGTGGCGTCGAATTTCTCCGCCACGCCGATGATGCCGGTGAAGATCGACTCCGGCTGTTTCTGCAGGCGCAGACGCACGCTGTTGCGCAGCGTCGGGTTCATCTCGACGATCATTTTGGCCGAGTTGAGCGACACCGGGTCGATTTCGGAACCGGTAAAGCGCCAGCCGTATTCGCGCAGGCCGACGATCGGATAAATGCAGTTGGCGCCGACGCCGACGTCGAGGATCGCCACGCCCTTGCCGCGCGGGATTTCGCCGCCGTTGGCGGTCGCCAGCAGATCCGCCAGATGGTGCAGGTAGTCGGCGCGGCCCGGGATCGGCGGGCACAGGTAGTCCGCCGGAATGTCCCAATGCTCAATGCCATAGAAATGCTGCAGCAGCGCACGGTTGAGCATTTTCACCGCCGCAGGGTCGGCGAAGTCGACCGAGATATCGCCCCAGGCGTTCGGTTTCACGAACGGCTCAAGCGCCGGGCAGCTGGCGATCAGCGCCGGGAAATCGTAGCGTGAACGATGACGGTTGCGCGGATGCAGGCCGCTTTTCTGCTGCGGGAAGCTTTTCTTTTTTTCCACCGTGACGGGCTCTCTTGAAGGTATTTCTGGCGCGTAAGATAACACATCCCCCGCTTAATTGGCGCGGCGGCGGCGGCGCAAACTTGCAGCCGGCGCGAAACCCGTCAAAATAGAAGCTTCGTTGATTATCGCAAGGTCGTCTATGAGCAGTGAATCCCGTTACTACTATGAGCCCGCCGCAGGTCATGGCCTGCCGCACGATCCGCTGAACGCCATCGTCGGCCCGCGCCCCATCGGTTGGATTTCTTCCCGCGGCGCCGACGGCCGGCGCAACCTGGCCCCTTACAGCTTCTTTAACTGCTTCAATTACCGCCCGCCGATCATCGGCTTCGCCAGCACCGGCTGGAAAGACAGCGTGGCGAATATCGTCGAAACCGGCGAGTTCGTCTGGAACCTGGCGACCCGCCCGCTGGCCGAAGCGATGAACAACAGTTCGGCGGCGTTGGCGCGCGGCGAAGACGAGTTCGCCTTCGCCGGCCTCACGCCGCTGCCAGGCCGCCGGGTGCAGGCCGAACGCGTCGCGGAAAGCCCGGTGAATTTCGAATGCCGGCTGACCCAGTGCATTCAGTTGCAAACCGCCGCCGGCGAACAGGTAGAAACCTGGCTGGTGCTGGGGGAAGTGGTGGCGGTGCATATCGATCCCGCGCTGCTGGATGAGCACGGCGTCTACCAGACCGCCGCCGCCGAGCCCATTCTGCGCGCCGGCGGCCCTACGGCCTACTATGGCATCTCCGAGCAGCACCGCTTTGATTTGACCCGACCGACACGCTAAGACCGCCCCCTTTTTTTCACCGAAGGAAAAGGGGGAAATGCGCTTGCTGCTCCATACCATAGTCAGCGAGCGTTTTGTCATTAGGAAGTGAATATTCATAAGTTGCCGCCCAGCTCATTGATCCCCTCAGCAAAACATTCATTTTCATTTGATATTGCCAAACATGCGCCATTTCATGAATGAACCAGTGTTGAAAACCAGCACTTTCCATTGCGTAATCTTCGCGAAAATTCTTTGGCTTGAAATAAATTTCACCATTTGGCGTGACAGCCGTATTGTCATTTTGCAAGCCAAAAGGAAAATATCCTGTCCTGCGTTATGCGCTCTGACGCGAGAATAGTCGATCGCATCTTTATAAATTATTTGGGCTATCCCTTTAGACGTGGTCATATCATCAGTTCCATTGAAAAGCGAAAAACTAACCTACTACATAATCCCCCCATACGCTGGAACACCCTGATTGTTTGGGATAATTCTCCCAAGAAAAAAGCCCCTTCCGGGGCTTTGCAACTAAAAATCGCGGCTCACCCTAGCGCCTCAGGCCAGACGCGCGTTAATCGCCGCGGCGAAATCGCGACACATCCGCTCGTCGCCGTCGGCGTTGTCCGCCAGCAGCGTATCCCCGTCCACCACCCGGATATGCGCCGCCAGGGAGAAATCCGCCGGCGGCTGCGGCCGTGCGGCTGCGGCGGCGATGCATTGCTGCGCCTCATGCCAGGCCTGCGCCACCGTCCGGTTACAGGCCTGGGCCAGATAGTCCGGATTGAAGCCCTCGCCGGTCAGGCTGCGCAGCGTATCGTCATGGCTGACGCCGTTGCCCGGCAGCCAGTAGTGGCGCGCCAGATCCGGCCCTATCGCCGGGTTGTCGGTCAGATAGCCGTCGCGCTGCAGGAAGAATTGGCGGGTCTGCTCCACCGCCATCATCGCCAGCAGATAGCCCTGATAGGAACAGGCCGACTCCAGCGACAGCAAATGCGGGATCGCCAACGTCGGCCGCGGGCTGCCGCTGATGCCGAGGATCTTTTGCTCGACCTCGCGCGCCAGCGCGGTGATCGCCTGCGGCGTGCGCTGTTCATCGTCCCATTGATACAGCGCCCACTCGAAATACGGCACCAGCAGAATGTGCCGTTCGTTGAACGCGCGCATCGGCTGGCGTGCGGCGATGCCGGCCTCGATCAAGGCATCCGGCACCGGCTCATCGGCGGCGTTTTTCGCATAGCGCTTCAGCCAATCGGCGTCATCCAGCAGGCTGTCGCAGAACATCGACTGGGTTTCGGCATAGGCCATCGAGGTCGGCGGGAATTCCTGCGAAAAGCACGGGGCGTTTTGACAAATATTGGCGAAGTGCGCCGCGTGGCCGCCTTCGTGAAACAGGGTATTGAGGCCCTGAGCGCCGCTGCCCACCATGCCCGGCTGCGCCAGGCTGGTGAAGTTGATGCGCGCCGGCAGCCACTTGCCCTGCTGAATGAACGGCGGCACCGGGCCGTGCATAAAGCCGTTCTCATATTTGCCTTGGCGCACCAGCAAGTCGAGATTCAGCTCCGCGCCGCGAAAACCGATGTGCAACCGCTTGAAACTGTTGACCCAGCGCTCCAGCGAGCGGGCGAACGGGAAATAGGGATCCAGCTGGCGGGTCACGTCGCCGGCGCTGGCGAAGCGCAGGTTCCACGGTTCCAGCGCCTGCTGGCCCTTCTCCGCCGCCAGCTGCTGCAGGCTGCGGGCGTTGGCCTCGCGGGTTTCGCGTTCGAAGCGATCGAGAATGGCGAACAGCTGTTCCGGCGTCATGCGCTCGGTTTTGTTCACCTTGTAATCGAAATAGTTGCGGTAGCCCATCCGGCGCGCAAAGCGATTGCGCAGGCCGATCAGTTCCGGCAGCCCGTTATGCAGCAGCCATTGCTCCAGATCGCGCAGCGCGCTCTGCGAGCTGCGGCGATAGTCTTCATGCGGGTTGGTGGCCTGATTGGTCAGCAGCTCGCCAAGCGACGCCGGCACCCGCCGCCCGTCGGCGTTCAAATGCGTGGCCTGATAACCCTTGCGGCGGGAATACAGATCGGCCTCGGCCTGGATTATCTGATCCAGCAGCGCCTGCGCCTCGCCATCTTCAATAACGTTGCAGTCGAAAAAGCGCAGCCAGCCGTTCAGCCCGTGCTGCAGCGCATCGCGCTGCGCATCCTGCGGCAGCCTCTCCAACCCGGCCAACAGCCGGCGGATTTCGCCCATCCGCCGCGGCTCGGCGATAAAGCGCTTATAGGCGCTTTCCGCGGCTGAAAAACGCGCCGAAACCTCTTCATCGCCGATCCCCATGTAGTTCTGCCAGAACAAATCTTCCTTGGCGCGGTGAACGTCGAGATAATCCTGATTCAATTGATTGAAGTAATCGAGAGCCTGTTGCATAACCATCCTTCAGCCGATATGCGTGATGTTCCAGTATAGGCGGGATTCAGGCCTGTCGCAGACGCGCCAGGCCCTGCTCCAGCGTCTCAACCTCGCCGGCGGCCACCAGGCAGCAGGCGATTTGCCGCTGGATCGACAGCGGGATCGCCACCTCCCCCGCCAGGCAACGTTCGATCCAACGGGCGGTGGTGTCGGCGTCCCGGGCGGCCGGCAGCGCCGGGGTTTCATCCTGCCCCGGCCGCTCCAGCAGCACCCGCTGTTCGCCGTCGGCGATATAATGGATCTGCGGGCAGCGCTGCGGGTTGGCGTAGGCTTCCCCCTCGGTGCCGTGCATCAGCAGCCCGCGGGCGCCGATCTGGCGGAAGAAAGACGCCACGCGGCCGACGTACTCCGGGTGCGAAACGCTGGCGAGGCGCAACGCATCCTGCTCGCCAAACGGCGTCGCCAGCTTGGCCAGGGTATGCGCGCTGTTGCGCACCCCCATCCGCCAGCGCAGGCCGAGCTGCCGAGCCAGCGGCGCCGACAGCGCGGACACCGGCATGAATACCGGTTCGCCGCTGTCCAGCCGCCGCTGGGCGTGAACGGCGTCTTCCGACCACGGCAGCCCCAGCGCGCGAAAGGTTTCGGCGCTGGTCACGCGGGTGCTGTCGTCCAACACGCCGTGCACCACCACCGGCAACCCGACTTTCGCCAACAGCAGCGCCAACAGCGGCGTCAGGTTCGCCTGCTTGCGCGCGCCGTTATAGCTCGGCAACACCACCGGCAACGGCCGCCCCTGCGGCGCCTGCAGCGGCAAAACCTGCTGCTGCATCGCCTGATAGAACCCCAGCATTTCCTCTTCGGCTTCGCCCTTGATGCGCAGCGCGATCAGAATGCCGCCCAGTTCCAGCTCAGGCACCTCGTCGGCCAGCATCGCCTGATACAGCGCGAACGCGGTTTGCCGATCCAGATCGCGCGCATGATTTTTGCCGCGACCTATTTCTTTGATAATTTTGCTGTAATCCATCGCCTGCTCCCCTGATGTCACTCTGGTTAGCATACCCTATCCGCGCCGCCGCTCAACCTCCTCCGCCAGCCGCCGCTGCGCCTCACCACCGGCGCGCAGCCCGTCAATCACGCCGTCGATATCCCCGGCGCTGCGGTTCTGGCTCATTTTCCATTTGCCTTCGCGCCGGGTAACGGCGATTTCGATGCCGACAATGCCCCTGATTTGCCCGGCGATATAGCCGGCCGGCGCATCGTCGAGCCGCCAGGGGGCGGGCTGACGCCCCTCCTGCAGCGCCGTCAGCCCCTCCAGCTGCCGCCGCAGCCAAAGCGGATCCTCGATCACCGTCGGCACGCCGTGGAACTGCACCAGGCTGTAATTCCAGGTCGGCACCGCTTTGCCGGTCAGGCGCTTGGATTCATACCAGCCCGGCGAGATATAGCCTTCCGTCCCCTGGAATATCACCAGGCACTCCGGCGTCTGCCGCAGAAGTTTCCAGTGGCCGTTGGCGCGCGACAGATGCGCCCGCAGCCACAGCTGCCCCTGCGGGTCGGCGTCGATCAAAAACGGCAGCGGATCGGCCGTCAGCCCCTGTTCCCCCTGGCTGACCAACATGCCCAACGGATTGGCGCGCGCCAGCGCAAGCTGCGCCTCGAGACGGTCTTCGCGAAATGCGGCGGGTTGATACATAACGTTGGCTCCTCAAGCTCTGCAAATGATGCAGACAGCAATAGCACCCGCCGGCGGTTTACTGAAGATCCACTTTATGCCGCTGTCGGATGATCCACTTAAGCAGCACAAAGGCGATGGCCATCGCCAGCAGGTTGTAGAGCATCGCGCCGGCAAACGCCTGGCCATAGCGCTCCGCCCCGCCGCCGCCGGCCAGCAGCGGCACGAAAAAGGCGCCGCTGGCGACGATGCCCAGCGCGCCGCCCACCTGTTGCACGGTGGAGACCAGCCCGGCCGCCATGCCCGCCTGACGCTCGTGCGCCAGCCCGAGCACCAGATTCAGCAGCGGCGTCATGCTCAGCGCCTGGCCGAAGCCCAACGCCACCAACCCCGGCAACAGCCGCAGCGGATGAACCAACGCCGCACCCCACAGCACCTGAGCCACCAGCAGCGCCAGGCCCGCGGCGTAGACGGCCACGCCTGTCGCCAGCACCTGGTCGCCCCAGCGCTGCGCCAGCCTGGGCGCCAGCATCGACGCCAGCATGAAGGCCAGGCTGGCGGGAGCGAACAGGCTGCCGGCCTGAAACGGCGTCAGCCCCACGCCCGCCTGCAGCAGCAGCGCGAAACAGAGAAAGAAGGAGGAGGCGGTAGAGTAAATCGCCAGCACCACCGCCACGCCATGCGCGAAATGCCCCTGCCGGAACAGCGCCGGGTCGAGCACCGCATCGCCGGAACGCCGCGCCAGCCGCCGCTCCCAGCGGATAAACCCCCACAGCGTCGGCGCCGCCAGCGCCAGCGTCGGCCACACCCACTGCGGCCAGCCGCGTGACGGCCCCTCCAGCAGCGGCACCAACAGCAGCAACAGCCCGCTGGCCGCCAACAGCAAGCCGACGCCATCCAGCCGCTGCGCCTGCGGCAGCCTCGACTCCGGCAGGCGCCGGGCGGCCAGCAGCGCCAGCCCGCCAATCGGCAGATTGATCAGGAAAATCATCCGCCAGCCGCTGCCGAAAACATTCGCCTCAATGATAAACCCGCCGAGGATCTGGCCGAAAATAGCCGCCAGCCCCAGCGTCATGCCCAGCCAGGCAAAGGCGCGCCGCCGTTGATGCGGGTTGTACAACACCCGCAGCAGCGCATAGATTTGCGGGAACAGCAGCGCCGCCGCCGCGCCTTGCAGAAAGCGCGCCACAATCAGCATGCCGAGAGAGCTCGCCGCCCCGCACAACGCCGAGGTCAACGCGAACCCCAGCATGCCGAGACTGAACATCCGCCGCCGCCCGAAGCGATCCCCCAAACGCCCGCCGGCGATCAATAGCACGCCAAACGCCAGCTCATAGCCGGCGACGATCAGCCCAACGCCGGAAAAATCGGCGGCGAACTGCCGTTGGATCACCGGGGCCGCCACGTTGACCACAAACAGGTCGAACACCGTGACAAACCCGCCCAGCAACAACACCGGCAGGCCGGGCAAACCCCGCGTGCCGCAAGATAATGACTGTTCCATAACTGCCTCCAGAAATTGGGATGGCGGCAGTATGGAACATGTCTTAAACTGTTACTATATAGCCACTTATACTATTACTGACAGCAACAGGACGGCCCACATGCCCCCACGCGCGCTCAACCGCACCCGTCAGGAACTGGCGGATTTTTTACGCCAAAAACGCGAACGTCTGACGCCGCAGGCGGTAGGCCTGCCGAGCGGCAGCCGACGCCGCACGCCGGGGCTGCGGCGTGAGGAGGTCGCGGCCCTGGCCGGCGTCGGCCTGACCTGGTACACCTGGCTGGAGCAAGGGCGGGAAATCAATGCGTCGGTGGAGTTTTTGGAGAACCTGGCGCGGGTGCTGAAGCTGGACGCCACCGGCCGCTATCACCTGTTTCTGCTCGCTCATCAACGGCCGCCGGTGTCGGTCGGCCATCAGTGGTGCCAGGTCTCGCCGCTGGTGCGCCGCCTGCTGGACGATTTGACGCGGCGGCCGGCCTACGTGATGAATTTAAGCTGGGACATCATCGCCTGGAACCCGGCGGCGGAGCGGCTGTTCGCTATCGGTGAACGCCCGGCGGAACAGCGCAACATGCTGTGGATGCTGTTCGCCGATCCGCAGCTCAATCAACGGCTGGTGGAATGGCAGGCGCAGGCGCCGCAGGTGCTGGCCAGTTTCCGCCGCGACTACGCCCGCGCGCCGGAAGACGAGGTCATGCGGCAACGGGTACAGGCGCTGGAGCAGGTATCGCCGCAGTTCCGCCAGCTGTGGCAACAGCACGACATTCACGGCCGCTGCCAGGGGCAACGCACCTTCGAGGTGGCGGAGGTCGGCCAGGTCACCTTCGAGCACGCGTCTTTTATCGTCGACGAAGAAAATCATCTGCGGCTGGTGATGTACAGCGCGCTGGCGGATAGCCCGGCCAGCGCGGCGTTTGAAGCGCTATTGCAGGAATAGGCTTATTTGCGGCCGTCGAAAATCAGCTTGCAGGCCAGGCCGGCGAACACCCCGCTCAGCAGGTAATTCGGCCAGCGGGCGCTGAAGCGACGGCCGGCAAAGCGGCTTTTCATGCGGCTGACCGCCAGGATCACCCCGCCGTTGATCAACAACCCGACTAGGTTCAACACCGTGGCCAGCATCAGCATCTGCACCACCACCGAGCCGGCGTGCGGATCGATAAACTGCGGGAACAGCGCCAGCACGAACAGCGCCATTTTGGGATTGAGGATATTGGTGAACAGCCCCTGGCGGAAAATGCGCGCCGTCGGCACCGCCTGCAACCCGGCGGAAGCCTGCAGGCCGCTGCCCGATCGCAGCGTTTTCCACGCCAGATACAGCAAATAGCCCGCGCCGAGCATTCTCACCGCGTCGTAAGCCAGCGGCACGGCGACAAACAGCTGCGACAAACCCAGCGCCGCCGCCAGCGCGTGGCAATAGGTGCCAAGCTGAATGCCCGCCAGCGAGGCGAAACCGGCGCGCCGCCCCTGGCTGATGCTGCGCGAAGCTATCAGCAGCATGTCCGGGCCGGGGGTGAGCGTCAGCGCCAGACAGGCACCGGAAAACAGCAACAGCGTAGCGGCATCAATCATATATCACCTGGGATCGTCGTCGGGAAGCGGAGCTTCCATCATAGCGACGGCGGCGCTTTTTGCCAGCGCCGTTCGCCTCAAATCACCCACAGGTCGAGGTACTCGTTGACCGGCATTTGCTCCAGCCGCTGCCGATCCAGCGAGACCGCCAGAATGCGCTGCCGCTGCAAAGCCGGGAACTGGCGCGCCAGGTTGGTTTTGAATTTCTCGATCAGCAGCGGAATGCCTTCTTCGCGCCGCCGCGCGTGGCCGATAGGATACGCCACCGTCACCTCGTCCAGGGAGCTGCCGTCGGAAAACGTCACCGTCAGCGCATTGGCGATCGCGCGTTTTTCCGGATGGTGGTAATCGCGGGTAAAGGCGGCGTCCTCCTGGCAATGGATCTTGCTGCGCAACGCGTCGATACGCGGGTCAGCGGCCACGTTATCCTCGTAGTCGGCGGCCGTCAGCCGGCCGAACAGCAGCGGGATCGCCACCATATACTGGATGCAGTGATCGCGATCGGCCGGGTTATCCAGCGGCCCCTGCTTATCGATAATGCGCAGGCAGGCTTCATGGGTGCGAATGCTCACCCGGTCGATATCGGCGGCGCTTTTCCCGGCGGCCTGCATCTGCCGGTGCAGCGTCATCGCCGCTTCCACGGCGGTCTGGGCATGAAACTCGGCCGGGAACGAAATCTTGAACAGCACGTTTTCCATCACGTAAGCGCCGTACGGCCGCTGGAAGCGGAAAGGTTTGCCGCCGAACGACACCGCGTAAAACCCCCAGGTCGGCGCCGTCAGCGCCGAAGGGTAACCCATCTCGCCGGTGGCGGCGATCATCGCCAGCCGCACCGCCCGGGAGGTCGCATCCCCCGCCGCCCAAGACTTGCGGGCGCCGGCGTTCGGCGCATGCCGATAGGTGCGCAGCGGCTGCCCGTCCACCCACGCCAGCGAAACCGCGTTGAGGATCTCCGCCCGGCTCAGGCCGAGCATCTGCGCCACCACCGCCGTGGACGCCACCTTCACCAGCAGCACGTGATCCAGCCCGACCCGGTTGAAGGCGTTTTCCAGCGCGATGCAGCCCTGAATTTCATGCGCCTTGATCATGGCGATCAGCACCTGTTTCATGGTCAGCGGCGCCTTGCCCGCCGCCACCGCCTGGCGAGACAGCCAGTCAGCCACCGCCAGGATGCCCCCCAGGTTATCCGAAGGATGCCCCCACTCCGCCGCCAGCCAGGTATCGTTGAAGTCGAGCCAGCGGATCATCGCGCCGATGTTGAACGCCGCCTGGATCGGATCCAGTTGAAAGCGGGTGCCCGGCACCCGGCTGCCGTTGGGCACTTCGGCGCCCGGTACCGTCGGTCCCAGCAATTTTTTGCAGGCCGGGTAGCTCAACGCCTCCAGGCCGCATCCGAGGGTATCCAGCAAACAGTAGTGCGCGGTGCGATAGGCCGCCGGCGTCTCGACGGCCTCTTTCATCACGTAGTCGACGATGTCGACCATTTCGCGGTCGAACGGCGGGCGTGGGGGAGTGGCAGATTCAAGCATGATGATGTCCAATGGTTCCAGGGTAAAACACCGGGCGCTCAGCGCTGATCCAGCGGCACGAAGGGCCGTTCTTCCGGCCCGATATAGTGGGCGGACGGGCGAATGATCTTGTTATCCAACCGCTGTTCGATAATGTGCGCCGACCAGCCGCTGACCCGGGCCATGACGAACAGCGGCGTGAACATTTCGCTGGGCACGCCCAGCAGGTGGTAAGAGACCGCCGAGAACCAATCGAGGTTAGGGAACATCTTTTTGCTGTCTCGCATCACGCTCTCCAGCCGGTCGGCGATGTCGTACAGTTTCATCGCCCCCGCCTCCCGCGAGAGGCGCAGCGCAATCTCCTTGATCACCTGATGGCGCGGGTCCGACAGGGTGTACACCGGGTGCCCGAAGCCGATAACCACCTCTTTGTTGTCGATGCGGCGGCGGATGTCGCTCTCCGCCTCGTCGGGCGTTTCGTAGCGCTGCTGGATCTCCAGCGACACTTCGTTGGCGCCGCCGTGCTTCGGCCCGCGCAGCGCGCCGATCGCGCCGACGATCGCCGAATAGATGTCGGAGCCGGTGCCGGCGATCACCCGGCCGGTAAAGGTCGAGGCGTTGAACTCATGCTCGGCGTACAGGATCAATGAAGCGTGCATCGCCTGCTCCCAGCTGGCGGAAGGCGGCTCGCCGTGCAACAGGTGCAGAAAGTGAGCGCCGATGGAGTCGTCGTCGGTTTCCGGCTGGATGCGTTCGCCGTTGTGGCTGTAGTGATACCAGTAGAGCAGCATCGATCCCAGCGACGCCAGCAGCCGGTCGGCGATGTCGCGGGCGCCGGCGGCGCCGTGCTGCTCTTTTTCCGGCAGGGTGCAGCCCAATGCCGAGACGCCGGTGCGCATCACGTCCATCGGATGAGAGGCCGCCGGCAGGGCTTCCAGCACCGTGCGCACGCTGGCCGGCAGACCGCGCAGCGCCTTCAGCCGGTGTTTATAGGCCAGCAGCTCGTCGCGGTTCGGCAGCTTGCCGTGGATCAGCAGGTGGGCAACCTCTTCAAACTCGCAGTGGCGCGCAAGATCGAGAATGTCGTAACCGCGATAGTGCAGATCGTTGCCGCTGCGCCCCACGGTGCACAGCGCGGTATTGCCGGCGGGCACGCCGGACAGCGACACGGATTTTTTCGGCTTATCGCCGGTCGGGCTTGACGGGGGGATCGCTGGATTCATGCTGTCCTCGTTTGGCTTTTCCGGGGACGCCGCTCATTCGCCGCGTTGGCGGGCGAACAAGGCGTCGAGTTTCTCTTCGAACAAATAGTAGTTGATGCTTTCGTACAGCTCATTGCGGGTCTGCATGGCGTCAATCACGTTTTTCTGCGTGCCTTCCGCGCGTAACGCCTGGTACACCCGTTCCGCCGCGCGATTCATCGCCCGGAAGGCCGACAGCGGGTACAGCGCCATATCTACCCGGGCGCTGCGCAATTCCTCGGTGGTGAACAGCGGCGTCGCGCCGAATTCGGTAATGTTGGCGAGGATCGGCACCTGCGTGGCCTCGGCGAACCGGCGATACATGCCCAGCTCGGTGATCGCCTCCGGGAACAGCATGTCGGCGCCGGCCGCCACGTACGCCCGGGCGCGTTCGATCGCCGCCTCCAACCCTTCCACCGCCAGCGCGTCGGTGCGCGCCATGATCACGAAATCCGGATCGCTGCGCGCGTCTACCGCCGCCCGGATGCGATCCACCATCTCATCGGTGGAAACGATGGCCTTGTTGGGGCGATGGCCGCAGCGTTTGGCGCCGACCTGATCCTCGATATGCAGCGCCGCCGCTCCGGCCTTGATCACCGAGCGCACCGTGCGGGCGACGTTGAACGCCGAGGCGCCGAAACCGCTGTCCACGTCCACCAACAGCGGCAACGGGCAAACGTCGGTAATGCGGCGAATATCGGTCAGCACATCGTCCAGGGTGGATATCCCCAGGTCCGGCAGCCCCAGCGAACCGGCCGCCACGCCGCCGCCGGAAAGGTAGATGGCCTGAAATCCGGCGCGCTGCGCCAGCAGGGCGTGGTTGGCGTTGATCGCGCCGGCGATTTGCAACGGGTGTTCTTTACTCAGCGCCTGGCGAAAGGCCAGGCCTGGTGAGCGCAGCGTCATGGCGTTCTCTCCGATGGGCAGTATGAAACACAGAGAGCAAGGGGCGGGCCAGGTTGGCGGCCGGCGCGAATAAAAATAAAAATCATTTGAAAACAATGAAGTGAATTTCAATCTGCCTGCTCAAGCGCGCCCGGCGGAGCGCCAGGGTTTCAACAGGCGTTGCAATCCGCGTTTCACTATTTTTTTGAAACATCGTTGAAACGCGGCTACACCTAAAGCATCTCCTCGGTTTGGTGACCCTTAAATGCGCGACGACAACCCCCAACCCGGCGTTCAGGACAAACCGGTTATATGGACCCTTTCCGTTACCCGCCTGTTCGACCTGTTCCGGGACATCAGCCTGGAGTTCGACCACCTGGCGACCATTACCCCGATTCGCCTGGGCTTCGAGGAGGCGGTGCGGCACATCCGCGAAAAGCTGGCCAGCGAGCACTGCGACGCCATCATCGCCGCCGGCTCCAACGGCGCCTACCTGAAAAGCCGCCTGTCGATACCGGTGATCCTGATCAAGCCCGGCGGTTTCGACCTGCTGCAGGCGCTGAGCAAAGCGCGCAAAACCAGCGAACGGATCGGCGTCATCACCTATAAAGCCCCGCTGCCTGCGCTGCTGGAGTTCCAGCAAACGTTCGACCTGCCGCTGGAACAGCGCAGCTACGTCACCGAAGAGGACGCCCGCGACCAAGTCGCCGAACTGAAAGCCGCCGGCATTCGGACCCTGGTCGGCGCAGGGTTGATCAGCAGTCTGGCGGAAGAAGCCGGGCTCACCGCCATTTTTCTCTATTCGGCCGCCACCATTCGCGCCGCCTTCAGCGACGCGCTGGACGTCACCCGTCTGGTGCAGGCCAACGCCAAACGCAGCGGCGATGACGCCGCGCGCAACCTGCTGCAACCGCGCTACGGGCTCGGCGACTTGCGGGGCGCCTCGCCGCAGATAGAGCAGGTGCGGCGCACCATCTTGCTGTACGCCCGTTCCCCGGCGGCGGTGTTGATCGAGGGCGAAACCGGCACCGGCAAGGAGCTGGCGGCGCAGGCGATCCACCGGGAGTATTTTTCCCGCCGCGGCACCTTGCCCAGAGGGCAAACGCCGCCTTTCGTCGCCATCAACTGCGGCGCCATCGCCGAATCGCTGCTGGAGGCCGAACTGTTCGGCTATGAGGAAGGCGCCTTTACCGGCTCGCGGCGCGGCGGCCGGCGCGGGCTGCTGGAGACCGCCAACGGCGGCACCCTGTTTCTGGATGAGATCGGCGAAATGCCGCGCCATCTGCAAACCCGGCTGCTGCGCGCGCTGGAGGAAAAAGCCGTCACCCGGGTGGGCGGCCAGCGGCCGGTAGCGGTCGATTTTAGGGTCATCAGCGCCACCCACAGCCATCTGGAGCAGGCGATTCGGCAGGGGGATTTTCGCGCCGATCTGTTCTATCGCCTGAGCGCCCTGCGCCTGCATCTGCCGCCGCTGCGGGAGCGAGGCGACGACCTTCCCGCCCTGGCTAAACACTTTCTGAAGCAGTCGCTGGCGGCGCTCGACGTGCCGCTGACGGAGCCGCTGCGCGCCGGCATGGCCGGTTGCTACGCCGCGCTGCAGCGTTACGCCTGGCCCGGCAATCTTCGGGAGCTGCGCAACATGATGGAACGGCTGGCGCTGATGCTGAGCACCGGCGCGGCGCCGACCGAAGAAACCCTGCTTTGGCTGCTGCCGGAGCTGGCCGCCGCGCCGCCGCGCTGCGGAACCCGGGAGCCGCCGCCCAGCGCGCAGGCGGCCCTGGCGCGGTTCGGTGGCGATCACGCCGCCACCGCCCGATTTTTGGGGATCAGCCGCACCACCTTATGGCGCCGGCTGAAAAAACAGGCCTGATCACCTCGCCGCCTCAGCCGCCGCGCTGGCCGTCCGGCGCCGGCGTCAAGCGCAGCCGCCGCTCGCCCAGCAGGTTCATGCCCGCCGCCGCCAGCAGAATGACGGCCGCGCCGATCAGCTGCAGCGCCACCAGCCGATGGCCGAACGCCAAGCGATCCACCAGCATGGCGGCGATCGGGTAGATAAACGACAGCGAGCCGATCAGGTTGGTCGGCAGTTTCTGCAGCGCACCGTACATCAGCACGTACATCAGCCCGGTGTGCAGCACGCCCAGCGTCGCCAGCATGCCCCATTGCCCGGCGCTGACCGGCGCCTGGAAATCCACCAGCGGCAACAGCATCACCACCCCGACGGTCACCTGGATCAGCGCGATCACGTGCGGCGGCGTGCCCTTCAGCCGCTTGGCGGCCAACGCCATCAGCGCATAGAAAAACGCCGCGCCGAGCGACAGCGCAATGCCCAGCAGATAGTGGTTCTGCCCGCCCGCCTGCCGCGGCTGCGCCAGCACCACCATCATCATGCCGCCGAACGCCAGCGCCAGCCACAGCAGCTTGCGGGCGGTCAGCTGCTCGCCGAGAAACAGCGCCCCCAGCCCCACCAGCATAAACGGCTGGGTGTTGTACACGGCGGTGGCGATGGAAATGGAGGCGTAAGAATAGGCGGCGAACAGCAGCAGCCAGTTGATCACCAGCGCCACGCCGCCGGCGATGGCCAGCAGCAGCGTAGCCCGCGTCAGGATGCCGGGACGCAGCTGGCCCATTGCCGCGCAAATCGCCAGCAGCACCGGCGCCCCCACCGCGCAGCGCCAGAACACCACGTTGAATACCGATTGCCCGGACATCAGCACAAACCAGCCGATGCTGCCGGAAATCAACATCGCCGCAACCATCTCTACCGAACCGCGCTTTATCTCCGCATTCATGCCGTTTTCCTCAATGCTCAGCCAAGGGGCTTAGCTTGCGGCTTTGCGGCGCGGCTTTCCATGGCATAAATAAGGCCAATATGCTTAACTGCCTTTTTATTGCAGGTAAAAATGACAGAATACCTAATGGAGGCGTTATGGATGATATCGATCGCCAGATCCTGACCATTCTGGCCGAAGAAGCGCGAGCGTCGTTGAAAACGCTGAGCGCCAAAGCGGGGCTGTCGTCACCCAGCACTGCCGAGCGGCTGCGGCGGCTGGAGGAAAACGGCGTGATCCAGGGCTATACCCTGAACGTCAATCTGCAGGCGCTCGGCTATGCCTTTCAGTCGCTGGTGCGCATCAAGCCGCTGCCGGGCATGCTGAAGAAGGTCGAACAGCTGATCCAGGCGCTTCCCGAGGCGATTGAGTGCGACAAGGTGACCGGCGAAGACTGCTTCATCGTGCGCCTGGTGGCGCATTCGATGGAGCAGCTCGACCAGATCCTCGATCGGCTGGCCGAGCACGCGCAGAGCAATACCTCGATAGTGAAGACCACGCCGGTGAAGCGCCGCCTGCCGCCGCTGCGGTAGCTAACGCCGGCGCCGCTTGGCGAAAGGGTTGCCGCGTTTTTTCTCTTTCTTCGCCGCGTCGGCGGCGGATTTCAGCGCCGCCAGGTGCGCCTTGTCGGCTGCGGGCACCGCGCGTTGTTCTATCGGGAACACCGGCAGCGAAGCCAGCAGCCGCGCGCCGTAGCTTTTGGTCAGCAGCCGCCGATCGTAAATCACGATCTCGCCGCGGCATTCGTTGCTGCGGATCAAACGGCCAACCTGCTGGATCAGGTTAAACGAGGCGCTCGGCAGACTCTGCACTTCAAACGGATAACGCTTCAGCGATTTCAGCCATTCGCCCTCGGTGACGATCACCGGGCTGTCGATCGGCGGGAAGGCAATCTTGTGAATGTGCACCTGGGTCAACAGTTCACCTTTCAGATCCAGCCCTTCGGCGAACGACTGCAGGCCGACCAGCACGCTGGCGCCCCCCTTTTCCACCCGTTTGCGGTGCTCCTCCACCAGCCGGTAACGCGGCTGATCGCCCTGCACCAGCAGCATCAGCCGCAGATCGGTGACGTAACCGAGGAAGGTCTGCATCGCCCGGTGGCTGCTGAACAGGATCAGCATGCCCTTGTGCCGGCCGCCGGCCTGCTCGGCGCGGAAGAAGCGCGCCATCTCCTCCAAATGTTCCGCCTCGTTGGCGATCGCCGGTTCAAAGCGCATCTGCGGGATGACTATCTTGCCCTGCTCAACGTGGTTGAACGGCGAAGACAGCGTCTCGAAACGGTCGCCGGCCTTCTCGCTCAGCCCGCTCATTTCCTGCAGCCGCGCAAAGCTGTTCAGCGAGCGCAGCGTCGCCGAGGTGACCACCACGTGCGGCACCTTGCGCCACAGCAGCTTTTCCAGCTGGTCGCTGACGCGGATGCCGACGCAGTGCAGATACAGATGGGTCACGTTATCGCGCAGATCGCGGGTCACCCACTTGGAGATCGGCGCATTGGAGGATTTGTCCAGCGCCGCCAGCCGCCACAGCTTGCTCATCGCCTCCAGATAGCCCAGGGTGCGGCTCATCTGAATGATCGCCCGGTGCAGGCGCATGATGTCGTGTTTGCCGGTCTGTTCGGTGAGATCGTTAAGCACGAACTCCGCCAGCCCGCGCAGCGCGTCGGTGAGCTTGAACAGCCGCGCGCAGCTCTCCACCATCTCCGCCGGCAGCTCGCCCATTTCGAAACGATGCTCGGCCACCACGCTGTCGGTGGGCAGAAAGAGGCTGACCTGGCGTTCAAAGACCTGCACCAGCTCGCGCAGCTCTTCGCAGTGATTCTTCAGCCGCTCGCCGTTGGCCAGCCCCGGCGGGTTCTTCGGCCGGTATTGGGTCATGCACTGTTCGACCTGGCGCACGATCGTGTCCAGCTGCAGGTTGGTGGACAGCGCGGTGATTTCGCCGTCGATCTCCAGCGCGTCGCGCGCCACCTCCGGCAGATGGTGCCCTTCGTCCAGCACCAGCAGCAGCTCTTTCGGGTTCGGCAGCACCGACTCGGTCTCCAGCGCCGCCATCACCAGCGCATGGTTGGCCACCACCACGTCGGCGTTCTCAATCTCTTTGCGGGCGAGGTAAAACGGGCATTCGCGGATGTAGTGGCAGTTGCGCCCCAGGCAGTTGGCCTTGTCGGTGCTCAGCTTGGCCCACAGCGGATCCGCGATGGACAGCTGATAATGGTCGCGCAGCCCGTCCCATTCGTGGCGGCTGAGCGCCTTGGTCAGCTTTTGGCACAGCGCCTGCTCTTCTCCGCTGGAAGGCGCCAGCTCATCGTCGAGAAACAGCGTCAGATCGCCCTGCTCGCTGACGTCGGTGCTCATCGCCGCCAGGTTGCGCGGGCAGACATAGCGCCTGCGGCCAAAGGCGCCGGTGAACTTCAGGTCGGGAATGATCTTCTTCAGCAGCGGCAGATCCTTGCTGTAGATCTGATCCTGCAGCGCCACGTTGGCGGTGCTCACCACCAGCGGCTTGCTCTCCGCACGCCCGACGGCGATGCCCGGGATCAAATAGGACAGCGTTTTGCCGACGCCGGTCGGCGCTTCGATCGCCAGATGGCGCGGGTAGTCGCCGGCCAGGGTTTTCGCCACTTCGGCGATCATCTGCCGCTGGGGAGCGCGGGAAATAAAATCCGGTATTTGTTGCTGCAGGGCTTTGTACCACTGGCCTATCTGATCTTTAACTGCGGAGGAGAGCGCCATTCAACTCTTATCTAAACGAAATGATGGCGCCATTGTCCCACAGACCGAGGGTCACGTCAGCCCGGGCGACGCCGGAGTTTCAATCATTGAGGCGCGCCCCGCACTGAACGACCATTCGTCCAACCGGGTGGTGGTGATCACCACCATCAGATCTTCGGGGCGCAGCTGCAGGTTTTCCGCCAGCAGCGCCGCCAGCCGCTGATAAAAGCGCTGCTTGGTGGCGGTGTCGCGCGGGCGGCCGATGGTGATGTAAAACAACACGAAATCCGCCGAACGCGGCCCGCCGAGGTAGTCGCGATCGTACACCAGCTGGCCGGGCCGGTACTGGTCGATAACCTGAAACTTGTCGGCCGGCGGTACGCTGAAGGTGTCGACCAGCGACTGTTGCAGGCTGTCTGACAGCCGACGCAGATAGTCGGCGGATTTTCCCTGATGCAGGGCAATGCGGCTAAAAGGCATGGGTTACTCTCCCGTAGGGGGCATAACATTCGCCCCTATAATTCCAATTCACGCAGGCGCGCCACCGCGGAGGCCGCAGCGGGCCAGCCGGCGTAAAACGCCAAATGGGTGATCAGTTCGGCCAGCTGTTCGCGGCTGACGCCGTTGCGCTGCGCCAGTTGCAAATGAAACGGCAGCTGCTCCAGACGATTCAGCGCCACCAGGGCGGCGACGGTAATCAGGCTGCGCTCGCGCGGGGCAAGCTGCGGCCGCCGCCAGACGTCGTCGAATAAGACGCTGTCGCTAAGCTGCGCCAGCTTGGGGGCGATATCGCCGAAGGCCTGTTGGCCGGGCGGTTGACTTGATGGCATCACACACTCCTGTCGGTTAACGAATGGCCCTAGGCTACTCGCCGACGCAGCGGGTGAAAATCGGGATTTTCAACGCTAAAGGTTCATAAAAACGGGATGGTTAATGCCCCCCGTTTGACGCGAGGGGCAAGGTCTACTCCAGCGGGGCGACGTGGTCGAAATGCGCCTGGAACAACGCATTCAGTTCCGGGCGCTGCTCGACCCGCCCGGCGATGGCGAGCAGCCGAGGGGCCTGCGGCAGGAACCAACGTCGGCCCGGCCGCCAGTTGCACATCACCGCCACGTACAGATCCAGCGCGCTGAAGGTTTTGCCGAGGAACCAGGGCCCGGCTTCGCTGGCGGCGGCGTCAAGCTGCAGCAACAATTGCTGGCGATAGCGCAGGATCTCCTCCGCCAGGCGCTCCGGCTCCCGCGTTTTCGGCAACCAGCGTTGCGGATGATCGGCATAGGTAAAGGTGGGGTAAATTTCGGCGTTGATAAACATCAGCCAGCGCAGGAAACGCGGCAACAGCGCGGAACCGGCCGGCGGCGCCAGCTCGGCGTGCGGCGCGCGATCGTGCAGCAACAGGATTATCGCCGCGCTTTCCGTCATCACTTCGTCATTGGGCAGAATTAAGGTAGGCACCTGCCCCAGCGGATTCAGCGCCAGCAGGCGGTCGCGTTCCGGGCTGTCGAGCGCGTAGTCCACCTCCTCGTAACCCCAGGGGAAAGCGGTCAGTTCCAGCGCGGCGGCGACGATGGTCGAGCCGCTGCCGCAGGCGCCAAGCAATGTATAAGTATCACGCATGATTCCTCCTGCAATCAGGAACGCTATCGCTAACTGTAGACCAGCCGCCGACAGTTGTCCGGCGAGAAAATTCACTCTTTACGCGACTTTTTTAATCGAACGATACGGAAATGAATATTTTGTCATAAATGGATCACATTACTAGGGTAAAAAATCTCCGCCGCCAACATTCAGGCGGCGCGGCAACACAGCAATGCAACTGATGATAAGCGTCTTTCAATCGAATAAAGCAGGGTAAACCATGAAACCTAATCTTCTGGCCGTTATTATTCCGGCACTTTTAATTGCGCAGACAGCACAGGCAGCAGAAATCTACAATAAAGACGGTAATAAACTTGATTTTTACGGCCGGGTAAAAGCACTGCACTATTTCTCTGACGATACCGGCAACGATGGCGATAAAACCTACGTGCGCATCGGTTTTAAAGGCGCGACGCAGATTAACGACATGCTGACCGGTTACGGCCAGTGGGAATATCAAATTTCCGCTAACCATACTGAATCCGACAGCGCGAAAGACACTAAAACCCGTTTGGGCTTCGCCGGTCTGAAATATAAAGATATCGGCTCCTTCGACTACGGCCGCAATTACGGCATCATTTATGACGTCGGTGCCTGGACGGATATGCTGCCGGAATTCGGCGACGACGCCTACGTTAAAACCGACAACTTCATGAACGGCCGCACCAACGGCGTCGCCACCTACCGCAACAACGACTTCTTCGGCCTGGTCGACGGCCTGAAGTTCGCGGTGCAGTATCAGGGCAAGAACGAAAACGACGGCCGCTCCGGCAGCAAGGCGAACGGCGACGGCTGGGGCCTGTCTTCCAGCTACGAAGTCATCGACGGCCTGAGCTTCGGCGCCGCCTATGCCTCTTCCAACCGCACCGCCAGCCAGAAAGCGGGCACCTTCGGTAAAGGCGACAGGGCCGATATCTGGGCCGCCGGCATGAAATATGACAACAACGACGTTTACCTGGCCGCGACTTATTCGCAGAGCCGTAATATCGCACCTATTTCCGTTCCCGTTAATGCCTCAAGCGTCAGCGGCTTCGCCAATAAAGCGGAAGGTCTGGAATTGGTGGCGCAATATCAGTTCGATTTCGGCCTGCGCCCATCGCTGGGTTATGTCCAGCAGAAAGGTAAAGATATTGAAGGCATCGGCGATGCCGACCTGGTTAAATACATCGACGTGGGCGCGTATTATTACTTCAACAAAAATATGTCGACCTATATTGACTATAAAATCAACCAGCTCGACAACGATAATAAATTGGGTCTGAAAGACGACGACGTGATCGCCGTCGCCCTGACCTACCAGTTCTGATGCTACGAATAACCACCACTGCAAACTTTAGCTGTATTTGATCACCCAGAGTTTATTTCGCCGGGCGGCTGCGTCCGGCTTTTTTCTTTTGTGCCGATCAGCGCCGCCCATATCACGGAACGCCAGGGACAAACTTGCCTAACAAAACAAACGGGTCTAGATGTATAGCTTCCTTCCTTTCACTGGAAACCGCCATGCACAACGACGGACCGTTTGAATACCGCCATGCCCTGGGCTACAGCAGCGAGCAACTGGCGCATATCCTCAGCCACTGTTTCGAAGACTATCTCGTTCCCTTCGTGATCGACGGCCCCGGCTTCGCCGGCCGCTTCGGCGCCGAAGATCTCAGCCTTGGCGACAGCGTTGTCGTCATTCACCGCCAGCAACCGGTAGCCATCGCGCTGATCGCCCGCCGCGGCCAGCACAGCCGGGTGGCGGCGCTGTCCATCCGGCCGGAAATGCGCGGCAAAGGCCTGGGCCAGACGCTGATGCGGCGACTGGTCAGCGATGCCAGAGCGCGCGGCGACCGGCGGCTGTCGCTGGAAGTGATCGAACACAACGACGCCGGGCTGGCGCTGTACCACCGCGCCGGGCTGCGCATCGTCCGCACCCTGACCGGGCATCAGGCGCCGGAGCCTGCGCCGGCGGAAAGCGTCGCGCTGCAGGAGATCGACCCGCTGCTCCTCAGCCACCGCCTCACGGCGGAGGGCGCCACCGACCAGCCCTGGCTGGTCGCCCCCGAAACGCTGTTCAAGCTGCCGGGCAAGCCGCGCGCCTTTACCCTCGATCGCCAGGCCTACGCGGTGGTGATGCCCGGCGCCGAAAAATGCTTCCTGCGCATGATTTATGTGCCGCCGCCGCAGCGCGGCAAAGGCCATGCCCGCACGCTGCTGGCCGCGCTGCAGACGCGGTTCGCGCCGCTGCCGCTGGCGGCCGGCGTTTACGTTCCCGAGGTGGCGGCGCCGTTCTTCGAGCGGCTCGGCTGGCGGCAGGAGCCGCTGCGCCAGTTTGAAATGATGATGACCCTGGCCAGCCCGCAATAACCGCCGGCGTACCGCAGGGGCCAGGCGCCTGCGGTATCGTCACAAGGTTTTCTCGAAGCAGAGCGCCTGCGCATTCCCCTGATAACGGCCATAGTTTTCACGCACCCGATACCCCCGCGCCAGGTAGAATCCGACCGCTCGCTGATTGACCCGGCGCGTTTCCAACCACAGCTGCCGATACCCCTGCAGCCGTGCGCGTTGCTCCAGAGCGTGCAGCAGATAACCGCCGATGCCGTTACCGGCCTCACGAACGTACATGCGCTTTAATTCCGCAACCTCAGCGGTCAGCCGACGTAACGCACCGCAGGCTATCGCTTCACCGGCAGCATTACGCACCAACAGGCAACATCCGCCATCGGCATCGAGAGCAGCGGCATCAAATGAAGCTGCGCCGCCGTCGCCGGTAATTTCCGCCAACCGCGCCGACAGTTCCGTCATCAGCGCCTGCGCCTGCGGGGAAACCGCCTCGACAGATTCGATGGTCAGCACGGCAGCAATTTATACATATAGCTGGTGGCGTCCAATGCGCCGCCGTTGCTGGCCATGGCGTACTGCGGAATGCTGCCGGCCAGTTCGAAGCCCAGCCGGCGGTACAGGCCTTCGGCGGTATCGCCGGTCAGGGTGTCCAGCACCAGCAGATGGCGCCGATGTTCTGCCGCCAGCCTCTGCAGCGCCAGCATCAGCTGACGGGCAATCCCCTGCCGGCGCGCCTGCGGATGCACCATCAGCTTGAGCACCTCGGCGCGATGGCGGCCGTTGTCCGGCATATCCAGCAGCAGTTGCACGGTGCCGACCACCCGCCCGGCCTGGCGCGCCACCAGCATCGCCCGATCGCCCCGCTCAATCGCCGGCAGCAGACGACGCCAGAAGGCCTGCGCCTGCTCCAGCGTAAACGGCATCACAAAGCCGATGCTGGCCCCCTGCGCCACGCTGGCCAGCAGCATATCGGCCAGTTCCGGGATCGCGCGTTCCGCCGCGGCGGCGTCCAGTTGTTGTATGTCAGTCATGGTTATGGCCTGCAGATAACGAGGGTGTAATGGGCCGGCTCAGCGCCGGGGATGTGAAATCTTGACGCGCCGAACAGCCGATAGCGCAGGCAGTCGCCGGGGGCCAGACGGAAAGTGCGGCCCTCCAGCGTCAGCTCCAGGCTACCCGCCAGCAGCCATAAATGGTGTTCCAGCGCCGGGATGGACGGCATGTCATAGTCGATCAACGCACCGGCCTCGAGCCGGCCTTCGACAAACTCGGCCCTGTACAGCGCGGCGGGCGGCGAAACCGAACGGCGGTGAAAGCCGCTGGCGCCGTCTACCCACACCGGCTGCTGCTCCCGGCGCAGCAGCTCCGGCGGCTCGTCTTCTATTTCGCTCAACAGGCGCGACATGGTCAGCCCATAGGCGGCGCACAGCCGGTTCATCAATGAAGCCGTCGGGCTGGTTTCTCCCCGTTCCACCCTCGACAGCGTCGCCCGGCTGATGGCGGTCCGCTGCGCCAGCTCCTCCAGCGACCAGCCGTGCCGCTGGCGCAAATCGGCCAGCCGCTGCGCCAGCCTGAGGTCGGCATTGTCCAATCCGTTATCCACTGTGTAAGCCCCACCGTTGAAATCTCATATAAGAGAAATAATCTCAAATAAGGGATTGGTCAAGCGAATTTAAACGTGATCGTTTTGCCGCCGGCGCTCCGGCGGCTCAATCGCCGCGCAGCGCCAGGCGCTGAACACCGCCAGCAGCGGGGCCAGGGCGAACAGCAAAAACAGCCAGCGCGCCGCCGAAGCCGCCCCGGCTGCGCCGCCCGGCTCGTTCAACCCGGCCAGGTTGGCAATCATGCCGGCCAGCGCGGCGCCGAAGGCGGTGGCGAACAGCTGCACCGTGGTGATCGACGCGCCAGCGATGTCCTTGTCCGCGTCGGACGCCACCTGCAGGATGCGCGTCAGCAGGTGCGGCCAGCCAAAACCGATGCCGAACCCGACCAGCGTCAGGGCAATGACGATCGGCGCCAGCGCCAGCCAGTGGCCGCCGGAAGGCACCGGCATCAGGATGGCCAGCGCCAGCAGCCCCACCAGCACAAACAGCGGCCCGCTGACGATCGCCCGGCGGATGCCCGCCCCGCGCCAGCCGGAGCTGAGAATTTCCGACAGCGTCCAACCCGCCGCCATGGTGGCCGCGATATAACCGGAAATCAGCGGCGACTGGCCGTGCAGCAGCTGCAGGAAGTACGGCACGAAAATCTCGCTGGTCATGCCGATAACCAGCAGCGAAACGGTAAGGTACAGCGAGGCCTGCGCAGAACCGCGTCGCAACGCGCCCTGCGGCAGCAGCCGGGCGCGCGACTGCCCCTCCCGCCGCATGAGCCAGGCCATCAGCGCCAGCGACAGCGCGATGCCCGCCAGATTGAGCCAGGCGCTGTCCGCCAGGCTGCCGGCGGAGACCACCAGCACCGCCGTCGCCAACAGCGCCAGCTGGGCCAACGGCAGCGGCGCCGCCGCCTGCCGAGGCCGGCCTTTCGGCAGGATCATGAAGGTAAAGCCGGCGTACAGCGCCATGATCGGCAACAGAATGCCGAAGGCCCAGCGCCAGGCGTGCAGTTCGGCAAAAATGCCGCCTACCGCCGGCCCCACCAGCGTCGCTATGCCCCACATTGCCGAGATCAGCGCCATCGCGCGCGGCCACAGTTTCTGTTCGAACACCAGGTTAATCATCGCGTAGGAGAGCGCAAAGATCAGGCCGCCGCCGAACCCCTGCACCGTGCGGCCAATCAGCATCACCGGCATCGACGGCGCCAGCGCGCACAGCGCCGCCCCGGCGATGAAAAACAGCGAGGCCACCAGATAAGCGCTGCGCGCGCCGTAACCGCTGAGCAGGCGGGCCGACAGCGCCGAACCGAGAATCGACGCCACCACGAACAGCGTGGTATTCCAGGCGTAGAGATCCAGGCCGCCAATATCCTGCACTACCGAAGGCAGAATGGTGGTGGCGACCAGGATATTGATCGCATGCAGCGCAACGCCGAGTGAGAGCGCGATCGCACTGGCGGCGTTTTTGCCGGAAAAAAGATCGCTCCAGCGGCTATCATCGTTGGTTATCACGGTGGTGGTCCTGTTTTCAGAGTAATGGCATTGAGTTGAGGGTGATATTGCGCTAAATTTAACAAGAGTTATCTTGGAATAAATTAGGGCGAGGCGGAGAAATATGTCAAGAATAAACTTGGAAAATGGCGTAAGCACAGCACAATCGGTCAGCGACCGTTTGCTGACGCTGTTGAAAACCCGCGGCCCGCAGCAAGCCTCAGAGGCAGGAAAAGTCCTTGGCACCACCGGTGAAGCGGCGCGGCAGCAGTTCGTGAAGCTGGCGAAAGAAGGCCTGGTGGAAGCGGTCGCCGAAACGCGCGGCGTCGGGCGCCCGGTGCAGCTGTGGCATTTGACCGTCGCCGGCAACGCCCGTTTTCCGGACACCCACGCCGAACTGACGGTCCAGCTGTTGCGTACCGTGCGCGACAAACTGGGCGAGCAAGCGGTCGATTTGCTGATCGACACCCGCGAGCAGGAAACCCGCATCAACTACAAGCAGGCGATGATCGGCGCCACCGATCTGCAGGAACGCGTCGCGCGGCTGGCCGCCATCCGCAGCCGCGAAGGCTACATGGCCGAATGGCGTCAGCAGGAGGACGGCTCTTACCTGCTGGTGGAGAACCATTGCCCAATCTGCGCCGCCGCCACCGTTTGTCAGGGCTTTTGCCGCGCGGAGCTGAGCGTTTTTGCCGAAGTGCTGCAGGCGCAGGTAGAACGTTCCGAGCACATTCTGGCCGGCGCGCGCCGCTGCGCCTACCGCATTTCCGTATCGTAAAAGCGGATCGCGGCAATGAAACGCATTAACCCGTCAACGAGAGAAGAGCCATGAAACCTCATGCCGGATTTTGGCTGGCGACGCTGGGGCTCGGCGTCTGCTGGCTGCTGGCGCTGCTGACCCACGACCGGCTCAACGGCATTCTGTTGGCCGGCGCCGCGCTGGCGTTGATCTTCACCCCCGGCTCCCGGCGCAAAGGCGCGTTGATCGCCGCCCTCGGCGGCATCGGCATGGATGGCCTGTGGAGCTACAGCGGCGTGCTGCATTACCACAATCATATCGGCCTGCCGCTGTGGGTGATCGCGCTGTGGGTAGGCTTCGGCTGCTGGTGGAGCTGGGTGCTGGAGGTGGTCAGAGCCGCCCCCTGGCCGTTGGCGGTGTCAGGCGCCGTCGTCGGGCCTTTCGCCTACGCCGTCAGTTGGAAGCTGGGCACGCTGCAGCCGGGCGTGCCGCCGGAAATCATGCTGCTGCTGCTCGCCATCGGCGGGTCGGTTTATCTGCCGGCGGTGAGTTGGCTGCAGTTGAAAAAGAGCGGGTTCTGAAGGCCGTTAATGGCCTTCGCCCCGGCAAAAAAAGTTCGCAAAGCCGTTGCTTATTCGCTGTCCGATCGGGTTTACTGAGTCCTCTAATAATAACCTTCCCTGCAGAATAAACATCCATGCTGAGCCAAAATAGCCGTAACGTCCTGCCGTTGGTTGGGGCGCTGTTTACGTTATATATTGTCTGGGGTTCCACCTACTTTGTGATTCGTCTGGGCGTAGAAAGCTGGCCACCGCTGATGATGGCCGGCATCCGCTTTCTGACCGCCGGCATCCTGCTGTTCAGCTTCCTGGCGCTGCGCGGCCATGCGTTGCCGACGCCGAAGCAGTGGCTGGCCGCCGGCACCATCGGCATTCTGCTGCTGGCGGTGGGCAACGGCCTGGTCACGGTGGCGGAGCATCAGCATGTGCCCTCCGGCATCGCCGCGGTGATGGTCGCCACCGTGCCGCTGTTCACCCTGTGTTTCAGCCTGCTGTGGGGCATGCGCAATACCCGGCTGGAATGGGCGGGCATCGCCCTGGGGCTGGTGGGCATCGTGCTGTTGAATACCGGCAATAACCTGGTCGGCAATCCGACCGGCGCGCTGCTGATCCTGCTGGCTTCGGCCAGCTGGGCCTTCGGCTCGGTGCTGGGATCGCGCATTTCGTTGCCCGTCGGGCCCATGGCCGGGGCGGCGGAGATGCTGGTGGCGGGCGCGGTGCTGCTGGTCGCCAGCCGGCTCAGCGGCGAGCACCTCGGCCAGATGCCAGGCGCCGGCGGCTTTTTCGCGCTGGGGTATCTGATAATCTTCGGCTCGATGCTGGCGATCAGCGCCTACATGTTCTTGCTGAAGAACGTGCGGCCGGCGGTCGCCACCAGCTACGCCTACGTTAACCCGGTGGTTGCGGTGCTGCTCGGCATCGGCTTCGCCGGCGAATCTCTGGCGCCGCGTGAATGGATGGCGCTGGTGATTATCGTTGCGGCGGTGGTGTTGGTGACGCTGGGGAAATACCTGTTCGCCCGCCCGGCCGGCGTGCGATCGGTGGAATGTGAAAAACGGTGACCAAAATGGCGGTCTGCGGGCCGCCGTTAAAAACGATTCTTGTTTCACCCGGCGAAGGGTCTATAATTCCCGCTGTTCCGAGCAACCGTGAAATCATTCCTATGCTGAAAAAAGCGTTCGTCGTCGTCATCGCCCTGTGCGCCTTCGGTTCCCTGGGCGGCGTATTCCTCGCCGGGTTGAACATCTACACCCGTTCCACCACGCCGCAAGAAGAAACCGCCGCCAGCGACGCCTCCGCCACTCAGGCGCCGGCAGACAGCCTTCAGGCCAAGTAATCCCCCGTACCGCCAGCGCCACCGTACATGGCGCTGCGCTGGGCTGCTCTCCCGCGGCTGAAAAAGCGATGAGCGCCAACTGGCCCAGCTGTCTAGGCGGCAGATCAGCAACCTTGCTTAGCGTTAAAGCGCCGTTACGCCCTGCGCCGCGGCCTGCTGCTCCAGCGCGCTGATCGCCTGATAGGCCGAACGCGGCACCAGGCTGAAATCGCCGATCAGCAGGCTGTCGCCGATCGTTTCGTCCAGCATCGCCCTGGCGCCGGCGCGCAGTATCTCCAGCTGTTCCGGCGGCGTGCTTGCCGAGGTGATCAGCGGCAAGCCCGGCACCGCCGCGGTGCGGCCGATAATTTTCAAACCGTCCAGCGCCCGCGGCTGCGCGCGGCGCAGCAGCTCCATGCTGATGCTGTCGATGGCGGCGATGTCCGCCTGCCCGCTCTGGATCAGCTTCAGCGACTGATAGTGCGCGCCGGAGGCGATGGCGCTGCCAAAAAACTTTCCGTCCTGGGCCAGCGGCGCGACCAGCGCGCGCAGGCCGTTGTAACCGGACTGCGAATCGGTGCTGTTGTAAGCCGCCACCCGGCCGCGAAAATCGGCCAGCCGCTCGCCGGGATCCTCGGCGCGCACCACCAGCCAGCTGCGGTAGTTCGGGCCGTCGCAGCCTTCTACGCGGTAATGATAAGTGCCGACCAGCTGCACCTGCGGCAGCGTGCTGACCAGCGGGTAACCGCAGGTCTGGCTGAGCAGCAGATCGTCGCGCTGCCAGTGCTGCGCCAAGTTATCCGGCCAACTGAGCTGCTCCGGCAGCGCTTCCAACCCCAGCTGCAGCAATTTGCCGCGCAGCACCCGCCAGAAAGACTCGGCCTGCTGATGGCCGACGCCGTACATCGGTAAAGATACCTGCCTCATTTGCCCTTACCCCGCTGAAGAAGTGGCCAGCGTCTGCTGACGCCAGGCGGTGAGATAACGAACCCAACGTTCGAACAGCATGTCGGTAATGATAGCCAGCAGGGCCACGACTGCCGCCCCCTGGATCACATAGGCGGTATTAAACCCGCTCAGGCCGATGATGATCGGCGAACCGAGCGTTTTAGTGCCGACGGTGGAGGCGATGGCGGCGGTGCCGATGTTGATGATCACCGACGTGCGAATGCCGGCGACGATCACCGGCGCCGCCAGCGGCAGCTCGACGCGCCATAAAATTTGCCAGGCGCTCATCCCCACGCCGCGGGCGATTTCACGCGTGGAAGCCGGTACCGACTCGATGCCCGCCAGCGTGCCCTGCAGGATCGGCAGCAGGCCGTACAGCACCAGCGCAATGATCGCCGGCTGCTCGCTGAAGCCCATCACCGGCACCGCCACCGCCAGCACCGCGACCGGCGGGAAGGTCTGCCCCACCGCCACCAGGGTCTCCACCAGCGAGCGGAACTCCTTCCCGGCGCGGCGGGTAACGCCGACGCCCGCCGCCACGCCGATCGCCACGGCGATCAGGCTGGAAACCGCCACCAGCGACAGGTGGGCGCCCACCAGCGAAATAAAGCTGTCCTGCTGATATACCGGCCGTTCCAGATCGGGAAACCAGGCGGCGAACAGGCCGTGCAAATGCGTCATGCCGAACACCAGCGCCAACAACAGCGCCAGCGTCCAGGGCAGCGGATCGCGTAACCGGCGCAGCCGACGCGCGCCCTGCGGCGCCTGTTGCCGGCTCATGACAGCGCCTTGTCGGCGATCAGATCGGTAAAGTGCAGCACCCCCAGCGCCTCCCCCCGTTCGCCCACCACCGGCAGGCGATCGCTGCCGCGCGCCACGAATACCGACAGCGCTTCGCGCAGGCTCATGGCCGCGGCGATGGGTTCGCCTTCGGCGACGCCGGGCCGCACCCGTTCGGCGACCCTGCCCAGCGCCAACAGCTTGATGCCGCGATCGCTGCGGCCAAAGAAATCGCGCACGAAGTCATTGGCCGGCTCGGTCAACAGTTCCAGCGGCGTACCCTGCTGCACTACCCGCCCCTGATCGAGCAGCACGATGCGGTCCGCCAGCCCCAGCGCCTCGTCGATGTCATGCGTGACCAGCACGATGGTGCGATCCGAGAGCTGGTGAATGCGCGCAATCTCGGCCTGCAGCGCCGCCCGCGTCACCGGATCGAGCGCGCCGAAGGGTTCATCCATCAGCAGCACCTCGGGATCGGCGGCCAGCGCGCGCGCCACCCCCACCCGCTGCTGCTGCCCGCCGGACAGCTGATGCGGATAGCGGCTGCGGAACAGTTCCGGCTCCAGATGCAGCAGCTCCAGCAGCTCGGTCACCCGATCGCGAATGCGCGCGCGCGGCCATTTCAACAGCTGCGGCACGGTGGCGATATTCTCCTCCACCGTCCAGTGCGGAAACAGGCCGATCGACTGGATCGCATAGCCCATGCGGCGCCGCAGATCCTGCGGTTTGAATTTCTGGATCTCTTCACCGGCAAAGTAAATCTTGCCGGCGTCATGCTCGATCAATCGGTTGATCATTTTCAGGGTGGTGGACTTGCCGGAACCCGAGGTGCCGATCAACACGGTGAATTCGCCCTCGGCGATCTGCAGCCTGAGGTCGTCCACCGCCGGCTTGCCCTGAAAAATCTTGCTGACATGGTCAAAGTGAATCATCGGCGCGACACTTCCAAAATTGAAACAATGAATTTAAACAGCGAATCGACGATTACCGCCATCAGGATCACCGGGATCACCCCCAGCAGCACCAGATCCAGCGCGCTGCTGAGCAGCCCCTGGAATACGATGGCGCCAAAGCCGCCGGCGCCGATCAGCGCCGCCACCACCGCCATGCCGACGGTCTGCACCGCCAGGATGCGCACCCCGGTCAGAAACAGCGGCAGCGCCAACGGCAACTGCACCCGCAGGAAAATCTGCCCGCGGGTCAGCCCCATGCCGGTCGCGGATTCAATCACGCTGGCCGGCACGCTCTGCAGCCCGGCCACCACGCTGCGCACCAGCGGCAGCAAGGCATACAGCACCAGGGCGACTATCGCCGGCGCCATGCCGATACCGCTGACGCCGTGTTCCGCCAGCCAGGGCACCGCCGTCGCCAGCCCCGCCAGCGGCGCAATCAGCAGGCCGAACAGCGCAATCGACGGCACGGTCTGAATGATGTTGAGCGTAGAGAATATCGGGGTCTGCCAGCGTTCGGAGCGGAAACACAGCACCCCCAGCGGCACGCCGATCGCCAACGCCGGCGCCAGCGTCGCCAGCAGGATGGTCAGATGCTGCCACAGCGCGGCGTCGAACACGTCCTGCCGGTTGTGATATTCCTTCAGCAGCGACAGCTGATCGAGCTGATGGCTGAACAGCAGCGCCGCCGTCGGCAGCACCGCCAGCGTATTGCCCAGAATGCGCCACAGGTGCGAAGCGGTGATGCGCGTCATGGCATCGGCGGCGATCAACAGGCTCAACGCCATCATCAGCCAGCAGCCGCTGCCCCAGGAGGTGCGCGCCAGCCGCGAGCCCTGCTGCGCCAACTGCCCGGCGGCGTGGCCGCTGAGCCAGAAGGTCAGCGTCAGCAAACCGCAGGCGGCCAGCGCCGTCAAACAGGCCCGGCGGCGCAGCGGCCGCAGCAGGCTGAGGATCGCCAGCGCCAGCATCGGCAGCAGCAGCCACAGCGCCGGGCCGTGCAACAGGGAAATCAGGGAAATGCTTTTGCCCGACAGCAGGCGATTGGGGGCATAGCTGAGGAACGGCAGGCCAAACGCGGCCAGCAGCAACAGGATAAACAGTGTCAGTAATACGCGGTTATTTACGGCAATCAAAGAAACTCTCCGGCTCCATAACAAATGGGCCCTGTTCTCCCCCTCTTCCGGCGGAAGAGGGGGAGCCTCAGCGCTATCCCTTAACAAACCCTTTCTCTTTCAGGTAAGCGGCCGCCACCTGTTTGGCGTCCTGGCCCTCCACCGCAATCTGCGCGTTGAGCTTCTGCAGCGTCGGGCCGTCCAGCGAGGCGAAGACCGGCTTCAGCAACTCGGGGATATTGGCGTGCTGCTTCAGAGCCGCTTCGCGAATGATCGGCGCCGGGGCGTAAATCGGTTGCACCCCTTTAGGATCCTCCAGCGTCTGCAAACCCAGCGCCGCCACCGGGCCGTCGGTGCCGTAGGCCATCGCCGCATTCACGCCGGAGGTCTGTTCCGCCGCCGCCTTGATGGTCACCGCGGTATCGCCGCCGGCCAGCGACAGCAGCTGATCCTGATTCAGTTTGAAGCCGTAGGCGTTCTGGAACGCCGGCAGCGCATCCGGGCGTTCGATGAATTCCGCCGACGCCGCCAGCTTGAATTTGCCGCCGCCGCTGATCCACTTGCCAAGGTCGGCCAGGGTTTTCAGATGGTTGGCGTCCGCCACGTCCTGACGAATGGCGATAGTCCAGGTGTTGTTGGCCGGCGCAGCGTCCAACCAGACGATTTTATTTTTGTCGTAATCGAGCTGCTTCACCTTTTCGAATCCGGCCCGAGCGTTTTTCCACGCCGGATCTTTCTCATCGGAGAAGAAGAACGCGCCGTTGCCGGTGTATTCCGGATACAGGTCAATCTCGCCGGAAGCGATCGCCCCGCGCAACACCTTGGTGGTGCCGAGCTGCAGCTTGTTGGTGGTCTTGATGCCGTTGGATTCCAGCACCTGCACGATGATGTTGCCGAGCAGCGAGCCTTCGGTGTCGATCTTGGAACCGACGCGCACCGAGTCCGCCGCCTGCGCCAGGCCGCTGGCGGCCAGCAGGGTCAGCGCCAGTGCAAAGAAACGTCCGCGTGATGGGGTGATTGCCATACTTTTCCTCTGGTTGTGTGCTTTCCGGCTATTTGGCCAGATCGGTTGGAAAATCTTGAGAAGCGCGCTTCCATCGCGCAATTAATGTCTCCGCCGGCCAGGCTTCGCCATCGCCCGGCGGCTGTTCAGGCGGCTCGCCGCCGCTGAACGGGTGGACCCCGACGTCGATGGGCGTAAACGCATAATCGTTCACCCACGCGCCATAGCCCTGCACCACGAATCCCTGGCTGCGCTGCCGATAGGCGCCGCGCTCCGCCAGATACACCTCGCGTAAACCGTACCACGGCAGGCCCGGCAGATCATGGTGTACTAAATGATAGTTCAGATTGAGAAACAGCAGCCGCCACGGCCAGCCCGCCTCATTAATAATAGA
This sequence comes from Serratia ficaria, assembly GCF_900187015.1. NCBI lineage: Bacteria > Pseudomonadati > Pseudomonadota > Gammaproteobacteria > Enterobacterales > Yersiniaceae > Serratia > Serratia ficaria. The sequence continues at coordinate 1,562,784 of NZ_LT906479.1, read as the reverse complement.
ACGTGCCTGCGGGGCTTCCACGGCGCGGTGCTCGAAAAACGATCTCACCTTGGTCAGCGCCAGCGCCGGGTAGCTGACGGCCAGCAGATAAAATGCCGCGCCGACGCCCTGCGCCTGCAGCCAGCGCAGCACCGCCGCCAGCAGCAGCAGATGCACCAGCCACATCGCCAGCGTGCGCCGCTCGCCGCCGGCGACAGCCTTCAGCGCCTGGCCCAGCGTGGCGGCGATATCCAACGCCGGGCCCAGCGCCACCCGGCCGGCCAGCGTATTGCGCACGCCGGCCAGCACGGGGAAGAGCCGCGGAAAACGCCGCCACTGCGCCTCGCTGAAATAATAGCTTTCGGGATCCTCATGCGGATCGGTCAGGTGTTCGTTGCGGTGGTGCCGAATATGCGAATCGCGATACAGGCCATAGGGATACCACACCGCCAGCGGCAACAGGCCGAACAGCTGATTGACCCGCGGCCAGCGCGTCGGATGGCCGTGGATCAGCTCATGTTGCAGCGACAGATACCAGGTGGTGAGCAGGATCAGCAGCGGCGTGCCGAGCCAGGGGCCCAGCGCCTGCCAATAGTGCGCAACGCCGAACCAGCCGCCGTATACCGCCGCCATAATCCCCCAGGTGGGCAGCTCCAACCGCCAATACCAACGCCGATAAAGCTGCCGGATCCGCTGACGTTGTTCAGGGTGCAAATAGTGGCTGTGGCTTTTTTCCAGGGGCATGCTGCGGCTCGCGTAAGGGGATTTTCCTCAGTATCTGCGAGCCGCAGGGCCGCTCAAAATAACGAAAGCGGCAAAGCAAAGTTAAAAATCAGCTGGTTGCATGAGCCGCCCGGCGATCTGGCCGTCTTGCCCCGCCGTGCGGCGGGGAAACTATAATCAGAAGGACCTGAAACACCTTCTCAACGGGCAAAAGCGAATGAACGAGCCACGGCCGCATCGGGCGGCGGTAGTCAGCGCAGAAGGCGCCCCCCTGGCGTTTCGCCGGCTGCGGCTGCGGCCGCCGCGGGCGGATGAGGTGCGGGTGCGGCTGGCGGCCTGCGGCATCTGCCATACCGACCTCAGCTGCTGCGCCGGCGCCGCCGCAGGCTCGATTCTCGGCCATGAGGGCGCCGGCATCGTCGAGCAGATCGGCAGCGCGGTGCGCAGCGTGCAGCCGGGGGATGCGGTGGTGCTGTCCTATCAGTCCTGCGGCCGCTGCCCGGCCTGCCTGCGGCAAAACCCGGCGCACTGCGAGCACTTCTGGCGGCTCAACTTTGCGTTTCAGCGGCTGGACGGCAGCAGTGGCTACCCCGCTCCGCTGCATGGCCATTTCTTCGGCCAATCCTCGTTCGCCAGCCACAGCCTGGCGAACGAACGCAACCTGGTAAAAGTGCCGAAGGAACTGCCGCTGCCGGTGCTGGCGCCGCTCGGCTGCGGATTGCAAACCGGCGCCGGCACCGTCATCAACACCCTCGACGTGCAGGCCGGGCAGAGCCTGCTGATCGTCGGCGTCGGTACGGTCGGCATGGCCGCATTGATGGCGGCCCGCATCCGGCGCGCCGCCCCCATCATCGCGCTGGATATTCATCCGCAGCGCCTGCGGCTGGCGAGCGAGCTGGGCGCCACCGCCGCGCTGCACGGCGAAGATCCGCAGTTGGAACGGCAGTTGCGGCGGCTGGCTCCGCAGCTGGATCACGCGGTGGAAACCAGCGGCGATGCGCGGTTGGATCGGCTGGCGCGCGCGCTGCTGCGCCCCGGCGGCGGCATGGCGCGCCTGGCCGGCGGCCCGGCGATGAAACTTTCTCACGATCGCCGGGTATTGAGCGTGATCCAGGGCGACGCCGTGCCGCAGCGATTCATCCCGTGGATGATTGCCCGCTGGCAGGACGGTCAGTTTCCGTTCGATCGGCTGATTCGCTTCTATCCGTTTCAGGACATCAACCGGGCGCTGGCCGAGGCGCAGGCGGGTTTGGCGATCAAAGCGGTGCTGCGCTGGGATTAATCCCCGCCAGGAGCATGGTTAAATTCCTCTTAACATGATGATTTTTCAACAACCTGCGGTTGTAAGCTTATAACCAGAAAGAATTGGTGAGCGCCGACGGCGCACCGTTATGCTCGGATTTTTGCCTACCAAGAAAAAATATCATGTCCAGTTATATTGCGGCGCCCGGCGCCCTTTCTGCAGGGAATTCAGATTTTCCGCCCGGCGAGGCGGTCCTCCTCCGCAACGCCGCCGACGTCTCGACGCTGGTCAACGGCGGCGCGGCCAAACGCAACAACGCCCGGGTGGTGGTGGCGATTGCGCTGGGCGGCGTATTCCTCGACGCCTACGATCTGGGCGCGCTGGCGTTCGGCATCAAGGACGTAGCGCGCGAATTCAACCTGACGCCCACCGGCACCGGCCTGGTGGCCTCGGCCATCACCTTCGGGGCGATCATCGGCGCCTTTATCGGCGGGTACCTGACCGACAAGATTGGTCGCTACCGGGTGTTTATGGCCGATATGTTCTTCTTCGTGGTCGCCGCGCTGGCCTGCGCCTTTGCACCCAATGAGTGGGTGCTGGGCGGCGCGCGTTTTGTGATGGGCCTCGGGGTCGGCATCGATCTGCCGGTGGCGATGGCGTTTCTGGCGGAGTTTTCCAAGCTGTCCGGGCGCGGCAACAAGGCGGCGCGCATCGCCATGTGGTGCCCCACCTGGTATGCGGCGATCAGCATCTCCTACCTGCTGGTGCTGCTGCTGTATGCGGTATTGCCGGAAAGCCATACCGACTGGCTGTGGCGTTTGATCCTCGGTTTCGGCGCGGTGCCGGCGCTGGCGATCATCGCCATTCGCAGCCGCTATATGAGCGAGTCGCCGGTATGGGCAGCCAACCAGGGCGATCTCGAGGGCGCGGCGGCCATTCTGCGCCGCTCCTATAACGTCAACGCCGTGGTGGCCGCGGATGCCGAACGCGGCAAACCGGCGCAGGCCCGGCGCGCGTCATGGCGCAACTACGGCGCGCTGCTGCAGGGGGTTTATCTGCGCCGCACCATTTTGGCCACGGTTATCGCCATCGCCTCCTCGTTCGCCTATAACGCCGTGGCCTTCGGGCTGCCGGTGATCTTGTCCAGCTTCCTGGCGCAGTCGATGCTCAGCACCATTTTGGTGTCGCTGGCGCTGAACCTGCTGTTCGCCTTTGTCGGCGGGCTGATTGCGGTGCGGCTGGTGCCGAGGGTGGGCGCCTGGAAAATGACCGTGCTGGGCTACGCGTTCCAGCTGGCGGCGCTGCTGGGGCTGGCGCTGATCGGCAGGCCGGACGGCGGCGCGGAGGCGGCGGTATCGATCGGCATGCTGGCGCTGTTCTTGCTGGGGCAGGGCTTCGGCCCGGGCTCGCACAGCATGACCTTCGCTTCGCTGAGCTACCCGACCTCGCTGCGCGGCGTGGGCGTCGGTTTCAACCAAACGCTGATGCGCTCCAGCTCCACCCTGTCGCTGTTCTTGTTCCCGGTGCTGTCCGCAGCGCTGGGCACCGGGGTGTTTTGGGTGATCGCCCTGGCGCCGCTGGCCGGGCTGGCGGCGTTGCTGAGCATTCGCTGGGAGCCCTCTGGCTACGACGTGGACGCGGAAGATTTCCAGTCGACCGCGTCATAAACAGCGGGCGCGATACTCATGAGCATTGCGCATTAAGTTAACAAACTGGCAGGCTAATAACTTATTAAGGTATTAATTGACCAGGTTAACGGCGCTTCCCGACCGGGGAGCGCCATCCCGACGCGTCAGTCGCGGTTAATCTCCAGCCAGCGCCGCTGCTCCGCGGAAGCGGCAATCGCATCCAGCACGCAAGACACCTTCCAGCCCTCTTCGAAATCCGGCCACAGGCGGTCGCCGGCGGCGATGCCGTTGACCAAATCGCGGATCTCCACCGTCTTCTGATCGTTAAAGCCGATGCCGTGCCCGGCGCTGATGCAAAACGCGGCGTAGTCCGGATGCTGCGGCCCCACCAGCAGCGTTTTGAAGCCCTGCCGCGCCGCCGGTTCATCGTGGCGGTACAGCTTCAGCTCGGCCATCCGCTCCTGGGTGTAGCTCAAGGTGCCTTTGGTGCCGGTCACCACGTAGGTCAGCCCCATTTTGCGCCCGCAGGCGATGCGCGAGGTTTCGATGGTGCCCATCGCGCCGCCGGCGAAACGCACCAGCGCGCTGGCCTGATCTTCGTTTTCCACCGGGTGCATCCGCGTCGGGTCGTTAGCGTCCGGACGCTGTTTGATGATGGTCTGCATATCGCCGGACACCGCCACGATGTCCCCCACCAGGTAATGCGCCATATTGACGATGTGCGCCGCCAGATCGCCCAACGCCCCCAGGCCGGCGGTGGCTTTGCGGCAGTGCCAGTCGATCGGCGTGCGCGGATCGGCCAGATAATCCTCGTTGTGGGTGCCGTAAAAATGCACCACGTCGCCGATCTCGCCGTTGGCGATGATCTCGCGCGCCAGCTGGCTGGTGGGGTTTTTCATATAGTTGAAGCCCACCAGCGTTTTGACCCCTTTGGCGCGGGCGGCCTGCACCATCTCCGCCGCGTCGGCGGCGTCCAGCGCCAACGGTTTTTCGGAATAGACGTGTTTGCCGTGGCGGATCGCCTCCAGCGCCATCTCTTTATGCAGGAAGTTCGGGGCGCAGATATCCACCACATCAATCGCCGGGTCGGCAACCAGTTGCCGCCAGTCGCCGGTCGAACGCGCAAAGCCGAATTCGGCCGCACGCTGCGCCGCCAGCTCCGGCGTCACCTCCGCCAGCATCGCCAACACCAGCTCGCCCTTCAATGGAAATACCGTAGCGGCCTGCGCATAAGCGATGGCGTGACAACGCCCAATATAGCCGGTGCCGATTAACCCAACGCGTACCTGTTTCATCACCCTCTCCCGTTGCCGATGTCCATAACGTGGCGGCGCGTCACACAATGAAACGCACCATCTGACACAGGTTTATATGAAATATAAATTTCAATAACAAGCCGGAGATAACATAAAAATGATATTCGTGATGGCGTTCATGAAACGCTGATAGATGGCTGCAACGGCCCAGGGGCGGTTCGCAATCTCCCCCGGCCGGAGCGGCTAAAATGAATCGTTTATTTCAAAATCAGCGTCGAGCGGCAGCTGATGTGCCGGTCCACAATATCTTGCGCAGGTTGATCGAGGATGCCTTGCCCAGTAGCTTCAGCATCGCGCCCTTACTCCAGCCAAAAAGCCTTGCGCCCTTCCCGCCGCGCTTGCGCGCGGGTCAGGCCGATGTCCGCCAGCTGCGCGTCGTCCAGCAACAGCAGCGATTGGCGAGTGCGGTAGCGCAGCAGATAGCGGCGCCAGGGGAAAAACAGTAACCGGCGCGGTGCCGGCGCGCCATCAGCGGACAGTGTCATCATCATTTTCTCCTTCGTGATCCTGCATTGATGATGCGACGCCGGGGGAAAACAATACAGATTCACGCAGGCGATATTTTTTCCATACAAAAGCTGTCTCGGCGCATCTGAATGGTCTACTTTAACAGCATCTGTACCGCTTTTTTATTCCCTTTCCCTTACTTTAGGCATCTGTATGACACGCTACGCCAGGCTGGCCGCCATCCTAAGCCAGCGCATAGAACAGGGTCTGTATCCGGCCGGCGACCGCCTGCCTTCGGTTCGCGCGCTGAGCCAGGAACACGGCGTCAGCATCAGCACGGTGCAACAGGCCTATCGCCAGCTGGAGGAGCGCCAACTGGTGGAGGCGCGCCCCAAGTCGGGTTACTTCGTGCGGCCGCGGCGGGCGCCGGCGGCGCTGCCGGCCGTTACCGCGCCGGTGCAGCGCCCGGTGGATATTTCCCAGTGGGAACAGGTGCTGGAACTGATCCGCAGCAAGCCGCGCGCCGGCCTGATACAGCTGGGGCGCGGCATGCCGGATATCGCTGAACCGACGATGAAGCCGTTGATGAAAGCGCTGCGGGACGCGGCCCGCCACGGTGATTTACGCAGCCTTTACTATGACAGCATTCAGGGAGTCAGCGCGCTGCGCGAGCAAATCGCCCGCCTGCTGCTGGATTCCGGCTGCCGCATCGACGCCGAACAGCTGATGATCACCACCGGCTGCCAGGAGGCGCTGTCCGCCGGGTTGCGCGCGGTGTGCCGACCCGGCGACATCGTGGCGGTCGATTCCCCTTGCTTCCACGGCACCATGCAGACGCTGAAAGGGTTGGGCATCAGGGCGCTGGAAATCCCGACCGATCCGCTAGACGGCATCAGCCTGGCCGCGCTGGAAATGGCGCTGGAGCAGTGGCCGGTCAAGGCTATCCTGTTGACCCCCAACTGCAACAACCCGCTGGGTTACATCATGCCGGAGGCGAACAAGCGACGCTTGCTGACGCTGGCGCAGCGCCACGACGCGGCGATTATCGAAGACGACGTGTATGGGGATATCGCCTACCAGTATCCGCGGCCGCGCACCATCAAGTCGTTCGACGAGGACGGCCGCGTGCTGCTGTGCAGCTCATTCTCCAAAACGCTGGCGCCCGGCCTGCGCGTCGGCTGGATCGCCCCCGGCCGCTATCTGGAACGGGTGCTGCATATGAAGTACATTGGCTCCGGTTCGACGGCCACCCAGCCGCAGCTGGCGATCGCCGACTTTATTCGCCATGGCCACTACCTGCTGCATCTGCGGCGCATGCGCGCCCGCTATCAGCAGAACCGCGATCGGATGACCGACTGGATCATGAAATACTTCCCGGCCGGCACCCGCGTCAGCCAGCCGCGCGGCGGTTTTATGCTGTGGATCGAGCTGGATGAAGAGTTCGATACCCTGCGGCTGAATCGCTATCTCGAGCAGCAAGGCGTGCAGATCGCCGTCGGCAGCATTTTTTCCGCCTCAGGCAAATACCGCAACTGCCTGCGCATCAACTACGCGGCCAAACTGAGCGCGGAGATCGAACAGGCGGTACTGCGGGTCGGCGCCACCGTGCAGCAACTGATGGCGGCCGATACATTGGCGCGATCGGATTAGCTTTTGGCGCAATGGGATTATCGGCGCACCGCCTAACCTTCTAGAGTGAAACCTCACCCCACGAGCAGGTAAGGAAGGTTGTCATGTCTCACTCTCAGGTATGGTTAATTACCGGCAGTTCGCGCGGTCTCGGCCGGCAGTTGGCGGCGGGAAAATCATAAGGAGCAAGCAGTGAGCAGCGATCAAATCCCGGTTTCCAGCGCCCTCGCGGTTCGCCTGGCGGCGCTGGGGGTGGACATCGAACGGGTCGGCCAGTTGGCCGGCCTGCCCGCCGGCCTGCTCAGCGACCGGCGCGAAAAGATCAGGCTGACCACCCGGCAGTTCTTCGCTACCTGGCGCGCCCTCGCCCGCCTGACCGACGATGCCGCCTTCGGCCTGCGTCTTGGCGGCGACGTGGCGCCGGAGCACTACGACATCGCCTCGGTCGCCGCGCTGCATTCCGCCACTCTGGGCGAGGCGCTGCAGAAGGTCGCCCGCTACAAGCGGCTGGTTTGCCCGGAAGAACTGATGCTGGTGGAGGACGGCGACAGCGTGCGGCTGCATACCCGTTGGATCATGGCCGAAGGCCACGCGCCGACGCTGTTGATCGACGCCATGTTCGCCTCCATCACCACCCTGTGCCGCCGCGGCACCGGCCTGGCCATCCAGCCGCGGGCCATTGAGCTGACGCGGCGCCGGGACCCGGCCTCGCCGCTGCCGGGGCATTTTGCCTGCCCGGTGCATTTCGACGCGCCGCTGGACGTGCTGGTATTCGATCGCGCGCTGATGCGGCAACCTTTCATCACCTACAATCAGGACATGCTGGCGCTGTTGTTGCCGGGGCTGGAGGCCGAGCTGGCCAAGACGCGCGAAGAGAGCGACCTGCCGGCGCAGGTGATGGCGATCCTCGGCCGCAGCATGCGCGGCCAGCGCCCCAGCGTCAACAGCGTCGCCGCCGAGCTGTACGTCAGCCCGCGCACCCTGCAGCGCCGCCTGCAGCAGCACGGCTACAGCTACCAGCAGCTGCTGGACAAAACCCGCCATCGCACCGCCTGCCAACTGCTGGCGGACACCGACCTGGAGCCGGGTGAAATCGCCTTCGTGCTGGGTTTCGAAGAGCTTAATTCGTTCAGCCGCGCCTTTATGCAGTGGGAAGCGCTGACGCCGAACCGCTGGCGTACTCAGCGCACGGCGGGCAAACAGGGGAACAGGATATGAAAGTGATATTATTCGGCGCCGGCGGCATGGTCGGCCAGGCGCTGACAGCCGCGCCCTGATTCTGCTAGCATAAAGCCGCGCGCGCGGGCGGTTTGCCCGCGCTTTCGCCACTGCGACAGAGACCGACATCATGCCGTCAAACATTCTCCTCAGCGCCTGCCTGGCCGGCTTTAAAGTTCGCTACAACGGATCCGACAAACCCCTGATCGACGCCACCCTGCAGCGCTGGCGACACGAAGGCCGCCTGGTGGTGTGCTGCCCCGAACTGGCCGCCGGTTTTTCCACCCCGCGCCCCGCGGCGGAAATCACCCCGCAGGGCGATGGCGCCGCGGTGATCGCCCTGCGGGCGCGGGTCATCGAATCCGGCGGCGGCGACGTCACCAGCCAATACCTGCTCGGCGCGCATCTGGCGCTGGAAACCGCCCGCCGCCACGGCTGCCGTTTCGCCCTGCTGACCGACGGCAGCCCTTCCTGCGGCAGCCGATTCATCTACGACGGCACGTTCGGCGGGCAAACCCGAGCCGGCAGCGGCGTCACCGCCGAGTTGCTGCGCCAGCATGGCGTCGAGGTGTTTTCCGACCGTCAACTGCCGGCGCTGATCGCCCGGATTGCGCATGAGGACGGCCGTTAATCCCGCTGTATCAGGTATTCGGCCAGCCGCCGTTGCAGGTGCGCAATGCCCTGCGGATGGTGAATGAACTCCGCGATGGGCATCATCCGCCAATCCTGCCCCTCATCGCCAAAGCGAATGGCGGCGATCTGCTCCGGCCGGATATCGCCCACCATAAACCAGGTCGGCGGATAGCCGGGGAAAATGCCGTCGTAGCGCCGCCGCCAGCCGACCTGCCGCGCGCCGATGAGCAGGCCGAACTCCTCCCAGGTTTCGCGCCGCACGCACTGCAGCGGCGTTTCGCCGTTCTCGCGCCCGCCGCCGGGCAGATCCCAGAGACCGGGCCAGGGAATGCCCGGCTTGTCATCGCGTTGATACACCAGCAATCGATCGTCGCAGCGCAGCGCGATTTTCGCCCCGCCGAAGCTTGCGTTAGCCATGCCACCTCAAATTGTCCGCCACCAATGCCGCTCATCATACCCCATCCCCTCGCCCCCTGGTGTATAGTGAAAATCCGTTTTCACCACAGGCGAACAATGACGATGAACTCTCCTTTTCTGGTTACTCCCCAATGGCTTGCGCAACATATCAACGATGAAGATCTGGCGGTGGTCGACGTCAGGATGTCCCCGGTTGGCCTGACGCCGAAAAAAGACATGCTCGCCGAATTCGAACGCGGCCATATTCCGGGCGCGGTGTACTTCGACATCGATGACGTGGCGGACAAAAATACCGATCTGCCGCATATGCTGCCGACGGCGGAGGCTTTCGCCGCGGCGGCCGGCAGGCTGGGCCTCAGCGAAAAACGACGCATCGTGTTTTATGACGAGGGCAATCAGTTTTCGGCGCCGCGCGGCTGGTGGACCTTCCGCAACTTCGGCGCGCGGCAGGTTTACCTGCTGGACGAGGGCCTGAACGGCTGGACGGCGCTGGGCCAACCTTTGGAAACCGGTGCGGCGCAGCCGACGGCGCGCACCTTCAACGCCCGCTTCAACGCCGACGCGGTAGTGAATATGCAGCAGGTGGAACAGGCGCTGAACAGCGAAGTGCAGATCCTGGACGCCCGCGCCGCGCCGCGTTTCTACGCCGAAGCGCCGGAACCGCGCCCGGGCCTGCACCGCGGGCATATTCCCGGCAGCATCAATATTCCCTATGGCGAGCTGCTGGAAAACGGCCGTTTCAAATCGCTGGCGGCGCTAAAGCAAACCTTCAGCGATAAGGGGGTAGACATCAATGGCCCGATCGTCACCAGCTGCGGTTCCGGCGTGACGGCGGCGGTGCTGGCGTTCGGCCTGCTGTCGCTCGGCGCGCCGCAGGTCAAACTGTACGACGGCGCCTGGACCGAATGGGGCGCGCTGAGCGGCCGGCAGCCGATCGAACAGGATTAACCGTTAATCCGCTCGACCACGATTTGCGCCAGCCGCTGGATGGCGGCGGAGGGATGATCCTCGGCGCGATGCAACACCACGCCGAGTCGGCCAAGCGGCGGCAGCACGCCGGGCGCCAGCGGGGCCAGGCCCGGCGGCAGCCCGGCGTCGGTGCGCAGCGTCACGCCCAGCCCGGCGCTGACCGCCGCCCAAATGCCGTTCAGGCTGCGGCTGGTAAAAGCGATGCGCCACGGAATGCCGGCGCCATCCAGCGCCTGGATGGCGGCGCTGCGCATCAGACAGGGCGCATCGAACATCACCAGCGGCAGCGGTTCATCCCCGCTCTGCCAGGGCGCCGGGTCAAAGTTCGGCGAGGCTATCCAGCGCAGCTGCCGCTGCCCGAGCGCCTGATGAAACGGCGAACGCAGGCCGCCATCCCAGGCCAGCGACAGGTCCAGCTGGCCTTTCACCACCCATTCGATCAGTTCGGCGTTGCGGGCGATGCGCGCCTCGATGCGCACCTTGGGATTGGCGCGGGCAAAGCTGCCCAGCACCTGCGGCAAGAAGGTTTCGCCGAAGTCCTCCTGCAGCCCCAGCCGCACCGTCCCCTGCAAATTCAGCCCGCGCACCGCGGCGGCGGCCTCGTCGTTCAGCTCCAACAGGCGCCGCGCGTAGCCAAGCAGCGTTTCGCCGGCCTCGGTCATCACCATGCCGCGCCCGGCCTTGCGCAGGATCGGCGCGCCCACCTGCTGCTCCAGCTTTTTCAAATGCGCGCTGACCGCCGAGGTTGAGCGCCCCAGCCGCTCCGCCGCTCTGGCGAAGCTGCCCAGCTCAACGCCGGTGACGTAGCTGCGCAAGTCCTCGAGATCGAAGGTAATTCGCCGCATGCTGACCATCCTGATTTTGCGAACTGTTAGCCTGAATAATGCCGAATTTTACCGTTTAAAGATGGCGCGTCGCGCTCTGCGGGTCAACGTCTTTCAATACCCTCCCTGCGGGTTTCGCGCCGGTCTTCCTTTTGACCACACTGCGCCGCGGGTTGACAGCCAAACATGATATTGACAATCATTATCAATACTGCATTTTCAATGACCATCTGCCGGATGCGGATCGTCTCTCGGAGCCAACCGCCATGTCACCATCCGCGATCACACCTTACGCCACCGCCTGCTGCATCGTTGGCGGCGGCCCGGCCGGACTGATGCTCGGCTACCTGCTGGCGCGAGCGGGAATTAACGTCACGGTGCTGGAGAAGCACGCCGACTTCCTGCGCGATTTCCGCGGCGACACCATTCATCCTTCCACGCTGGAAATCATGCACCAGCTGGGCTTGCTCGATGCGCTGCTCGAGCTGCCGCACCAGCGCGCCGAAACGCTGCACGCCGAGATCGCCGGGCGCGACATTACGCTGGCGGACTTCACCCGCCTGCCGACGCGCTGCAAGTTTATCGCCTTCATGCCGCAGTGGGAGTTTCTCAACTTTCTGGCGGAACAGGCCGCGGCTTTCCCCAATTTTACCTTGATCAAATCGGCGCGGGCGCACCGGCTGTTGTACGATCGCGGCCAGGCATGCGGGGTGCTGGCCGAGACCCCGGCAGGCCCGATACGCGTGCGCTGTCAGCTGGTGGTCGGTACCGACGGGCGCAATTCGCTGGTGCGGGAACAGGCGGCGCTCAGCAGCCAGTCGTTCGGTTCGCCGCGCGACGTGCTGTGGATGAAGCTCGGCAAGCTGCCCGGCGATCCGGCCTGGTCGATGGGCCACACCGGGCCGAAGCAAAACTTCATCATGATCGATCGGGGTGACTACTGGCAGTGCGGCTATTCGATCGACAAAGGCAGCTTTGAAACGATCCAACAGGGTGGCCTGGAGAAGTTTCTGCTGCACATCGCCGAAGTGGCGCCGTTTCAGGACGATCGCCTGCAGGAGATCGCCGGCTGGGATCAGGTCAAACTGTTAAGCATTCGCATCGATCGTCTGGATCGCTGGGCGAAGCCGGGGGTGCTGTGCATCGGCGACGCCGCGCACGCCATGTCGCCGATCGGCGGCGTCGGCGTCAACCTGGCGATTCAGGATGCGGTGGCCACCGCCAACGCCATTATTCCGCCGCTGCGCCAGCACCGCCTGCAGCTGAAGCACCTGCGGCAGGTGCAACGCCGCCGCAGCTTCCCCACCAAGGCCACCCAGTTTCTGCAAATTAAAATGAGCCGGCGCCGGCCGAAAAAACGCCGCACCGGCGGCGGCTCCAGCCTGATGACCCGCGTCGGCAACAGCCGCTGGCTGCCGCGCCTGTTCGGCCGCATCATCGGCCTGGGCTTCCGGCGCGAAACGCCGCAGCATCTGTCCAACGAGACCTGCACACCGGAATAACATTGGTGATTTTTTCATCGCACCGTATAATGGTTAAATCGAACGATTTAATTAACTGGAGCGATTAAATGTACGCACTCACCGCGAACGAGGCCAAAACCCAATTCGGCGATTTACTGCTCAAGGCACAGCGTGAACCGGTCCAAATCAATCGCAACGGCAAACCGGTCGCGGTCGTCATGTCGGTAGAAGACTACCAGGCGCTGGAAGATCTCAAATTACGCGCACTGCAGCAAAAAATCGCGCAGGCCACCGCCGAGGAAGACGCGGGTAAGGCGGTAGACGGCGATGCCTTCTTCAACCATCTGCTCACCGATGAAACCGACTGATATGCCCACGTTTCACCTCATCCCGCAGGCCCAACAAGATCTGCTGGCTATTCGTCATTTCACCGTCGAGCACTGGGGCAAAGCACAATCTCGTCGCTATCTTGAGCAGTTGAGAGATGTCATGCATCATCTGGCGGATATGCCGGAAGCGGGTAAAGCCCACTTTCACGATTTGGGCGAAGAGATACGCAGTTTTCCTTACGCCAGCCATAGGATCTACTACCGCAGCCGCCCAGCCGGCATTACCGTTCTGGCCGTTCTGCATCAGGCGATGGTGCCCCACCGGCATCTGGAACAACGGCTGTAATTTTTCTTACTCAAAGGGGTCCAGATGTTCACTGTCCGCCAGGCCACCCTCGCCGACGCCGCTCTGGTGAGCGACATCGGCATCCGCACCTATCAGGCGCACTTTGGCGAACTTTGGCGCTACCCGGCGGAGTTGGCCGCCTTTCTGGCGCAAAACTTCTCAATGCCAGTGGTGAGCCAAACGCTGCAAGATCCCGCCGTCTGCTGGCTGCTCTGCCATAAAGCGGAGCGGCTGATCGGCTATGCGCGGCTCAACCTCGACAGCCTGCTGGCGCCAACCCAAACCCGCGGCGCCGAGCTGCAGAAAATCTATTTTTTGCCGGGTTATGCCGGCAGCGGCTATGGCCAGCGCCTGTTCGAACAGGTACAGCAGCGGGCCATCGACCGCCGGCAAAAGACGCTGTGGCTGGAAGTGTTGCAGCGCAACACCGACGCCCAGCGCTTTTACCGGCGCCAGGGGCTGCAGATCTGCGGCGAGACCTGCTACACCAGCGCCCAGGGCTCGATAGGCATCTGGTATATGAGCAAAACGCTGTAATGCGTTCGCACTCCCGGGCCAACGCAGGTCGGCGGGAATCGCGTTGCAGCATCAAAACCAGCAGCGCCAGCGCGCTGGGCAGCGTATACAGCAAGGCCTCCAGCTGCACCTCCATCTGGCTTTCGATAACCTTAGCCACCACCCACTCGGCAGAAATATCGATGCAATCGGCCCCGGTCTATGGGTATTGCCCGTCGCCAACCACCTGATTTATTTTCGACAGCAGGGGCGGGAGGTGAATGCTGCATCATTCCCGAGATCCGCTCAGCCAATCCTTTTTAAGCTGACCCAACGTCAAATCGCCACCAGCCCGCGCACCCCGTCTTGCTCCATCGCGCTGCCGGCGCCGCGCTGCACGATGCTGCCGCGCGACATCACCAGGTAGCTGTCCGCCAGTTCGGCGGCGAAGTCATAGAATTGTTCCACCAGCAGGATCGCCATGTCGCCGCGCGCCGCCAGCTGTTTGATCACCGCGCCGATCTCCTTGATCACCGAAGGCTGGATCCCTTCGGTCGGCTCGTCGAGGATCAACAGCTGCGGCCGGCAGGCCAGCGCCCGGCCGATCGCCAGCTGCTGCTGCTGCCCGCCGGAAAGATCGCCGCCGCGCCGATCCTTCATCTGCCGCAACACCGGGAACAGGGCATAAATGTGCTCCGGCACGCTGCGCGCCTCGGCGCCGGAAAAACGCGCCAGGCCCATCAGCAGGTTTTCCTCCACCGTCAGGCGCGGGAAAATCTCCCGGCCCTGCGGCACATAGGCGATGCCGGCCTGCACCCGCTGGTGCGGCTTTTTGCCGTTGATCGCCTGGCCCCGCCAGCTGATGCCGCCGCTGCGCGCCGGGATCAGGCCCATCAGGCATTTCAGCAGCGTGGTCTTGCCCACGCCGTTGCGGCCCAGCAGGCAGGTCACCTCACCGATCCTCGCCTCGAACGACAGGCCGCGCAGGATGTGGCTGCCGCCATAATATTGATTTAATTCACTTACCTGCAGCATAACGGTTGCTCCTCAGCGCCCCAGATACACGTCTATCACCCGCTCGTCGGCCTGCACCTGCGCCAATGAGCCCTCCGCCAACACCTGCCCCTGATGCAGCACCGTCACGTGATCGGCAATGGTTTCCACAAAGCCCATGTCATGTTCCACCACCATCAGCGAATGCTTGCCCGCCAACGAGCGGAACAGTTCGGCGGTGTATTCGGTTTCGGCGTCGGTCATGCCGGCCGCCGGTTCGTCGAGCAGCAGCAGGTGCGGCTCCTGCACCAGCAGCATGCCGATTTCCAGAAACTGTTTCTGCCCGTGCGACAACAGCCCGGCGGGCCGGTGGCGCTCGCGGTCCAGCCGCAGGGTTTGCAGCATTTCGTCGATGCGGTCGCGCTGTTCGCCGCTCAGCCTGGCCCGCAGGCAGGCCCAGACCGATTTCTGCGTTTTCTGGGCAATCTCCAGATTCTCGAACACCGTCAGCGCCTCAAATACCGTCGGCTTCTGGAACTTGCGGCCGATGCCGGCGCGGGCGATCTGCATCGGCTCCAGGCGGGTCAGATCGACGGTCTGATCGTAAAGCACGCTGCCGCTGTCCGGCCGGGTTTTGCCGGTGATCACGTCCATCAGCGTGGTCTTGCCCGCGCCGTTGGGGCCAATCACGCAGCGCAGTTCGCCGACGCCGATCCGTAGCGACAGGTCGGTCAGGGCGCGGAAACCGTCGAAGCTGACGTTGATGTTATCCAGCGCCAGCACCGGGTCGGTTTGCCGGCGGCGTTTGTCCGCCGGCAGCGGCTGGGTAAACAGCTCGTCGGTAATCTGTTGGCCATTCATGGCGTTTTCCTCCTGCGCAGCAAGCCGATCACCCCTTTCGGCAGAAACAGCGTGACCAGGATAAACATCAGGCCGAGGAAGAACTGCCAGTATTCGGGAATGGCCATGGTGAACCAGCTCTTGGCGCCGTTGACGATGCCGGCGCCGAGCAGCGGCCCCACCAGGGTGCCGCGCCCGCCGAGCGCCACCCAGATGGCGGCCTCGATCGAATTGGTCGGCGACATCTCGCCGGGGTTGATGATGCCTACCTGCGGCACATACAGCGCGCCGGCCAGGCCGCACAGCACCGCCGACAGCGTCCAGACAAACAGCTTGAAGCCTTTCGGATCATAGCCGCAAAACGTCAGGCGGTTTTCCGCGTCGCGCACCGCGGTCAACACCCGGCCGAATTTGCTGCGCGCCAGCGCAAAACCGAGAGCCAGGCTGGCGGCCAGCAGCAGCACCGTCGCCAGGAACAGCGCCACCCGGGTGCCGGTAGCGGTAATCGGAAAACCGAGCAGCGTGGTGAAGCCGGTGAAGCCGTTGTTGCCGCCGAAGCCGGTCTCGTTGCGGAAGAACAACAGCATGCCGGCGTAGGTCAGCGCCTGGGTCATGATGGAAAAATACACCCCTTTAATCTTCGAGCGGAAGGCGAAATACCCGAAGACCAAGGCCAGCAGGCCCGGCACCAGCACCATCAGGCACAGCGCCCAGGCGAAGTATTGGGTGCCGCTCCAGAACCACGGCAGTTCGTTCCAGGAAAGAAACGCCATGAACGCCGGCAGCCCGTCGCCCGCCGCCTGGCGCATCAGGTACATGCCCATGGCGTAACCGCCGAGGGCGAAAAACAGCCCGTGGCCGAGCGACAGCAGCCCGGCATAGCCCCACACCAGATCGAGCGCCACCGCCACGATGGCGTAGCACAGGATTTTGCCCGCCAGCGTCAGGGTATAGGTGGAGATCGCCAGCGGGTGATCCGCCGGCAGCAGCGCCAGAAACGGCATGATCAACAGCGCCAGCAGCACCGGCACGCCGATGCTCAGCGCCAGCCGCGGCGCCTTCTGGGCGCCGGTTACGGTCAATGGTTGGCTCATCAGTCGATCACCCTGCCCTTGAGAGAGAACAGCCCCTGGGGACGTTTTTGAATAAACAGAACGATCAGCGCCAGGATCAGGATCTTGCCCAATACGGCGCCGATCTGCGGTTCGAGGATCTTGTTGAGAATGCCGAGGCCAAATGCCGCCGCCACCGTCCCCGCCAGTTGGCCGACGCCGCCGAGCACCACCACCAGGAAAGAATCGATGATGTAGCCCTGCCCCAGCTCCGGCCCGACGTTGCCGAGCTGCGACAGCGCCACCCCGCCCAGCCCGGCGATGCCGGAGCCCAGCCCGAACGCCAGCATGTCCACCTGACCGGTGGGCACCCCGCAGCAGGCGGCCATGGCGCGGTTCTGCGTCACCGCGCGCACGTTCATGCCGAGGCGCGTCTTGTTCAGCAACAGCCAGGTCAGCGCCAACACCAGCGCCACGAACAGGATCACCGCGATGCGGTTCCACGGCAGCACCAGGTTCGGCAGCAGCTGCACGCCGCCCGACAGCCATGCCGGGTTGGCGACTTCGACGTTCTGGGCGCCGAACAGCACCCGCACCAGTTGGATCAGCACCAGGCTGATGCCCCAGGTGGCCAGCAGGGTCTCCAGCGGCCTGCCGTACAGGTGACGGATCACCGTGCGCTCCAGCGTCATGCCGATGCCGGCGGTGATGGCGAAGGCCACCGGCAGCGCCGCCAACGGGTACAGCGCCAGCCACTGCGGCGCCAGCTGCTGGAACACCCCCTGCACCAGATAGGCCGAATAGGCGCCGAGCATCAGCATTTCGCCGTGCGCCATGTTGATCACCCCCAGCAGGCCGTAGGTGATCGCCAGCCCGAGCGCCGCCAGCAGCAGGATCGAACCGAGCGACAGGCCGGTAAACGCCTGGCCGAGCAGATCGCCGATCATCAGCCGGTGCTGCACGCGGCTCAGGCTGTGCTGCGCCTCGGCGCGCACCGCGGCGTCCGGTTCGTGGGCGGCGTCGCTCAGCGCCTGCAGCCGGGTCTGGGTTTCCGGGTCGCCCGACTCCCCCAGCAGCCGCACCGCGTTAAGCCGCACCTGCGGGCTGGCGTCGCTCAGCTGCAGGTTCGCCAGCGCAATGCTCAGCGCCTCGCGCACCCGGGCGTCTTTTTCCTGCGCCAGCCGTTGGGTCAGCAGCGGCAGCTGGTCGCTTTGCGCCTCGCGCTGCAGCGCGCTGGCGGCCTGCAGCCGCAGCGCCGGATCCCCGCTGACCAGCCGCTGCGCCGACAGCGCATTGGCAATCAGGATGCGCAGGCGGTTGTTCAGCCACAGCTTCTTCGGCGTGCCGACCGGCGCCGCGTCCCCCTCCAGCGGCAGATAACCGTCGCCCTGCAGGACAAAGGCGCGTTTGGCTTCGTCGATCGCCACGTTTTCCTGCTTCAGCGCCTGCAGCAACGGCAGCCGCGCGGCGTCCGGCGCGGCCGCCCAGGCCTGCAGCAGCCTGGCCTGCTGCGTGCGGTTGGCCGCCGCGAAATCATCGGCCGGCCCGGCCTGCGCGAACGGCGGCAGCCAGCACAGCAGCCAAAGCCAGCGGCGAAAATGAAAGAAAAATGGAAGTTGCATCGGCAGCCTCTTCTGTCGGGGGCCGGGCGTGCCCGGCCCATTGCGTTAACGCGGGATGGCGGCTGTTACTTGCCGCCTTTTACCGGGTGATCCGGCTTTTTGTCGTTGCCGGCAATGTACGGGCTCCACGGCTGGGCGCGCACCGGCGCATCGGTCTGCCACACCACGTTGAACTGGCCGTTGCCTTCAATTTCGCCGATCATCACCGGCTTGTGCAGGTGGTGGTTGGTCTGATCCATGGTCAGGGTGAAGCCCGACGGCGCGGCGAAGGTCTGCCCGGCCATCGCTGCGCGCACCTTGTCGACGTCGGTGGTGCCGGCCTTCTCCACCGCCTGCGCCCACATATGGATGCCGACGTAGGTGGCCTCCATCGGATCGTTGGTCACCGCCGTGGCGTAATTCGGCAGGTTGTGCGCCTTGGCGTAGGCTTTCCATTCGCTGACGAACTGCTTGTTGGTCGGGTTGTCCACCGATTCGAAGTAGTTCCAGGCCGCCAGGTTGCCCACCAGCGGTTTGGTGTCGATGCCGCGCAGCTCTTCCTCGCCGACCGAGAAAGCGATCACCGGCACGTCGGTGGCCTTGAGGCCCTGATTGGCCAGCTCTTTGTAGAACGGCACGTTGGAATCGCCGTTGATGGTGGAGATCACCGCGGTTTTGCCGCCGGCGGAGAATTTCTTGATATTCGCCACTATGGTCTGGTAATCGCTGTAGCCGAACGGGGTTTAAACTTCTTCGATGTCTTTATCCTGTACGCCCTTGCTGTGCAGGAAGGCGCGCAGGATCTTGTTGGTGGTGCGCGGGTAGACATAGTCGGTGCCCAGCAGGAAGAAACGCTTGGCCGAGCCGCCGTCTTCGCTCAGCAGGTATTCCACCGCCGGGATCGCCTGCTGGTTCGGCGCCGCGCCGGTGTAGAACACGTTCGGCGACATCTCTTCGCCTTCGTACTGCACCGGATAGAACAGCAGCCCGTTCAACTCCTCAAACACCGGCAGCACCGACTTGCGCGACACCGAAGTCCAGCAGCCAAACACCGCCGCCACCTTGTCCTGGCTCAGCAGCTGGCGCGCCTTCTCGGCAAACAGCGGCCAGTTGGAGGCCGGATCCACCACCACCGGCTCCAATTTTTTCCCCAACACCCCGCCCTTGGCGTTGATGTCGTCGATGGTCATCAGCGCCACGTCCTTCAGCGGCGTTTCGGAGATGGCCATGGTGCCGGACAGCGAGCTCAGAATGCCGACCTTGATGGTGTCGGCGGCCTGCGCGCTCCAGGCCATCCCCATGCCGAGCACGCTGGCGGACAGCGCAAAAACTTTTATGAAGTGACGACGTTGCATAATTCAAACTCCTGATGTGTGTGAAAAAATGGATAGCGAAAATTCACTCCGCGCGATCAGGTTGTCGCGATCGCGCCTGGTGCAACATATGCAGGGTTATTTTTCGTACTTCGGCCTTGCTGACGGCGATATGCTGCGTGAGCAGCGTTTGCGCCTCTCCGGTTTGGCGTTGCAGGATCGCCCGCAGGATGGCGGCGTGTTCGTTATAGGTGGCGTCGACCCGCGCGCCCTGAGTGAAATCCAGCCGGCGGATGATGCGGATCTTCTCGGTCAGATCGCGGTGGATGCGCGCCATTTCGCCGTTGCCCGCCGCCGCCACCAGCGCCATATGGAACTGTTCGTCGTGCACTGAAACCGCCTTGCCGTCCGCCAGGCGCGGATCGTCGGTCCAGAATTTTCCCAGCGCCGCCAACGCCGGCGGCGTCTCGGTGCGGGCGCACAGCCTGGCCACCGCTTCGCGCTCCAGGACGATGCGCAGGTCGTACAGCTCTTCGAAATAGGCGAAGTCGAACGGCCGCACCTGCCAGCCGCTGCGGAAATGCACCTCGACATAGCCTTCGCGCTCCAGCCGGAACAGCGCCTGACGCACCGGCGTGCGGCTGGCCTGCATGCGCATCGCGACCTCGTTCTCGCTGAAGCGATCGCCCGGCAGCAGTTGAAAATCGAAAATGTCGTCCTTGAGCTGCAGGTAAATGCGCTCCGCCAGCCCTTCCGGCCGCGCTTTACCGCGATTGTTGGTGATTTGCATGGTTACCCTCTCCGCGGGCGCGGCCCGCCGCGCCCGCCGTTATCAACCGGCGTGTTCCAGCCACAGCAACGCATCCCCCGGCCCTACCGGCCGCCCCTGCTGACAGCCGATGCGCTTGACGACCCCGGCGCGCGGCGCGGTGACCGCCAGCTCCATCTTCATCGCTTCGACCACGATCAGCGGCTGCCCGGCCGCCACGCTTTGCCCCGGCTCCACCAGGATCTTCCATACGTTGCCGTTCAGATCGGCGCTGACCAGATAGCCGTCAATCTCCTCTTCGTCGTCATCCGGCGGCAGCAGCTGCGCTTCGGCTTCGTCCTCATCGGCCCGCCAGCGCGCCACTTCGTGGCTGAAGGCCTGCTGCTGCCGCCGCTGGAAATCGGCGATGTCGGCGGCGTTGTCCGCCAGAAAACGCGCGTATGCGGCGAAGTCGAACTCGCTGTCCTCGATGCGCACCTGCGCGCGCCCTTCGCGGAAGGCTTCCCGCTGCGCCTCCAGCTCCTGTTCGCTGACCGGGTAGAAACGCACCTGGTCGAAGAAGCGCAGCAGCCAGGGTTCACCGGCGCTGAACTGCGGGTTCTTGAGGAATTTGTTCCAGATCGGCAGCGTGCGCCCGACCAGCTGATAGCCGCCCGGCGAATCCATGCCGTAGATGCACATGTACATGCCGCCGATGCCGACCGTGCCCTCGGCGGTGTGGGTGCGCGCCGGGTTGTATTTGGAGCTCAGCAGGCGATGGCGCGGGTCGATCGGCACCGCGCAGGGCGCGCCGAGATAAACGTCTCCCAGCCCGAGGATCAGGTAACTGGCGTCGAAGATGATGTCGCGCACCTGTTCTCGGCTGCTCAGCCCGTTGATGCGCTGGATGAAATCGACGTTGTTCGGCAGCCAGGGTGCGGATGAGCGCACCGTCTGCTGATAGCGTTCCACCGCGCCCAGCGTGGCGCCGTCCTCGAACGCCATCGGCAGCCAGAGGGTGCGCGTCGGCACCTTCAGCTGGCTGACGTCGCCCAGCGCCTGCTCGCGCGCCAGCAGGCGCTGCAGCAGATCGGCCTGGCCGATCGCCCGGCTGTCGTAACGGATCTGCAGCGAACGCACGCCCGGCGCCAGCTCCGCCACGCCGGGGATCGTCTCCTGACGCAGCGACTGCATCAGCAGGTGGATGCGCAGGCGCAGCGCCAGATCGAGCAGGTTGTCGCCGTACTCCATCAGGATGTAACCGTCCCCCGCCTGGCGGTAGACCACCGCCGGGCGCCCTTCCGCCGCCGGCAACGCCGCCAGCACCGCGGCGGAAACGGTCGCCGCCGGCGTCAGGTCCGGCGCCGGCAAGGTGATGGCCTTCACCGCCGCCAGCGCTTCAATGCTGCCGAGCTGCGCCTGCTCCAGCGACTGCGCCTGTTTGAAACCGATCGGATGGAAGCGAATGCGATCGCCCGGTTTGACC
This sequence comes from Serratia ficaria, assembly GCF_900187015.1. Lineage (NCBI taxonomy): Bacteria > Pseudomonadati > Pseudomonadota > Gammaproteobacteria > Enterobacterales > Yersiniaceae > Serratia > Serratia ficaria. Next base: position 1,541,092 of record NZ_LT906479.1, on the reverse strand, counting down.
TGGCCGACCTTCCACAGCTCGGCCTTGGCGATGGTCACCGGGCAGACGAAGCCGCCGAGGCTCGGCCCGTCGCGGGTCAGGATCACCGGGAAATCGCCGGTAAAGTTGACCGAACCGATCGCGTACTCGCAGTCGTGCACGTTGGACGGGTGCAGCCCGGCTTCGCCGCCGTCCTGCCGCGCCCAGTCGGGTTTCGGCCCCGCCAGCCGCACGCCGAGGCGGTTGGAGTTGTAGTGCACCTGCCATTCTTCGGCGAAAAACCGCTCGATCGACGCCGGGGTGAAGAAATCCGGCGCGCCGTGCGGCCCGTACAACACGCCGATATTCCACAGGCTGTCGTAGTGCGGGATCAGGCTGGCGTCCATTGCCTGCGGCGCGGCGATCGGCGCCGGAGTGGTGCTGGCCGCCAGCGCCGGCTGGCCGATCGCCAGCATGTCCGCCACCCGCAGCGTGCGGCCGGCGTGGCCGCCGAACTGGCCGAGGGCGAACGTGGAGCGGCTGCCGAGATAAACCGGCACGTCGAACCCGTTGCGCACCGCCAGATAGGTGCGGCAGCCGTGGGTGGCGCGCCCCAGCGTCAGCACCTGGCCGGCCCGAATGGCGATCGGCTGCCAGTAGGCCGCCGGTTCGCCATCCACATCGGCCGGGCAATCGGCGCCGGTCAGGGCGATGACCGCGTCGCAGTGGAAGCGCAGGGTCGGCCCCTGCAGGGTAAACTCCAACCCGGCGGCGTCCGGATGGTTGCCGACGATGCGGTTCGCCAGCCGGAAGGCGAAGTCGTCCATCGGCCCCGACGGCGGCACGCCGATATCCCAGTAGCCGAGGCGGCCGGGGTAGTCCTGCACGCTGCTGTAGGTGCCGGGCTGCAGCACTTCGACGCAGTGCGGCTGGAAGCTGAAGCCGTCCAGCATGCGGGTCCAGACTTCACCGGCGGTGAATTGCGGCGTGGCGATCGCCTGCCGCAGGTAATCGAGGTTGGTGGCGATGCCGTGCAGACGGGTAGCGTCCAGCGCCGCGCTCAGCTTCTCCAGCGCCTGCCGGCGGTCGTCCCCGTGCACGATCAGCTTGGCGATCATCGGGTCGTAGAATGCCGACACCTCGCTGCCGGTCGCCACCCAGCCGTCGACGCGCACTCCGGCGGGGAAATGCACCTCGGTCAGCACGCCGGGGCTGGGCTGGAAGTTTTTCAGCGGATCTTCGGCGTAGAGGCGCACCTCGATCGCCGCCCCCTGCGGCGCGCGCTGCAGCGCCGCCCAGTCCAGCGCATCGCCCGCCGCCACCTGCAGCATGCATTCAATCAGGTCCAGGCCGGTGACCATTTCGGTGACCGGGTGCTCCACCTGCAAGCGGGTGTTGACCTCGAGGAAGTAAAACTCGTCGCGCGCGCCGTCGTAGATGAACTCTACGGTGCCGGCGCTGCGATAGTCGACCGACTCGCCCAGCGTGACCGCCGCCCGATGCAGCGCCTGGCGGGTCGCCGCCGGCAGGTTCGGCGCCGGGGTTTCCTCCACCACCTTCTGGTTGCGGCGCTGCAGCGAACAGTCGCGCTCGCCCAGCGCCACCACCCGGCCCTGGCCGTCGCCGAAGATCTGCACCTCAACGTGGCGCGCCTTATCGACAAAGCGTTCGATAAAGGCGCCGGCGTCGCGGAAGAACTGCTCACCGAGCCGTTTTACGCTGTCGTAGGCGTCGCGCAGCGCCGGCTCGTCATCGCAGCGCGTCAGGCCGATACCGCCGCCGCCGGCGGTGGTTTTCAGCATCACCGGATAACCGATGCGCGCAGCGGCGTCGACCGCCTGCTCCACGCTGTCCAGCAGGCCGGTGCCCGGCGTCATCGGCACCTGCGCCACCGCCGCCAGCTCGCGCGCCCGGTGCTTCAGGCCGAACTCGCGGATCTGCGCCGCCGTCGGGCCGATAAAGGCGATGCCCGCCGCGGCGCAGGCGTCGGCGAATTCGGCGCTCTCGGACAAAAAACCGTAGCCGGGATAGATCGCCTGGGCGCCGGTGGCGGCCGCGGCGGCCAGGATTTTGTCGATGCGCAGATAGCTGTCGGCGGCTTTTTCACCGCCGAGCGCCACCGCCCGATCGGCCTCGGCCACGTGCGGCGCATTGCGGTCGGCGTCGGAGTAAACCGCCACGCTGGTCACCCCGAGACGCTTCAGGGTGCGGATGGCGCGGCAGGCGATTTCGCCGCGGTTGGCGATCAATACGGTAGTAAACATGTTCATGCCCCCTTAACGCTGGCGAGATAGTCGCGCCAGCCGCCAAACTCAGTGATATCCGTGGCGCCTGCCAGCGCCCAGGGTTCGCAGATAAAACCCTTCACCCGACGGCCGTCGGCCAGCAGCAGCGTGCCGATGCCCAGCGGCGCCGGAATTTCGGCCACGAACTCGCCGAAGCGCGCCAGCGGGATATCCCACAGTTCGACGCTGATGGCCGCGCCCTGCGCGTCGCGCACCAGACCCGGCTTCGGCGGCTGGGTATCGGCCAGCGCGTACAGCCGGTAGCACGGCGCGGTGAGGGTCTGCTCGACCTGCACCGCAGCGCGCTGCGTCAGCTGGAAATTGAGCGGCATGCCGCTAAGGTGAGCGCCCACTACCGCCACCCGCACATGCTGCGTCGAGGGTGTCGCCGCCGGCTCGGGCGGCAGTGCCCGCCCGGTGGCGCCGAGCGGCAGGTTTTGCCGGCGCTGCCAGCGCTGGCCGAACGCCGCCAGCGCCCGGTCATGCCAGGCCGGCGCAATCAGGGTGATGCCTGCGGGCAGGCCGTCTTCGCGCAGCGGCGCCGGCAGCGCCAGCGCGCTCAGATCCGCCAGGTTGGTGAAGTTGGTGTAGGTGCCGAACTGCGAGTTGAACAGCACCGGCTCCTGGGCCATCTCAGCCAGGGTGCGGATGGTCGGCGACGTCGGCACCACCAGCGCGTCGAACGGCGCCAGCCGCTGCGCGATTTGCCGCGCCAGTTCGGCGCGCAGGTATTCCGCCTTATAGGCATCGCAGGCGCTGTACGCCAACCCGTTGCTGACGATGCCGCGCACCACCGGATCGATGGCCTGGGGGTTGTTTTGCAACATCGCCTCGACCGCGACGGTACGTTCCGCCACCCAGGGGCCGTAATAGAGCTGCTCCGCCAGTTGGCGAAACGGCGTGAAGTCGATGGGTTCCAGCGTGGCGCCGCCGCGCTGCAGCTGAGCCAGCGCCCGGTGAAATGCCCGCTCGGCCTGCTCGTCGCCGAAAAACTCCAGCCGATCGGGCACGGCGAAGCGCGGCGCGGCGGGAATATCCGCCGGCGCGCCGTTCGGGTTGCAACGGGAGTAAGGATCTGCGGCGTCGAAGCCGCCCGCCAGTTCGGCCACTCGCGCCGCATCGGCCACCGTCAGCGCAAACACCGACACCGCGTCGTTCAGCCGGCAAGCCGGCACCACGCCGCGGTTGGACAACCAGCCCTTGGTCGGCTTCAGGCCAACGATATTATTGAAACCGGCCGGCACGCGCCCGGAGCCGGCGGTGTCGGTGCCCAGAGCAAACGGCATCAGGCCGCGCGCCACCACCGAAGCGGAGCCGGAGCTGGAGCCGCCGCTGACGTAGCGTTCGTCGAAGCTGTTGACCACTGCGCCGTGCGGCGAGCGAGTGCCGACCAACCCTGTAGCGAACTGGTCGAGGTTGGTTTTGCCCATCACCACCGCGCCGGCGGCGCACAGGTTGGCCACCACGGCGGCATCCGCCTGCGCCCGATAGCTGAACGCCGGGCAGGCGGCGCTGGTTGGCCAGCCGCCGACGTCGATATTGTCTTTTACCGCAAAGGGCACGCCGAACAACGGCAACCGGCTGAGATCGCCGGCGACCGCTTCCAGCCGCCGCGCCAGCTGCAGATACTGGCTTTCCCGCTGTTCCGGGGTAGCCAGATACAGCCAGGCGCGGTCATTCAGGCTCAGGCCGGCGGCCAACGCCTCCAGCGCGGATCGCACGCCGGCGAGCCGTTCGCCCGCCGGGCACGTTTGATAATGGTGTTGCCATTCACCGAGGGTGAAACCGCAGAGATCAACAGGCTGAGTCATGGGTTGAATTCCATCTGGTACACAAGATGGGATTCAACAGAGCAACCGGCGTGCCAGTTTTTAATCTCATGATTTCAATAAATTATAATTAAAACTTATGACGCGAAAGTAAAAAACCTGCACCAGCGGCGCGCAGCGGCCGGACAAAAAGAGTGCAAAAAAAAAGCGCCGTCTCGCGACGGCGCCTGATGGGATGAGGGGGGTTTAGGCGCCGCGAATGCGCTGCGCCAGCCCCTTGAGGAAATAACGCAGCATCTGATCGCCGCACGGGCGGTAGTTTTTGGTGCCTTCTTTGCGGAACAGCGCGCTCAGTTCCGGCTTGGAGATACGGAAATCCACCGCGGTGAAAATCTGATGCATATCGGTGTCTTTCAGCTCGAACGCCACGCGCAGCTTTTTCAGCACCAGGTTGTTGGTGATGGGCAGCTCAATCTCCGGCGCCGGGAATTTGTCGTCCTTGCCGCGCTTGAAAAACACCAGGCCGTTCAGGAAATGCGCCATCACTTCGTCCGGGCACTTTTCAAACCCCGGTTCGCCTTCTTTGATGACGTAAGCGCCCATCGCCGAGACCTCGACGTCGAAATTATCCAGTTTGATAATCTCGACCATTTTCGCGTCGTTAATACTCAGCATGTAGCGCACGCTGCGCAGCACATCGTTGTTAATCATGGAGTTAAATTGCCTTTAGCTTGTAAACCGGGAAGAGGCGCGCAGTGTGAACCGAAAAACACGCCCTATACCCGCCATACTTGGAATATGTGCGGCAGTATAGGGATCGGCAAGGGGTTTCTCAATCGATTTGGCTTTTTTGCCGATACAGCGGGATATCTTCGCCGATAATGTACTTATTGCGCAGCATCGACGACAGCTTGTCCATAATCATCACCACACCCACCAGGATCAGCGTGATGAACATCACCACGTCCCAGTTCCACAGCCGCATGTTCTCCGCGTACACCAGGCCGATGCCGCCGGCGCCGACAAAGCCCAGCACCGCGGCGGAGCGGGTGTTGGATTCGATCTGGTACAGGCTGAGCGCCAGGAAGGTGGGGAACGACTGGGTGAAAATGCCGTAACGGTGCTTCTGCAGGCCGTTGGCGCCGACCGCCGTCAGGCCGCGGCTGGGGGACTTGTCCACCGCCTCGTGCCCTTCCGCGTACAGTTTGCCCAGCAGCCCGACGTCCTGCATCACTATCGCCAGCACCCCGGCCAGCGGCCCCATGCCGACGGCGCGCACGAAAATCAGCCCCCAGATCGCCATGTCGATGCCGCGGAAAATGTCCAGCAGCCGGCGCACCACCAGCGATATCGGCCGCAACAGCGGCGTCGACATCACGTTGCGCGCGGCGAAGAACGACAGCGGCAGCGCAATCAGCGACGCGGTCAAGGTACCGGCGAACACGATGGCGATGGTGATGCCGATCTGCTGGAAGTAGTACATGAACGGCCAGTTGGCGAAATCATGCCAGACGAACATCCGCACGAAGTAACGCCCCAGCTGCTGGCAACCGTTGATGAACTGCGGCCAGGCAATGCCGAAGAACTGAAAGAAAAACAGGTAATACAGCGCGATCGCCGCCGCCACCACGCCAAGCGTGCGCAGGTAGCGCCGCTGCTGGGAGAAAATCTCCGGATGCTGTTGCTTCAACTGGTGCAGCGTTGCCGCCGACACCGCAGGCCCTGACATCATTTTTTCCCCTCCACTACCCGCTTGCGCAATTCGCCCGAGGCGTAATCCAGCAGCGAAACCACCAGAATGATCAGCAGCAGCGTCATGCTGACCTGATCGTAACGGTCGAGCTTGATATTGGTCATCAGCTCCTGGCCGATGCCGCCCGCCCCCACCAGCCCCAAAATGGTCGACTGGCGAAAGTTGATCTCCAGCCGCATGAAGCTGTAGGACAAAAACACCGGCTTCACCTGCGGCCACAGGCCGAAACGCATGCGCTGCAGCGGCGTGGCGCCGCAGGCCGCCAGCCCGCGCACCGGTTTGTTGGAGGCGGTCTCAATCGATTCATAAAACAGCTTGGTCAGGCTGCCGATGGTGTGCAGCGCCAACGCCAGAAAGCCCGGAATGGCGCCGATGCCGAACGCCATCACGAACATCACCGCCCACGCCAGCTCCGGCATGGTGCGCAAAAACGCCACCAGCGTGCGAATGCCCCAGCGCAGCGACGCCGGGCTGTGGGTATTGTTGGCCGCCAAAAACGCCAGCCCCCCGGCCACCATCACCGACAGAATGGTCGCCGCCAGCGCCAGCTGCAGCGTTTCCCAGATCAGCGGCAGCTGGATATTCAGGCGATAACCCCAGTAGGCGAGCGAACCTTCGGTATGGCCGTCGGCGAACAGCAGGCGCCAGTGCAGCGTCGGGACGGTTTCCGCCAGGTAGTCGAAGAAGTGGGGCATGGACAGCCAGACGGTGTGCAGGTTGAACTCGGCGAGGTTGCCGGCGCCCAGATAGAGCGCCGCCAGCCCCAGCGACCACAGCAGCGCTTCACGCTTTTGCTTGCCGCGGATCCGTTGGTAATACTGTGCAAAATCGCTATTCAAAATAGTCTTCCATCTTTATGGCACGAGAGGCCCGGCGCGCCGGGCCCCTTGGAGGACGCAAGGTCGGGAATTAACGGTCGCCTTTGGTCAGTTCACGTTTCATATCGATGATGTTCTGGTATTCCGCCAGGGTGGTGTCGCCGATGTGCTGTTTGCCGCCCATCGCCTTGATAAAGCATGAGTGGTCTTCTTTATCCAGCTTCTTGATGGCGGTAACCACCCTGGCCTTGAAGTCGGCCGGCAGCGCATTGCTCACCAGGATCGGGCCGTTCGGGATCAGCGGCGACTGCCAGATGATGCGGATCTGCTTCATCAGGTCCGGGTGATCCATGCGGATCATGCGGGTGAAGGCACCGCTGGTATAGCCGGTGTTGTAGTCGCCAATCATCGACGCCCAGGTCACCGCGCCTTCAAACTGGCCGTTCAGCACGCCGAGGATGTCCTGCTCGTGGCCGCCGGAGAAGGTCACGCTGGAGAAGGCGTTGTCGTATTTGTTGTCGACCGTGCCGCCGAACAGCTTCTTGAACGCCTGGTTCGGGATCAGGAAGCCGGAGGTAGAGTCCGGATCGGCGAAGCCGATGGCCTTGCCCTTCAGATCTTCCAGCTTCTGGTACGGGCTGCCGGCTTTGACCACCACCACCGAGTGATAGCCGCGCGACTGGTCGACGTCGTCGACCGCGATGCCGACGATATCCACCGCTTTCGGATCCTTGATGTACACCGAAGCAAAGGAAGATGGCGACATGCTCAACACCAGATCGATCTTGCCGCCCAGCAGGCCCTGGATCACGCCGGAGTAGTCGGAAGAGTTGCGCAGCTTGGTGTCGACGCTCAGCTCCTTGTCCAGAAACTGCTTCACGCACTGGTTATCGCCGATCTGCTGGGTGGCGTTTTGCCCGCCGAGAATGCCCAGGTTCAGCTCTTTCGGCGCATCCGCCGCGGCAGCATTAAATACCATCATCGCGCCGGCCATCAGGGGGGTCAGACTCAGTACTTTTTTCATTACGATGCCTTGTGTGTAAAAGGTAAAAGTGAAGGTAAAAGTGAATCAATGGATCTGATTGGCTTCCTCGCCGTACAGCTGGTGCAGGATCCTTTCGTTCAGCAGCGACGGATGCCCGTCGAACACGATTTTGCCCTGGGCGATGCCGATCACCCGGGTGCAGTATTCCCGCACCAGTTCGACCGAGTGCAGGTTCACCATCACCGCGATGTCGTTCTCGCTGACTTTCTGCAGCGCATCCATGATGCGGCGGGTATTTTTGGGATCGAGCGAGGCGACCGGCTCATCGGCCAGCAGAATTTTGGGGTTCTGCATCAGCGCGCGGCAGATGGCCACCCGCTGCATCTGCCCGCCGGACAGGTTCTCGGCGCGCTGCAGCGCATGCGGCAGCATATTGAGCCACTGCAGCAGCTCGATGGCGCGCGCGCGGTCGGCGTCGTCGAACAGTTTGAAGAAGGACTTCAGGGTGGAGGTATGGCTGAGGCGGCCCAGCAGCACGTTGGTCATCACGTCCAGCCGCGGCACCAGGCAGAAATCCTGGAAGATCATGCCGCAGCGGGCGCGCCACTGGCGCATCTGGCGGGCGGAAAGCTGGGCGATGTCCTGCGCCACGCCGTCGTCTTCAAAGTGCAGCATCTCGCCGCAGCTGGAAGGGATGGTGCCGTTCAGGGTGTGCAACAGGGTGGATTTGCCGGCGCCGGAGCGCCCGATCACCGCCACGAACTCGCCGGCGTGCAGATCGAAGTTGATGTCGTCCAGCACCCGCTGCTGCGCTTTATAGGCTTTGCCCAAGCCTTTTACCGACAAGACCTTGCGTGTCGATAGCGGTTGCTGCCCTGGAAAGTCGGTTTGTGCAAGTTTTAACAGTGCCTGAGCCATATGATTTCTCTGATTTCAGTGGCTAATCATTATGGGCACCTATTAACGAATAAGTTTATGACATCTGGATGATGGTTTTATGGCTGGGAAATGACGCGTGTCGCGCTCCCCCAGCCGGAGGACAACCGGGGATTAAAAGCGAATAACGCCTTTAATCAACGCCGTGTTATTGATCACCTGCGCTTCGTAATGCTGCGCCAGGGTGGCGAACTCAAAGTGATGCGACAGCATCATCCCGGCGGTGAGCCGCCCCGCGGCCAT